>JBEHXA010000361.1:0-7805 GCA_048498935.1 Myxococcota bacterium
GGCGTACGCCGGGAGCACCAGCAGCATGAACGCGACCGTGCTGACCACGAAGACCGAGCTCGTCATTTCGGTGTCGAGCTCGAACGAAATCGCCAGGTAGTTGGCGAGCAGCCCGCTCGGGACGAAGCCGTAGAGCAGCAAGATTCGCGCGTCGAGCGCGCCCAGCCCGAACAGCCACCCTAGCGTCGCGTAGTAGAGCGGGTACAGCGTCGAGCGGTACACGAACGACACGACGTTCTCGCGCCAGTAGCGCTGGAGCTGCGCGCCCCGGAAGACCAACCCGACTGCGGTACCGGAGCAAGCCGTGCCCAGGTAAATCAGCGGGCGAATCACGCTGCTCAGTTCGGGTGGTCGCGCGACGCCGGCCAGGTTGAGAAAAAGTCCGAGGCTGATGGTGGCGAGAGGCAAGAACACTCGCGGGTCGGCGATGTTGTCGAGCAGCACGCGCCCCACCGAGCGCCCCGCGGCAGCTCCCAGGCTCGAGTACAGGCGGGCGACCGGAAAGCTGAACAGCAGCAGGAAGGGTGCCGTCAGTGTTTGAGAGTAGGCAGCTTGAGCCAGCCCGCTCTCACCGAAGAGCACCAACGCGACGAAGCCCAGCAGCGTAAACCCGTTGTTGCTCTGGCTGAGGGTGGCGATGAACGCGCCGCGCTGCTGGCGCGGGTGCTTGAGCCACACGCTGACCAGCCAGGCTAGGCCTGCGGTGAGCAGCCAGCCGGACGTGGCCAGCAGCGGGAGCGACGCCGACGTATGATCGATCCGCGCGATCCACAGCGAGCACAATGTGATCACCGTCTGGCAGCCGTAGAACGACACGTCGAACAGCCGGCGCGGCGCCGCAGCCGGCGCCCCCAGCCGACGCCACAGCACCCCGAACGCCACCGGACCCAGCACCCACCCCACGACCGTGAGGTAGGGAAAAAACAACTGGGCCATCACGGCGAGCGCTCATAGCACGCGCCGAGCGCACCCGAGCAACGGATCCGCTAGGCTTGGCCGATGCTTGCCTCCCGGACCAAGCGCCTGGTCGTGATCGCGCTCGCTGCAGCCTTCGGGCTCGGGCTGTTGCTCTACCCGACCGACGAAAAGCGCGTGCGCGAGGTGGCCGAGGCCATCGTGAAGGCGGCCAACGAAAGTGAGGTCGACCTGGCGCACGCGCTCGAGCAGCACGCCGTGCCCGAGGTCTCGGTCGTCCTGTCCGACTACCCGGAGCCGCTACAGGGGCGGAACGCGCTGGTGGCTGCGGCTGGACGAGCTCGCGTTGCCGGGCAGCGGCTGCGCTTTCGCATGGAGACCATCGAAATCTCGGTCGAGGGCAGCCACGCGCGTCTCAACGCGGACCTGGTGGCGAGCCTTTCGTTGGGGCTCCGCGAGCTCAAGCAGGCGCGCCACGGGGTAGCGATGTTCGAGAAGCTCAACGGTCGCTTCCAGCTGGTCTCGGCCGAGGTCGGCAGCGAGCGCCACGACCAGCCCGAAGCGCGCCCTTGAGCGCCCAAGCTCAGCCGCGGCGGATGTGCCAAGCCTTCGGCTGCACGAACGCCTGAATGCCGAGCGTGGAGAGGGTGGAGCCGATGCCTGAATGCTTGCGACCCGTCCACGGCAAGCGTGGGCTCACCCGGTCGCAGCAGTTCACGTAGGCGCTGCCGACCGGCAAGTCTTCCAGGAGCTTTTCGGCGCGCGCCTCGTTTTGCGTGTAAACAGCGGCGGTCAAGCCGTAGTCGGTGTCTGCCATCGCAGCGAGCGCGGCTTCGTCGCTCGAGACGGCAGCGATGCCGATGATGGGTCCGAAGCTCTCGTCTCGCATCACGCGCATGTTCGCGGTCGCGTCGGCGATCACGGTGGGCTCGAAATAGAAGCCGGGGCGGGTAGCGCGCTTGCCTCCCGTGAGGACCCGGCCGCCCTGCCGCTCCGCGTCGGCGACCTGCTCGGCCAACTCACCGAGCGCCAGCTCACCGCGGCACAGCGGCCCGATGTAGGTGCCGTCGTCGCTCGGATCGCCGAGGCGGAAGCCCTTAACCTCGGCCACGAACGCTTGCAGGAACGCCGGGTAGACCCGCTCGTGCACGTAGATGCGCTCGACGGCGCAGCAGCTTTGCCCCGTGTTGTAAAAGGCGCCGTCGGCCAGCGCCGCCGCTGCCTTGGCGACGTCTACCTCGTCGGTCACGTAAGCCGGATCCTTGCCGCCCAGCTCGAGCTGCAAGCGCACCATGCGCGGCGCAACGGCTTCGGCGATCTTGCGGCCGGTCGCGTACGAGCCGGTGAAAAATACGCCGTCGAGGCGCTGGGCAAGCAGCGCTGCTCCGAGCTCGCGGCCGCCGATCAGGGTCTGAAACACGGCTTCGGGCACGCCCGCCTGATGGAGCAGTGAGCCGATAGCTAGACCGGTCAAACTTGCGAGCTCGCTCGGCTTGTATAGGACTGCATTGCCGGTCAAGAGCGCCGGCACGAACACGTTCGAGCCCACGAAGTACGGGTAGTTCCAGGCCGAGATGTTGGCGACGACGCCGAGCGGCTCGAAGGCGATGCGCTCTTCCAGTGCTTCCTTCGCGGTGCCGAGCACGACGCGCGGCGCGAGCTCCGCTTCGAAATGCTCCAAGAAGAAATCGATCCGCGGCAGGAGCCCGCTCAGCTCGTTGCGCGACTGCGCGATGGGCTTGCCCACCTCACGGGTGAGCGTTTGCGCCAGCTCTTCGCGCTGCTGCTCGACCGCCTGACGAAACCGCGCCAGTACGGCTTTGCGCTCGGTCGGCGCGGTTGCGGCCCAAGCGCGCTGCGCAGAGCGGGCGCGCGCGACCAGCTCGGGGAGCTTCGTCGGGTCGGTTTCGGGCAGGCTCTTCACGACCTCGGCGTTGGCGGGATTGACGATGTTCATGGGAGGACTCGCTATCGGGCGACGCGGCGCGCGTCAGCCAGCATACAACCGAGCACGACGCTACCGAGCCACAGCAGGCAAGCCATGGTCAGGTGGACCACCTGCATGTAGCCGGGGGCACCCAGCAAGATATTCGCGACCCCGATGCCGAGCGCCAGTGCCCCGCCCAGATAGAGCAGCGCGCCGAGCCGTTGCACGGGCGCCGTGCTCGAAGCTTCACGCGCGCGGCTGGCCGCAGTCCACAGCGCTGCGACGCCCAGCAGGGCCAGTAACGGGTGAACCATCCGCAACCTACCTAGAAAGTGCGCGCTTTCGCTCTGGTCGTTGCGCACGTGCTCGAGCGCTGTCGCACCCTGCACCGGGTACACGGTGTCGCCGAGCGCGGTCACGGCTCCGGTCATCGAAACGAGCAGCAGTAGCAGCCCTGCTGCGACCACCCAGCCGAACGCCCGCCGCAGCGTTGCCGCGCTTCGCTCGGAGGAGCTCGCGCTCGGGGATAGCCGCCCTGCCGAGCTGAAGTAGGTGCACGCCGCCAGCGAACCGATCAGCAACGAGGTCGTCACCAGATGCGCCGGCATCACCACGGCCCGATGGAACGACATGTTGGTGCCGACCAGGTTGAGCAGCACCAGGCCGGCACCCAGCGCGACCTCAACGAACATCAGCGCGAGCGCCGCGTAGGCGGCTACCCGAGCCGGGTGCCGCTCGGATAGGCGTCGCCACGCGAGCACTGCCAGCGCGACCACGCTGAGGAAGTCCAAACCCGACGTGGTGCGGTGTCCGAGCTCGATCCAGGTCTCGATGCGCTGGGGCAGGTGAGCGATCTGCCCGTTGCAGCTCGGCCAGTGCTGGCCGCAGCCTGCGCCGGAGCCGGTGATGCGCACGACGGCGCCGAACAGCACGACCAGGATGGTGCCCAGCGTGACGGCCCCCGCGAAACGGCTCAAGGACAGCACCTGCCGAGGTTCGGGGTCGCGGGCCTGAGCGCCTGCCGGGCGCGGCAGCGCGGTCTCGATCATGGGCGCTGTCTGCCATGACCACCAAGCGCTGACCACCGCCGCCAGTGTCTGGGCTTGGTGATAGTTAACAAGATTAATAAAATCGCGACGCGAGGACGTGGCTTGGTTGTGTGTGAATTGCTTAATAAGATCGATTATTTAATGACATAATTGGCGATCGCTTGGTGGCGTAGCGCAAGGCGCTATTACAAGTTTTGTTGTGAATTTGCCGAGCCTGTGGATATTGATAAATATTGGTAAATTAAGAATAAATTCATTTCGCGCGCTTGTGGAATCGGTTCCTGGTATCGGTTGCGGGGCCGAGACCGTTGCGATAGGGTCGCCTCCATGACCCAGCCGTTTTTCTCGGGGATCGAGGCCATCCGTTACGAAGGACCCAGCAGCCAAAATCCGCTGGCCTTCCGGTATTACGACGCCGACCGCCTGGTGCTGGGCAGGCGGCTGGCCGACCATCTGCGCTGCGCCGTGTGCTACTGGCACAGCTTCGCCTGGCCGGGGTCCGACGTGTTTGGAGGCGGCACCTTCGACCGGCCGTGGTTCAAGGTCGGTAACGCGCTCGAGGCCGCCGAGCTCAAGCTCGACGTCGCGTTCGAGTTCTTTCAGAAGCTCGGCGCTCCCTTCTTCACCTTTCATGATCGCGACATCGCGCCTGAAGGCGCGACGCTGAAAGAGAGCCACGAGAATCTCGATCGCATCATCGGTCGCGCCGAGCGCGAGATGGCGCGAACAGGGGTGAAGCTGCTCTGGGGCACGGCCAACCTATTCAGCCACCCGCGCTACATGAGCGGCGCTGCCACCAACCCCGATCCGGAGGTGTTCGCGTTCGCAGCCGCCCAGGTGCGCAAGATGCTCGACGTCACGCAGCGCTTGAAGGGCGAAAACTACGTGCTGTGGGGCGGGCGCGAGGGCTACGAGACGCTGCTCAACACCGATCTCAAGCGCGAGCTCGACCAGCTCGGGCGCTTCATGAACCTGGTGGTGGAGCACAAGCACAAGATCGGCTTCAAGGGCACGCTCCTGCTCGAGCCGAAGCCGAAGGAGCCGACCAAGCACCAGTACGACTACGACACGGCGACCGTGCTGGCCTTCTTGCAGCGCTATGGGCTCGAGAAAGAGTTCAAGGTCAACATCGAGGCCAATCACGCGATTCTCTCGGGTCACTCATTCCAGCACGAGGTCGCCTACGCCTACGCCAACGGTGTTTTCGGCAGCCTCGACATCAACCGCGGTGACGACCTGCTGGGCTGGGACACCGATCAGTTTCCGAACGACGTGCCGCAGCTGTCGCTGGTGCTCGCCACGTTCCTCAAGCACGGCGGCTTCACGACCGGCGGCATGAATTTCGACGCCAAGCTGCGCCGCCAGAGCATCGACCCCTCGGACCTATTCCACGCACACATCGGCGGCATGGACGTGCTGGCGCGAGCGCTGCTCGTCGCTGAAAAGATCGTCAGCGACGGCAAGCTCGAGCAAGCGGTCAGCGAGCGCTACGCGGGCTGGCGCACCGATTTGGGCGAACGCATCGCAGGCGGCAAGCTGAGCCTGGCAGAGCTGAGCGATTTGGCGCTCGACAAGGGGCTCGACCCCAAGCCGCGCTCGGGTCGGCAAGAAGCGCTCGAGAACCTGGTCAACCGCTACGTGTGAGGGCAGTACCGGGGGGCCTCGGCGTTCGTGCCGATTCGCGCCCGAGGTCGTTGGCCGTCGCTTCAATCACGCTTTGTGGTCGCGTCGTCTTCGTCGCTTGCTAGCGCCGCGCGCTGTTGCGGCGTGAGCGGCGTGAGGACGATGCCGAGTTGGCGCCGCAGTTCGCGCGCGCGGTTGGCGCGCAAGAACGTGGCGATCAGGATCGCGATCAGGGCCGCGTCTACGGCCAGGCCCACGTACATCATGGAGCGAGGCGCTGCCGGTCCGGTCACGACCTGGCGGCTCAGGTACAGCGCCCAGCCCTGGTGAAAAATCACCCGCAGAAAGCACATTCCGCTGCCGAGCCGGTAGATCGACACCGTCCAGTCGCGCCAACGCTCGAAGTCGGCTGTCGGCACGTGGGCAAAATCGCTCGGTTTTCGACCCTGCGCGTCGAGCTTGGCAATCGTGAAGAAGATGCCGAGCATGATCGAGCAGATGTCGAGGAAATCGAGGTGTTGCACCGGCGGGGGTGTAGCACGGCCTCGGCCCGCGGCGTCCCGCGCAACCCGCCTTTCCGGCCCGCGGGGAAGGACCCCTCCACTGTGGGCGTACTACTCCAACGATGCGACGCACGAGCGCGGACAGTCCCTACGGTACCCCTCCCGACGTGGAGGCCCGGCTTTTGGGGATCTTGCTAGCCGGAGGGCTGAGCCACACCCGCCCCGATTGCTCACCGCATGCCCGCTTGCGTCAGGAGCTGCGGCCCAGCGGCGTACAGCCCATCCTGCGCCTCGGCGTAAAGCGCCCGCCTTCGAAGCCCCGCGCCTGAAGAAGGCCTAGCGGGCTCGGTGCGCGCCTTCGTTCGAATCGGGGTTCGGCGGAGTGGTGCGCTCCGGTCGCTCCTTCAGGCAGCGATCGATGCCAGCCAAGATTTCGGGCGGCGCGCCCACCGGTAGCTTCGGGGTGCCGAGCACGTGAGTGAACAGGCGGTCCACGTCGGGCCAGCCGTTCTTCTTGAAGTTGAGCCACACGAACATGGCGCGGCCCTTGATGTTCGCGTCCGGCACGCCGCCGCCACGACCGCCGTACCAGGCGCGGGAGTCGCTGCTGTTGTTGCGGTTGTCGCCGAGCACCCACGTCTCGCCCGGCTTCACGTGGTACGGGCCTTGCCGCCCTTCGGTTCGGCCGTCCTCGTAGAGGGTGAGGTACGAGTACTCGTTCAAGTACTCCATGTAGAGGTCGCCGCGCTTGAGTGAGCCCTCGGGGCCTTCGTCGAACTCGTACTTTCCGACCAGGCAGCTCGGCACGCGCCAGCCGTTGATGATCGGGTGGCCAGCTTCGACCGAAAGCTCGTCGCCTTCGAGCGCGATCACGCGCTTGATGAAGTCTTGGCGTTCCGCGGCCGGGTTCGGATCCGGGTACTCGAACACCATCACGTCGCCCCGCTTCGGCGGCAAACGCGAGAACAGCCGCATGTTCGTGAATGGGATGGGCGGGCCATAGGCCAGCTTGTTCACGAAGATGTGATCCTGAATCTGCAGCGTTGGCAGCATCGAGCCGCTCGGGATCTTGAATGCTTCCACCACACCGGCGCGGAGCAGCAGCGCCACGCCGACGGCCACGCCGATCGACTCCAGGTACTCGCGCAGCTCGCCCTTTTGCCAAGCGCCCAGGTGCTTGCCGACCAGCCGCGAGGCGCGATCGTACCGCTCCAAAAAGGCGCGCTCGTCGAAGGGCGACGTGCTCATCGCGTCGCGCAAGTCTTCGAGCGACTCGCTCAGCTCGCTGCGGCTGTCACTCGTCAGCGCTCGCTCGACCGCGCTGCGGTTGCGGCGTTGGATACGCTCGGCCTCGTCCAAGAGGTGCGACGCTTGCTCGTACTCGCGGCGCACGCCCTTGGGCACGTCGCTGCGTTCGGTGGTGCCCAGGTACTGCGCTCCCGGCAAGGCGTGCCGATAGCTGTAGAGCAGCATCTCGAACGCCGTGAACAGGACGATCAGGGTCGGAACCGGCTGATCCTTGACCCAGTACTGGATGTTGTCCCAGAGCGTGACTTGAATCACCTGCTCTGAGGGCGCGACCAGGTTGTACGTGAGTACCGACAGCGCTGCGGGGACGATCACGAACCAGAGCGGCCAGAGAAGGTAGCGATAGGTCTTGGGGTTCACGAACGCCTGACCCTCATTAGCACTAGACCCTCCCGATCAATTCCCGAAAAAATCGCGGTCACCCCGCCCCCTTCTTTAGGCCTTTTGTTGGGAGGCCTGTTTCGTCCGTGGCGCGGCCGC
>JBEHXA010000362.1:0-7795 GCA_048498935.1 Myxococcota bacterium
ATTCTTCAGCGCGCCGGCTATCGCACGCTCGCGGCCGCGACCGGGCTCGATGCGATTGCACTGCTACGCGACGGAACGGAACCGGTGCACCTCGTGCTCTTGGACGTGGTGATGCCGGGCCTGGGCGGCCCCGAGACGTGGGAGCAACTGCGCGGCCTGCGACCGGGTCTGCGCGTGCTGTTCTCGAGCGGCTACGCCGACGATCGGTACCGGCAGCTCTTGCCGCCCGGCGCGGTGCTGCTCGAGAAGCCATTTCGCGCCGAAGAGCTGCTGCGCCGCATCCGCAGCACCCTCGATGAGAGCCCGCAGTCCTGATTGGCCCCTGTCCCCGTGCTCCTTGCCCAGACTTTCCTGCCCAGGCATTTCCAGTGGTTGCGTAGGCAGGGCCACGGCGACTGGGCTCATGTGTGCGGTGGTGTGACAAGATCCCCGGCTTGCTTCTGCCTCCCAATCTGAGAAACGCGGGTCACGCCACGTCGTGAGATGACACGCGCCCGTTCCCACGTTTACTCTCGAGCTAACGTGTCTGGTGCAGCAACTCCGTGAAGGACCACGGAATGCTCCACCGACGCTCCGGAAGAGGACTAAGTCGGCATGGGGCAACTGGAACAGCCATTGAAAGGCGGAAGCGCCGAGCCTTGGACAACCCGGACTCAGGCCGGGGACGTTGCGCAACGGCCGGCTCCTAGTGAACGCAGGTTGCTGAGCGCGCGACCGCTTCCCGACAACGAACAGACGCTGCGAGTCCTGCTGATTGAAGACAATCCAGGCGACGCAGATTGGGTGGAAGAACATCTGAGCGAGCTAGGAAAGTACCAGGTCGAGCTCACGCGGGCGCCGAGGCTCGAAGAAGGGCTACGCGAGCTCACCTCACAAGGCTTCGACGCAGTGATCGTCGACCTATGCCTGCCCGACGCCAGCCCCGCGCAAACGCTCGCGCACATCCGGAAAACGCGCGAGTCCGTCGCGATCGTCGTGCTCAGCGGCAGTCAGGACGATCAGATTCGCCGCGAGGCGCTGCGCTCGGGTGCTCAGGAGTTCCTGATTAAGGGCACTAGCTCCGGATTGATCCTGGGTCGCTGCCTGCTCGACGCGGTCGAACGGCACCGGGGGCAAAGTAACCAACGTCAGCTGGAGCGCTGGAGCGCGGCGACCCCAGAAGCCGTGATCGTCACCAGCGAGTCGGGGCGAGTACAGTTCGTGAATGCTGCCGCCACGCAGCTCTTCGGGCGCAGCGAGGCTGAATTTCTCGGGGAAATCCTGAATTTCTCGTTGAGCGATGCCGCCTCGACGGAGCTCGAAATCGTTCGTGACGGCGAGCGGCGCTTCGGGGAAGTGCGCGTCGTACCCGTCGAGTGGCGTGGCTCGCCTGCATTGATGGCTACCATCCGCGACAACACCGAGCGTCGCAAGGCCGAGGTACAGCTGGCTGCCGTCGATCGCCTCGTCGCAATTGGCACGATGGCGGCTTCGGTAGCTCACGAGATCAACAACCCGCTCGCCGCCATGATCGTAAACCTGGAGATTGCCGCCAACGTGACAGGCGGGCGGCCGGGCCTCGAGGAGCTCAGCCAACTGATCGCGGACACACGCGAGGCGGCCAGCCGCGTGCGCACGATCGCGAACGACCTACGAACGCTGTCTTCTACCGACGAAAAACAACACACGGAGATCGTGGACATATCGCGCGCGATCGAGAGCGCGCTGCGTTTGGCGAACCACGAAACTCAGCACGTTGCCCGCGTGCTCGTGAATCTGGATCCTGATTTACCGCCCGTGCGGGCGCACGAGTCGCGCCTTGGGCAGGTGCTGACCAACTTGGTCGTCAACGCCGCACAGGCGATGCAAGAGCCCAATCCAGGCCAGAACCTAATCCGCATCTCTGGCCGACGCCGTGGCGAAAACGGCGTCGAGATCTCCGTCACGGACAACGGTGCCGGCATGTCCGAGAAAATCTTGGACCGCTTGTTCACCCCATTCTTTACCTCGAAGCCACCCAGTCAGGGCACGGGTCTCGGGTTATCGATCTGCAAGCGCATCATCGACTCGTACGGCGGGCAACTGGAAGTCGAAAGCCACGTCGGAGTGGGCTCCACCTTCAGAATCATCTTGTCTAGCGCCGCGCAGGCGCCGACTGGGACGTCGCATTTTGAGACCTCCCCGCACAAAAGCTCAGCCGACGCCTCAACCTTACCGAGGTCCCGTCGTTGATCGCACAGAGCGCTGACCCCGCGGGCTCATGACGGAAGCCATCCTCCCATCCAAAGTCCTGTTCGTGGATGACGATCGCTCGATGCGCGTCGCCTTCGCCAATGCTGCGCGCGCGCTCGGGGTGGAGGCGCACATGGCTGAATCGGGGGGGCAAGCCATTGACCTCGCGAAGCAAGGAGCCTTTCCGGTCGTCGTGACCGATCTGAATATGCCTGGCATCGACGGTATCGCGCTGATCGAGCGACTGTCGGTGATGGATCCGACGACGGCGTTCGTGCTGGTATCGGCCGATCCCGAGCTTCAGTCCCGCATGCCGGTCGGCGCGGCCGGCGCAATCGCGGCCTTTTTGGGCAAGCCCTTGGACATGCTGGATCTTCAGGAAACCTTGGCGCGAGCGTTTACGCTCCACCAAAGTCGCCAGGCGCGGGGTGGGATATGGGCCGCGCCCAAGGGCTGGTCGGTGCTGGTCGTGGAGGACTCGCCAGGTGATGCTTACCTACTCCAGGACTACCTAGGAGACGTGCCGGGGCTCGAGCTGGTGTACGTGACTCGGCTGCAAGAAGCCCTGCGGTTGCTGCACGATCGCGAGTTCGATTCCATCATTACGGACTTGACCTTGCCTGACGCACGCGGCTTTGACGCCGTGATGCGTCTTCAAGCCGGCGCACCCAACGCCGCTATTCTAGTTTATAGCGGCGTCGATGACGAAGCGCTCGCGCTCCAGGTCGTGCAACTCGGCGCACAGGACTTCTTGCCTAAAGGTCGCACCGATCGCGAGACGCTGCTGCGCTCGCTGCGCTTCGCGCGCGAGCGCAAGCGCTCCGATCTGCGGCTGCGCCGTCTCGCCCACTACGATCCATTAACGGGGCTAGCCAACCGTTCGAGCTTTGCCGACGCAGCGACCCAGGCCGTTGCCCGCGCAGGTCGAAAAAAGCAGCTGCTGGCCGTGATGATGATCGACCTCGATGGCTTCAAGCTGATTAACGACACGCTAGGGCACGAAGCCGGGGACCAGATCTTGCAGGAAGTTGGGGTGCGCATGCGCTGCGTATTCCGCGAATACGACGTGGTCGCGCGCTTCGGCGGCGACGAGTTCGCGGTAATGGTAACCGACGTCGAATCCGTCGAGTCGCTTTCGGTGATGGTGGAGCGCCTGCTGGCTTCATTGGCTCAACCGATCGGAAGTCACGAAAGCCAAGTGACGGCCAGCATTGGAATCGCGCTCTTCCCGGCTGCCGGGCGCTCGCCTCTGCGACTTCTGCGCTCCGCCGATATGGCCATGTACAAGGCCAAGCGCAGCGGCCGAAATCGCTTGGTCTTCTTCGATGGCCCGGTCCCGGTCACCACCAACCCGCCGTTCTCGGTAGGCGATACCCTGCCCCCTGCGGGCTCGACCGAATTGCAAGCGCCACGCCTGCCCGACGACGTGCCGAGCGACAACGAGGCCGGCGTGAGCGGCGTGCAGAAGGTCGCGGGAGTGGTGCAGCAACGGCTCGGCTAGGGCAGCTTGACCACCGCAAACCAAAAGCTTTCGATCGACTTGACGATGGCCTGAAACGCTTCGAGGCCCACGGGTTTCGTGACGTAGCAGCTGGCGCCGAGCTTGTAGCTCATGACCACGTCCTTTTCGGCATCTGAAGACGTCAGCACGACCACAGGGATACCGCGCAGCTGCTCGTGCCGCTTCATCTCGGCCAAGACCTCTCGACCGCCGAGCCTTGGTAGGTTCAGGTCGAGCACAATCAGATCCGGAAGCGCGACCTCGGCGTAGCTGCCCCGGCCCAGCAGGTAGTCGAGCGCATCCTCGCCATCCGTCGCGACCGAGATTTGGATCAAAAGTTTGCTCTGCTCGAGGGTGTCTCGCGTCAGCTGCGCATCACCCGGATTGTCTTCGACCAGCAGGACACGAATCGGAGTCGTCATGGCTGCCCCGGCAGGGTAGCGGCCTCTAACGTGAAGAAGAACGTGGAACCAATATGCGGCTCGGACTCGAGCCAAATGCGGCCGCCGTGACGCTCCGCGATACGCTTGGCAATCGCCAGCCCAGCGCCGTTACCCTCGTACTTGCCACGCTGGTGCAAGCGTTGAAATATTTGAAAAATTCGTTCCATGTGCCGACTCTCGATACCGATGCCGTTGTCCTTGACGGAGAATTGCCAACGGCCGCTTGCAGGTGTCGCGCCAATCTCGACAGCTGGTGGCGCTTCACTCCGGAATTTCAGAGCGTTGCCGATCAAGTTTTGGAAGAGCTGTCCTAGCTGCTGCTCGTCTGCCCGCACGATTGGCAGTGGTCCTACTTCGACGCTCGCGTTGGCTTGGCGAATGGCCCCGGCGAGCCTGTCCACGACGCCTTTCACCACCGCTTCGGCGGAAACGGGCGCGAGCGGTTTGCCTTGAGAGGCGACACGCGAGTAGGTGAGCAAATCGGTGAGGAGCCGGTGCATGCGCTGCGCGCCGTCGACGGCGTAATAGATGTATTTGTCCGCGCGCTCATCGAGCTTACCCTGGTAGCGCTGCGCCAAAAGCTCCGTGTAGCTCGTCACCATACGCAGGGGCTCTTGCAAGTCGTGCGAGGCGATGTAGGCGAATTGTTCGAGATCCTCACAGGCACGTCGCAGCTCCTGGGCGCTGTGCCGGCGGGCGGTGACGTCGACGATTGACGCGACCGTGAACGGGCCGTCCGGTGTCTCGATCGACCGGAGATCGATGTCGATGGCTACCTCGCTGCCGTCCTTACGACGACCGAAGAGCTCACGCGCCGGCGAAGGGAAGCGCCCGGGGATCAACAGCTCCAGCTCGCGTCCGATGAGCTCTTCACGGAGATAGCCAAAGAGTTTCTCCGCGCCTTGGGTAGCCAGTGCGATTTTGTGACCTCGATCGACTACGAGCAGGGCATTCGGAGCGGCCTCGAGAACGAGGCGGAGCCAACTCTGGGCGAGCGGGCTTTCGGCTGTCTCCGCGTGGGTCATGGTTCGTCCCCTCGCTCGAGAGCGTAACAAATTGCCATTTGGCACGCGCATTTTCTTCGCGATCTCGGTTTTGGCCACATCCCTATCGCGCTCATTGCTCAGCGCGAGACGAAGCGTTAGCCTGGTGCGACATAGAGGTGACTAATCCGGTGGAGATCCTACTCATCGAAGATAGTCAGGGCGACGCGGAGCTCACGCGGCTTGCCCTGGAGGAAAGTAGCGTCCCCGTCAGGCTGGTCGTCGTCGAGGATGGCGTCGAGGGGCTGCGCTACCTGCGGCGCCAGGGTGAGTTCAAAGAAGCTACGCGGCCCAGCTTGATCCTGCTGGATCTGAACCTGCCGCGGCTGAGCGGGCGCGAGGTTTTGACCGAGCTCAAGAGCGATCGCGAGCTGTCTACGATTCCCGTTCTCGTCCTGAGCTCATCAGCGGCCGACCAAGACATCACCGAGAGCTATCGGGCGCACGCCAACTGCTACCTGCAGAAACCGAGCGGCCTGCCAGGGTTCGCGAAGCTCGCGGCGAGCTTGCAGTCGTTCTGGCTCGAGACCGCGAAGCTACCGCAAAACCGGTAGAAAGGTCGTGATGCAGCCACGAGTCGGAACCGAAGCGGTAGTCGGCCGTCGCCTCGACGTTTTTTGGGTGACCGATAGCGTGCTCGGTATCCAAATCAAGGGTCCGTGCTCGATCGACGAAGACGACACCGACCACATCTTCGTAGCGTTCGACCAGCTGGGAGTCGTCGCTCCGACCGGGCTCGTAGCCGATATCCGAACGCTGCGCGGCGTGAGCCTCGGCGTGCGGACTCACATGTCGTCCGAACGCGCTGCGCGCTACATAGCCCGCGTTGCGCTGGTGGCGGACAACCCGCTGACCCGGACCATCGGCAACTTCTTCATGCGCCTCAATCGACCGCCGTTTCCGCTCCGCATTTTCGACGGCGAGGACGAAGCTTTGCGCTGGCTGGACGCACCTCCGGAGGCGACGTGAGCGCTGCCGACCCGCGCCTTGGGCTATTGCTCGAGCAGATCATCCAGCTTTCGACGGGTGATCTGAGTGCGCGTGGCGAGGTGAGCGACGCTGGCGACGAAGTCGACGCCGTGATCGCGGCCCTCAACATGTTGGCCGAGGACTTTGCCGAGCGAGAACGGCAGCGGCGAGAAGCCGAAGCGTTGCGTAGCGAAGCCGAAGCCGAGCAGCGTCGCCTCACCCAACACGCTACCGCGCTCGAGCGTTCCAACGCGGCGCTGAGCGAATTTGCGCTGGTGGCTTCGCACGACCTGCAGGAGCCATTGCGCCTGGTGGCTGGCTACACCGACCTTCTAGAGCAGCGTTTCTCTGCGCAACTCGGCCCCGACGGCACGCGCTACTTGAGCTTCGCTTCCGACGGTGCCCGTCGCATGCAGCACCTGATAACGGACCTGCTGGCCTACTGCCAAGTTGGGGCGGCGACGCTCGCGCTCGCCGAGGTGGACGTGCGGGGAATCGTCGAAAACGCCACGCGGGACTTGCGACAGAGCATCGACGAGGCGGGCGCACAAGTGACGATTCTGGAGCTACCCAAGCTGATAGGCGACGCGCGCCAACTGCACAGCTTGTTTCTCAACCTGATCGGCAACGCCATCAAGTATCGGAAGGACGATCCCCCGCAGGTCAACGTCTCGGCCACCCGTAACGGCAGCCACTACTGCTTCGCCGTTGCTGACAATGGCATCGGTATCGAGCCCCGCTTCGCGCAGCGCATCTTCGACGTGTTTCAGCGGCTGCACAGCCGCAGCAAATACCCGGGCACCGGCATCGGCCTTTCGATCTGTCGCAAAGTGGTCGAAGCCCACGGCGGTCAGATCTGGGTCGAGCCAGGGAACCAGGGAGGCTCGATCTTCCGCTTTACGTTGGCCGCGAATTGAGGCGCTTTGCCGAAGCGCTGCCTGTCGTTGAATAGGAAAGCGCCTGGGACGATATCAGCGAGTGACTTCGCCGAGTGCCTTGACCGCTCGCAGGGCAACTGCAATGGCCCAATGCGCGACGTTAACGGTGCACGACCGCGATCAGGCCGACAAGATCGAGCGCATCTTGGTGCCGGTCGACTTCGGCCCCGTCACTGATAGCGCGGTGGCTTGGGCGCTGTCCTTCGCACAGCGCTTCGGGGCCGAAGTACATATCCTGAACGTGGTGTCGCGCGAGCAGCAGACCGCGCGCTCCGTCGAGCCTTCCGGCAAAGTCACGCGCTCGTCCAGTGCTCCACCTCACGTCAGCGCGCTCAGCGCCGCCCTTGCGGCCGGCTTGGTCGATGCAGGTGTTCGCGCGACGAGTGACGTCGTCATCTCCAGCGGCGTCGTCAACGGCATCACCGAGTACAACGATCGGGGCGAATTCGATCTGCTCGTCCTCGGTCTGAGCGGTCCCCCGCGTGGTGCGGCACGACTGACGCTTGGCCTCGCAGCCACGTTGCGCAATCGCATGTCCATTCCCCTGCTCTCGGTCAGGCAAACCACCGGCGACCCTCCGGACGCCACATTCGGCACGGCCGGCCGCTGAGAAAAGAGCCAGCAGCGCGGCGAGCGCCCGCCGCCGCTCGTTCAGCGGACCTGCCTCGGCGGTGGCGAGCAGGCGGCACG
>JBEHXA010000363.1:0-7772 GCA_048498935.1 Myxococcota bacterium
CATAGGGCTCGTGCGCCTCACAGGGATCGACATTGAAACGGGTCGGATGGACGTTGGCGCGGGCGCCGGTCAGCACGATGTCACCGCGCGACATGCCCACCTGCCTCGAGCTACCGCGCCTCACCGCCGCGCTGCTCGCCCGTGGCTGGAGCGAACAGCGCATCCGCAAAGTGCTCGCGCTCAATTTCTTGCGCGTCGTCGAGAGCGTGCGCGGCTAGCTGCACCGCAGCTATTCGCAGGTAAAATTGCCTGAATTGACGTCACCCGATACGTACTTCAAACGCTTTGGATAGAGGCACCAGGGCCTGGTGCGCACCGGCGTTGCTGCCGGCCCCGAGCGCGCCGTCAGCTGATCGGGAGCGCTGCCCTGCTCCACCCAATCGAGCAATTTCGGAAAGAGTCCGATGCCGGGGTCGCCAGCTTGGCCGGGTGCGGGCGGATTGGTTCCAGCAACCGACTCCATGAAGCAATGATCGAAGCCGGGCGCGAGATAGAAGCGCGCGAATTGCTGCACCGCTGCGTAGCCTCCCGTCTCGCTCACTACTGCTTCGTAGTAGCGCACCGTCCCGTGCGGTGAGATCAGTGAGTCGCCGGTGCCGTGCCAGATCAAGAGCCGCCCGCCCTGTTCGGCGAACTCGCTCAAGTCCGGGTTATTGGTGCCGAGCAGCCGACCGAGTGGCTCGTGGGCGGCCTCGTACGCGGCGAGGAAGCCGGCGTAGCCCAGCGTTTGCCACTGGTCGGCGCCGTTGCCGCTGGCGTTCACGAACGTGGGCGGCGCCAAGAGGGGATTTTCGAGCGCCAGAGCCGCGGTTTCGGGGCCGAGCGGGGGCGCCGGCTGCGCTGCCAGGCCACCCCAGATCGGATGCCCAACGAGGCGCGTGCCTCGATCGATCCCGAACCAGAGCTGACCACTCGCCATCGCGCCGAGCGGAGTACGACCGTTGTCAGTCGCCGGATCAGGCGCGGGCGCCGCGCCGTCGTTGGTCGGCCCGTACCAGATCTTGTTCACGACGTTGGCCTCGGCCAGCGTCAAGCAACCCGCCGTCGTGTTCGTGCCACCTGCGGAGGTGCAGAGCAGCGCCGTGTCGGTAGTCGGATCGTAGCGGCAAGCTCCCGGATCGGTGATGTAGCCGTCGGGCTGGCCGGTCAGCGCCTTGCTACAAGCTGCGTTGGCGGCGGCAGTGGCAGCCAGCAGCTTTGCGTCGGACATCGCTGCTCCCAGAGCCACCCGCATCAAGATTTGAGGCCAGAGTGCCGAGATGTTGAGCCGATCGAAATAGAGCGCGGGCGCGCCGACCAGGATTCCGTCGAAGTCCGTCGGGTAGCGTTGAGCCTCCATCAGCCCTTCGCGACCGCCCTCGGAGCAGCCGTTGAAATAGCTAAAATCCTCGTTCTTTCCGTAGAATTTTTCGATCAGCGCCTTGGTACTTTGAGCGGCTTCGTGGGTAGCGCGGTAGGCAAAGTCGGTAAGCAATGTCTCATTGGGGCTGCCGTCGGGCAGCATCGCGAACGAGCCGTCGACGCTGGTATGACCGCCGTCGTTGATCGAGGTCACGTAGCCATGGTCACCGGCCTCGAACGCCGCGTTCGGCCCCGGCCTCATCGCGCCGAGAGCGGTGAGCGAGCTGATGTCGGTGCCACCGTCCAAGCCCCCACCGCCGAGCGCCTGGTAGCGCCCGTTCCAGTGCGCGCGTGTCGGCAGCCAGATCTCGACGCCGATGCCAGGTGATGTCGATGGCGCAGTCGCGGGTCCGGCATTGCCGGGTCCGATGTTCAGCTTCACCAAGCACAGGTCCACCGGTGCGATGGGAGGCTGGGGCGGTATTGGCGTCGTCAATACGAGCGCGCTTCCCGCGGCAAAAGCGTGCACCAGCGTGATCGTGGTCTCGGGTCCGAGGTCGAGCGACTTCAAGTCCTCGTCGCAATCGGGCAGCTCCGCGGGCCCGCCGCCACTCCCTGCTTCACCCGCCTCACCTGCGTCGGAGATCTGGCCAGCCCCGGCATCGCTGCCGTCACCGCCCGAGGGCGAGGCAGCGCCGCCCGTTCCCGCGACCCCCGACTGGCTGCCACCATTTCCTGCCGTGGAGGGCTCCGCTGCCCCACCCGCTCCGGAGCTCGCCCCCGAACCTCCGCCGTCCGGACCAGAACCATGGCGCTTCTCGCCGCAGGCTGCGCCCAAGCTCGTCGACGCTGCGGCAAGCAGCAAACACACGACTGCCTCGTGATGTCGCTCACGTTTCATCGCCAATGTCCTCCGGCGCCGAGCCCACTTGCGGGCGGCGCTCAAACTACCTGCTCAGGGTGATACACCAGGAGCGCGCCGCAAAAACGCTCATTTGTGTTTACGTCAGCCGTGTAAACGAGCGCGATCGGCGGCGAGCTCCGCGATCAACTCGGAGCGGGAGTGAGCACCGAGCTTCGCCCCGGCACGCGCCAAGAGTACGCGCACCGTGGAGTGCGCCAGGCCGAGCTCGTACGCGATCAGCTTGTTGGAGTGACCGAGCGCGGCCATCGAAGCCACCTGTCGCTCGCGCGTGGAGAGCATGCTCGCGTCGCCGCGCGCCGGCTCATTCTCGCGCGCCGTGATGTAGCGACGGCCGTCGCGTTCGTAGGCGTCGACCAGGGACCATCGTGCTGCCACCATCGGTTTCCACGCGGCCACGGAGCCGCGTTCGGGCCGTCCGGCTTGCGTTTTCGCCCATTCGCGCCGCGCGACAGCGTGAGTCAGCTCGCGCAGCGCCTCGGGATCGACCGCGGAGGTCGCGTGCTCCACCCGGCCGTCAGCACGCAAGATGGCGTCGGCGGCGTCGAGCGCCTGCGGCGGGCCGTCGGCATGCAGACGCCGATGCAGGCGATACGCCGCCGACAAATGCGCCGCCAGGCGCTTGAATCGCGCCCGCTCTTCAGCTTGGAGCTCGATCGGCTGCCCCGAAAAGACGTAGAGCGCGGAACCGTGCCCGTCCGGATTGGCCCCGTTGATGAACACTTGATCGGCGACCCCGAACTTGGCGTAGTTCTCGCGCAGGTACTGAAGCATGTCGTCGTCTCGGACGTGCTCTCGCATCGTGGCGCAAACCTCGTTGCGGTAGGCCCAGGTGATCGCATTGACCATCTCTGGCCTCGCGTGAACGTCGACTGCGAAGTCGATGTTCGCGCCCGAGAGATTCACGCCGTCGACGACGTCCACGCGCAGCGCTTCACCCGATACGTCGTAGAGCAACATACCGACCCCGACGCCTCGATCGAAGGCGCTGCTCGCTGCCTTGAGCACCTCCCGAAACCAATCATCACGCGAGAGCTCGAGGTGGTAGAGCGCTTCCAGAAGCCGAACCAGCTCCACCTCACCAGCGCTCGAAGGTTGGAGCTGCGTCATCTGCTTGCCCTCGTCGGGCAGGCTACGCCCGGACCCCATCAGGACCAAGTAGCTCCCACCGCGCGTGAAGAAATGACTCGAGGAGCGACCCGCGGAACTGCCACTCTCCCCCGTAAACGTGCCCGTGCCCGTAAACGTGCCCGACGGTCTGTAAGGATCACCGAGTACTTGTTTCCAAACCATTGCGTTTTTCCGGGCACGGGCACGGGCACGGGCACGTTTACGGGCGGGCGGTTGTGATTCGGGCGGAGGACACGTAGGGTGCGCGCCCATGAGCGACCCGAAAGATGCCGAAGAGCGTGAAGACAAGGACGTCGAAGCGCCCGCGGCCGCTGCGAAGCCGGAAGAACGACGGGCTGCCGAGCCCTCGACCGGTCGCGACGAAGACGACCAGGACGAAGACGAAGACGAAGACGAAGAGGATCCCGAGGCGACTCGCCGCGAGATCCCGGCCGCCAAGCGCGCCGGTGGGTCGCGCGATCGCGGAGGTGCTGCCAAAGCGTCGAAGGCTCCGGCAGGTCCTAGCGCAGCTGCGCGCATTGCTCCGGCCGCCATCGTGGCGCTGGTACTCGGCGGCGCCGGCGGTTGGTTCGGTCACGAGCAGCAAGCCAAGGCCAAGCTGCGCACCGAGACTGCAGCAGCTATGGCCGCGCCCGTCGGCAGCGGTTCCGCTGCGGTGCCGGCCGGTCCCTGCGGCGCGTGGCAAACGAAGATCTGCGCGAGCGGCGGCGAGAAGTCCGAAGCGTGCTTTCAGGCCAAGTCGGCGGTCGAGCTGCTGACGCCTGCCAGCTGCGAGACCGCGCTCGGGGTGCTGCCCGCCACGCTCACCAAGATCAAGGCGTCACGCGCGGTGTGCGACAAGCTCGTGACCAAGTTGTGCGGTGATCTCGAGCCCGGCTCGAAGGGCTGCAGCATCGTGAAGGAACAGACGCCGAGCTTCCCGGCGAAGCGCTGCTCCGATCTCATGGAGCACTACGACCAGGTGATCGGCGAGCTGAAGCGCATGGATCAGCAGCAGGCAGGCATGGGAGCGCCCGGCATGGGAGCTCCGGGCCAGGCGCACGGCCCCGACGACGGACACGGCCACTAAAGCCGCGCGAAGCTGCCTCGAAGCAGAAGCGGCTTCGCGAGAGCCACAAAACGACAGCGCCGTGGCAGGACCTGGATCCGCCACGGCAGCTTCTGCGAGGGGGCTGCGGCGTGGCAGCCCTCTCCTCTCTAGCGATGCTCAGACCGCTTCGGCCGAGTCTTGCTCGTCCGCTTCGAAGTCGTCGTCGCCTTCGAAATCATCGTCGTCATCATCGTCGATGGCGGCGGCGGGTGCGAGCTTGGCCTTGGCCTTGCCGAGCTCCTCTTTGGTGAGCTGCGGCAGGCGGCGCTTGCCGACCGGGCCCTCTTCCACGAAATCGCGCAGGGCGTACATGTCGCGCAGCGCCTCGAGCTTGGCCAGCGCCTTGACTTCGACTTGGCGGATGCGTTCCCGGGTCAGGTTCATGATGGCTCCCACGTCTTCGAGCGTCGTGCCGTGCTTGTCGGCCACGTCCAGCGCGCACGATTCGCCGAGGTCCCACACCTCGAGATCCGGAAAGTTGAGCTTGATCGCGCCGGTGCGCGGCGACACGTCGATGAACAGATGGTGCTTGCACGACACGAACGGGCACGGGCGCGGCCCCTCGGCGCACTCGGCGCGGGTGCGCGGCTTCCAGTAATCGGTCTCCGGGAAGAGCAAGCGGCCGATTTCGAGCTCGCGCTTGGTCATGCGCTTCACGCTGATGGTGCGCGCACGAACGTCGCGTTTGCGGCGCGATCGCCGCTGTTCGCGGGTGATCTCCGGCTCCAGCGCCAGCGCGCCGTCCACCTCGAGCGCGGGCTCTGCGCTGCCTTCGGTATCCATTCCGACTTCGAGCTCGTTTTCGTTCATGACCAAATTCTCCGCTTCGTCCTGCCGTGGACGCACGTATCCCTACCGACCTGCACGATCGCCGAAACGCCTACCCGCCCGACTTCAGCCTGCTGAAGCCGATGCGACGCTGTCCAACTTCGATCGAGAAGTGAGCTTGCTTTCGATGGCCGTGAGTCGGGCCATCAATTCTTTGCTGAGGCTGCGGGCATCGCCCACGTCGCGCTGTACCGCCGACGTGACGCGCTCCGTCTTACGTTCCCTCAAGACGCCGTCGAGCTTCTTGAAGATTCGAGCGAGCATGGACTCGAGCTGTTCCACCTCGCTGCGAATGAACAAGAACTCGCGCTGGATTTGTTCGATCGTGTAGCTCTCCGCCATCATCTGCTTGATGCGCAGGATCTGGCGGACCACACTGACCGGATAGATACCCTGTGAACCTTGGTGCTTGCCCTTGCGGCCGACCCGCACGCTGCGCGGCAGCAGGCCGAGCTGAACGTACTTGCGCAGCGTCGCTTCGCTCAGCTGCACGTCGTGACGGGCGAACACGTCCAGGATTTCGGCCGAGCTGAGCCCCGCCACGTGGGCTTTTTCGAGCTGAGCGAGGGTTTCGGCGTCAATCATGGAAAGCTGAGCCGGGCGGCTTCGAACGAAGCGGCCAGACTCCCTCAACGCCGGCGAATATATTCTACTCAGTGGATCCGCCAAAGGACTTATTGACCAAAATTTTGCGCAGATCAGCGCGTAGCTCCATGGATGCTGCGACGGCTAGCAGCGCGGACATTGTTTGACCTAGATAAGCCGTCGTCCATGGAGCTAATCCGCCGTCCATGCGCACATGGAACTACACGAAAAATGGCTGTCGCCGCGCGAGGCGTGGCGCGCTGACGAGAGCGCACCCCGAAGCGGGCCTGAAACAACGTGCGCACGCGGTTTGTCCCGCGCTGCGCGAGTTTGCTAGCCGCGCGCGAACCGAACTGCGCCCAGGCCACTGCGCTCGGTTTTGGGGCCGCGGTCGCAAATGCGGGCCTCACGGCGCCAACATATTGAAGTAGGCTCGCGCCGGCCCATGTCAGCGCGTCCCGTCGAGCCCACGTTCGATGATTTGGGCACGCTGCGCGACGTGACCGCGAGCGGTGTCCGGCTGCGTGTGGTCGAGCACGGCAGCGGGCCGAAGCTGGTGCTGCTGCACAGCCTGTTCATGGACCATTCGACGTGGAGCGACGTCGCGCTCGACCTATCGCGCGACTATTGCGTCATCGCTCCCGACCTACCCGGTTGCGGGGAGAGCGAGAAGCCTTCCCCGGGTCGCTTCGCCTACGACGTGGACGCGTTCACGAGCGCGATCGCGGACATGTACGCGGCGCTCTCGCTGGGGCGAGCCAGCGTGCTCGGGCACGGCCTGGGCGGCGCGATCGCGCTCACGTTGGCGGCGCGCTATCCGGAGTTGGTCTCGCAGCTGGTGGTGGTCGATCCGCTGGCGGGCGGAGCCGAGCCGTTCGTGTACGGCAGGCTGGCGCAGTTACCGCTAGCCGGCAGCCTGGTCTTCAAGCAGCTGCTCGGGCGCGGCTTGTTCGGCGCGTATTTTCGCGAGCTTTTCGTGGGCGATCCGAGCCGGCTCTCGACCGAAAAGCTGGACGCTTACTACCATTCGTTCAACACGCCGGCGGCTCGCGGCAGCGCGCTTGCCACGCTGCGCGCGACCGTGGACACGCGCTCGGTGGCGGCGCAAACGAGCCGCATTCAAAAGCCGACGCTCGTGCTGTGGGGCCGAAAGGATCGACTGGTGTCCGCTTCGGTGGGTCAGCGGCTGGCGCGCGAGATCCGCGGTGCGCGCTTCGAGCTGCTCGACGCCGGCCACGCCCCGCAGGAAGAGCGACCGAGCGAGCTGGTCGAGGCCGTGCGTCGCTTCTTGCGCGAAACGAAGGCCTGAACGTCGCGGTCGAGCTCGATCACTTCGTGAAGCGCTAGCAGGAGCACTTCGTGAAGCGCTAGCAGGAGCACTTCGTGAAGCGCTCTGCGAGGAGCCTCCGACAATTGGGCCCACCGCCTGAGCGGCTCTTAGAGTGCGCAGCGAGGACCGATGCGAACACTGCTGACCGTAGTGCTGATGCTGGGAGCCGTTGGGCTGAGCGCTGGGTGCGCGCGCACGACGCCTGGCGCGAGCTCGCCGGTGCGAGTGCTTTCGACCGAGTCAGCCACGTCACCGCGCGTTGAGCCCGAGGGCGCGACGAGCGAGCCGCTTCGAACGCCGCGCATCGGCGCGCCCGGCGGCAGCGGTGCGGGGTCGCGGCGCGTCGCGCCCGCTCAGTCGGGGAACGACGCGCTCGGCGGCCTGGCCACCGGGGCCGACGGCGTCGTCGGCCGCGGCTGAGCCGGCCCAGTGCGGGGCGCTGCCGGCGCGGGGCGCGAAGCCGGAGCGGACCGCGGCTTTTCGGCTACGGGCTTCTCGGCCACAGGCTTTTCGGCTGCGGGCTTCTCCGCCACGGGCTTTTCGGC
>JBEHXA010000364.1:0-7763 GCA_048498935.1 Myxococcota bacterium
AGCTTGAACAACATCGTAACTCCTGTGGAACCAGCTTCAGGTCCGACCTTGGCGCAGGTGCGCGCTGCGGTGCGTGTGGATCCGGGCGGTAACGTCGTGAGCTCCAAGGGGGACGCGCTCGAGCTGAGTCAGGTAGCCGCGTACGTGGCTCGGCTCGCCGAGCTCGTGGGCGACGGTCTCGGCATGCAGGGCCTGGTGTCGGTGGAGATGAGCTCTCGCGGCTCACGCACGCTCATTTACAAGGAGAAGTCGGGCAATACCTTCGCGCTGACAGCCTCGCCCGATGCTGATTTGTCTCAAGTGCGTGAAAGGTTGGGCCTGTGATGCAAGGCGCGGTTACACGAGCGTTGTCGGGGCTTCGCGACGTTGCTGGCGTGCACGGTAGCTTCTTGCTGCACGTCACGGGTGAGCTCGTCGGCAAAGACTTGCCGGCGGTTTTCCACGACGAACTGTTCGTCGAAGTAGGCGCGCGACTTTCGCGTTTGATGGAGACGATGGTCGGCGACGGCGACGAGTTGAGCTCGGCGACGCTGCGCTTCGACGAGCACCGCATCTACGTGCAGCGCTTTCCGCACGGTCTGCTCGCCGTCATCACCGCCAATGACGTGAACGTGGCTGCGCTTCGCATGGCGCTGACGCTGACGGCGCGCCGCCTCGAGCCGGAGCTGGTCAGCCTGCTCACGAATCCCCCGCCAGCAGTGGCAGCGTCGCCCAGCTACCCGGCACCCGTGAGTGCCCCACCGCCGTCGGTTGGACCGGCCGGCTCGCACGGAACTGCCCGCACCTACCGCGGACGGCTCATCGACGGCTAGCGCACGACGGGGGGGGCGCGTAGCCCCAATCCCCTACGACAGGCGCAAAGAGCTGGCGGCTGGAGCCGCCGGCGCCTAGCGTCGCTTGGCTTGATTCTCCTTCGCTGGTTGAAGCACGAGGCGGCTAGTGGTGTTTTGTTGCTCCTGGCCGGGGTGCTGGCGTTCGGGCTCGCCAATTCGCCTTGGAGCGGCGCAAGCCTTGCGTTTTGGCACTTCGAGGTGGGGGGCGAGGTTTTCGGCTTCCCGTTGCGGCGCTCCCTCGAGTGGCTCGTCAACGACGGGCTGATGGCGATCTTCTTCTTTCAGGTCGGGCTCGAAATCCGACTCGAGCAGAGCCATGGCCAACTCGCCGAGTGGCGTCGGGCCGCTCTGCCAGTAGCGGCCGCGCTGGGGGGAATGGTGCTTCCCGCGCTGGTCTATATGGCGCTGGCCGGGGCGCCCCACACGCGTTCGGGCTGGGGCGTGCCCATGGCGACCGACATCGCGTTTGCGCTCGGGGTGCTCGCCTTGCTGGGCAAGCGCTCTCCGCCATCTTTGCGCGTGCTCCTGCTCGCCGTGGCCGTGATCGACGACCTGGGCGCGATCCTGGTGATTCTGTTCTTCTACTCGCAGGGCTTATCGCTCGGAGCGCTCGCGGTCGCGCTGGGGGCGCTAGGCGTGGTGTGGCTGCTGGGGCGACGAAGCGTCGAGAACAAGCTGGCCTACCTTCCGCCCATCTTCGTGGCCTGGCTCGCGACCTATTCTGCCGGCATCCATCCGACCATTGCTGGAGTCGCGGCAGGGCTCTTGATGCCCGTGACCCGGCGCGCGGCCGGTGGCGCCTCGCTGGCCGACGACCTCGTCCACTCGCTCCATCCTTGGGTCAATTTCGCGATCATGCCGATATTTGCCCTGGCCAACGCGGGGGTCACGATTGGCGGGGTGGGCGTCCAGGGTGAGGGGTCGCGCGTCTTGCTGGGCTGCGCCCTCGGCCTGCTCGTCGGAAAGCCGGTCGGCGTGTGGCTGGCAAGCTATGCCGCTTTGAAGCTGCGCATCGCCAGCGTTCCAGAGGGGCTTGGTGCGCGTCATATGGTGGTGCTTGGGGGGCTTACGGGTATCGGCTTCACGATGGCCCTGTTCATCGCGAAGCTCGCGTTCGAGGATCCCGAGCTACTCGCCGTTGCCAAGCTCGGCGTGCTGGGGGCGAGCGTGCTGGCGGGGCTCGTAGCGTACGTGGCGGGTCGTGTGCTGCTGCGCGGTTCCGCGTCTGTAGCCTGACATCGCACATCACTCCTGCGGTTTGTTTCACGCCGTCGAGAGGTGATTTCGAATCCGTTTCGGAAACTAAAGAGAAACACAAAAAGGGGTGGGGCCAACTTGATCGGTTGCTTGGCAGTTGAGATATTTGAATCACGCGACACACGCTGATTGAGCATCGAACGAGCAATCCCGGATTGCGACGACGAGGCTCGAGGCGTTCACGGCGCGCCCACCCATAAACCCCGGGCTCGAACCGGATGGCCGAAGTGTGCCGACTCGAAGGATTCACTTAGATGAATAGCTCTGCCCGCATTCGCATCAACCTGGCTGCTTTCACCGCTGTTTCATGTCTTGGCGCGAGCGCGTTCGCGCAAGCTCCCGCTGAGGCCCCGCCCGCTGCACCGGCTGCCGAAGCTCCTGCCGCTCCGCAGGCTGCCGACGCGCCCCCTGCAGAGGCGCCCCCCGCGGAGCCGGTCGCTGCCGACGCGCCGCCTGCAGAGCCCGCCGCTGCCAAGCCGAAGCCCCCGCCCTACTCGCTGCCGTGGCAGCTCCGCCCGGTCGTCGCCGGGACGGTGCTTCGTTCCGACACGGCCTTCGCGTTCTACAAAAATCCCACGACCGGCAAGTCGGGCTCTGCCGTCGCCTCGATGCTGCTCGGTAGCTACAAGGTGACCGAGAACTTCGCGCCTATGGTGCGCTTGGGCGTCGTTTCGAACTCGCCGCCTGACGGCTCGAACACCGGCGGCATGATGCCAAAGCCGATCGAGGGCAAGTTCAACTTCCTGAACCCGGTGGTCGGCGCTACCTACGCGCTCAAGCCTGCCAAGCCGCTGCGCCTCGCCCTCTTCCTCGGCGTGACGATTCCGGTCGGCGCAGGCGGTGGTGACACGCCCGATCCTTCTGCGGTCGCTGCCAACGCTGCCGGTATTCGCGCGCGCTCGGCGATGGACAACGCGATGTTCTCGCCCAACGACTTGACGATCTTTCCGGGCGTCGGTTTCGCGTACGTTGCCAACGGCTTTACCGCTCAAGTCGAGGCCACTTTGCTGCAGCTGATGCGCGTGAAGGGCAAGGATAACCCCACGACCGACGCTTCGAAGACCAACCTGACCATGGGCCTTCACCTCGGTTACTTCGTGCTGCCGATGCTGTCGCTCGGTGGTGAAATTCGTCATCAGCGCTTCCTCAGTACGCCGAAGGCCGTTGAAGCCGACGACGACCCTGCCAACACGCCTGCGCTCGAACCGCAGGGTCTCCGCGACACCACGACGTTCGCGATCGGTCCGCGCGGTCACTTCAAGTTTGGGTCTGTTTGGTTTCGTCCCGGTGTTGCGTTCGCGATGGGTCTCGACAATCCGTTGAAGGACGCCAAGTACAAGATCGTTCAACTCGATCTGCCGTTTGCGTTTTGATACTCTGAAGGAGGACACGGACATGACGACGTTTGGACGACGTGACGTGCTGAAGGTTGGAGCGCTGCTGCCTGCTAGCTTGGCGCTGCCTGCGTGTAACAAGTCGGAAGCGGCTGCGAGCGACGCGAAGCCGGCTGCCGCTGCGAGCGCTGCAGTGAACGACGCATCGAAGCCGGAGGTGAGTGATCTGCGCTTCGGTATGATCGCGCTCACTGATTGCTCGCCGATCGTGATCGCCCACGAAAAAGGCCTATTCAAGAAGTACGGCATCAACTCCACCATCGTGAAGGGTGCGAGCTGGGCGGCGATTCGAGACTCGCTCTCGAACGGCGACATTCAAGCGACGCACATGCTGATCGGTATGCCGATCGCGTCGACGATGGGTCTGCTCGGTTCACCGAAGAAGCCGATGGTGATCCCGTGGATGCTCAATCGCAACGGGCAGGCCATCACGTTGAAGAGCTCGCTCAAGGGCAAGGTCGCCGCCGACCCGAAGGCGCTCAAGCCGCTCGTCGACGAGGCGAAGAAGAAGGGCACGCCCATGACCTTCGCCATGACGTTTCCGCCCGGCACCCACGCCATGTGGATGCGCTACTACCTGGCGGCTGGCGGTATCAACCCCGACTCCGACGTGGCGCTCGTGACCATCCCGCCTCCGCAGATGGTCGCGAACATGAAGGTCGACAAGATGGACGGCTTCTGCGTCGGTGAGCCGTGGAACGCTCGCGCCATCGCTGATGGTATCGGCTACACCGCCATCACCACGCAAGAGATGTGGAAGGACCACCCGGAGAAGGTCTGCGCCTTCACGGAGGAGTTCGCGCAGAAGAACCCAAAGACGGTCAAGGCCGTCATCAAGGCCTTGCACGAAGCCAGCGTATGGCTGGACGACCTGAAAAACCGCCCAGAACAGGCGTCGATCGTGTCGCGCGCGACCTACATCAACTGTCCGCCGGAGCTCATCTTGGGTCGCTTGCAAGGGCATTACGACTACGGAGACGGTCGCAAGAAGGAAGACGAAAACTACATGATCTTCAGTGGCCGCAACTGCAACTACCCGCAGCCCAAGTATGCGAAGTTCTGGCTGTCGCAGTTCCGTCGCTGGGGCATGGTCACGGGCGCGCCGGACTACGAGGGCGTCGCCAAGCAGGTGATGCGCACCGATATCTATGAAGAGGCGATGAAGGAGCTCGGCGTCACTCACGGCGGGCTGAGTGACGCGCCGGAAACGTTCTTCGACGGCGCGACGTTCGATCCCAAAGAGCCCGAGAAGTTCGCCACGTCGTTCGCCGTCAACTCACTCAAGAGCTGAGCTGGAGAGGTCATGCGTAGCAATCTGGTAAACAACCTGGTCAAGTTCCTGCTCCTACCGATGGTGGGGGCAGGGTGCCTGGTGTTGCTGTGGGCGATCGCGAGCGCTAGCTTCGCCGAGAGCCTGCCGAGCCCCGCCAAGACGTGGGAAGTCAGCAAGCCGTACATCCTGTCCCCGTTCGAGAAGCGCGGAGAGCTCGATCAGGGCATTCTGCGCTTCACCTGGTACTCGCTGATTAGGGTTGCCAAGGGCTACGTCCTCGCGATCGCGATCGGCACGCCGATCGGCCTGCTTTTGGGCATGTCCAAGGGGTTTACCGACACCTTCGACCCCATCATCCAGGTGCTTCGCCCGGTCTCTCCGCTCGCCTGGCTGCCGCTGGGCTTGGTGCTTTTCCAAAAGCCCGAGCCCGCCGGCATCTTCACCATCGCGATGTGCTCGATGTGGCCCACCGTCATGAACACCGCGCTCGGCGTGCGGTCGATCCCTCAGGACTACGTGAACGTGGCGCGCGTGCTCAAGCTGTCGCGGTGGAAGCGGCTCGTGAGGGTTACCATCCCCGCCGCGATGCCGTACATGTTCACTGGCTTCAGGCTCAGCCTGGGTATCGCCTGGCTGGTGATCGTCGCGGCCGAGATGCTCACGGGCGCCCCGGGCGTCGGCGGCTTCTTGTGGCAAGAGTACAACGCGCTCATCTACGAGCACATCATCTTGTGCATCCTCACCATCGGTATCGTCGGCTTCATGCTCGATCGTTTGATGAGCTTGGTGGAGCGACGCTTCAAGGCGGCATGACATGGCACTCATCGAGCTTCGTGGTGTTTGTAAGGGATACGGCAGCGGCGCGCAGCGCACCGAGGTGCTCGAGAACGTCGACCTGAGCATCGAAAAGGGTGAGCTCGTCTCGATCGTCGGCTACTCGGGCGCCGGCAAGACGACGCTGGTGTCCCTGTTGGCAGGCCTGATTTTGCCGGACAAAGGGCAGGTTTTGTTGGGCGGCAAGCCGGTGACCGGGCCCGGCCCCGAGCGCGGCGTGGTGTTCCAAAACTACTCGCTCTTGCCCTGGCTGAGCGTGCTCGACAACGTGCTCTTGGCCGTCGATCAGGTGTTCCCCAAAATGAGCGTGGCCGAGCGTCGCGCACACTCCATGCGCTTCGTCGAGATGGTGAACTTGGGTCCCGCGGCTGCCAAGCTGCCGCGGGAGCTGTCGGGCGGCATGCGCCAACGCGTGTCCGTGGCGAGGGCCCTAGCGATGGAGCCCGAAGTGCTATTGCTCGACGAGCCCTTCGGGGCGCTCGACGCGCTCACGCGCGGAGTGCTGCAAGGTGAGCTGCAGCGCATCAGCCAAGAGAGCGGAAAAACCATGCTGCTCATCACCAACGACGTGGACGAGGGCATCCTGCTCTCCGACCGCATCATTCCGCTCGGCGCCGGCCCACGCGCGTCGCTCGGTCCGGCGACCATCGTCGACATCGATCGACCGCGTGACCGCAAAGAGCTCAACCACGACGCGAAGTTTCGAGCCACGCGCATGGAAGTACTCGAGTACTTGCTCGAGTCCGGCAAGGCCAAGCGCGCGCGGCCTGCGGCGTCGGCGCCCGTGCAGCTTTCGAGCTCGGACGCCACTGAAGCGCATGAAGTCATCGACGGCCCTACACCCGCAATCCTGGAGGTGAGCCCATGAGCTCCAAGAAATTCCTAGAGATCTGGAACCTGGCCAAGGCCTTCCCGGGACCGCGCGGCGACGTGCCAGTGGTCGAGGGCTTCAACCTCACGGTCGCCGAGGGCGAGATCATCAGCTTGATCGGGCACTCGGGCTGCGGCAAGTCGACCGTACTCTCGATCGTCGCCGGCCTCACGGGCGCTACCGAGGGCACCGTGATCATGGGCGGCAAAGAAGTGACCGAGCCCGGTACGGATCGCGGCGTCGTGTTTCAGGCGCCGTGCCTGTTTCACTGGCTGACCGCGCTCGAGAACGTGACCATCGGGCTCGAGCAAGCCATGCCCAAGGCCAGCGCGGCCCAGCGCCGCGAGAAGGCCGCTCACTACCTCGAACGCGTCGGGCTCGGGGCGGCGCTGCACAAGCGACCTGGCGAGCTCTCGGCCGGGATGCGACAGCGCGTCGGTTTGGCGCGAGCCTTCGCGCTCTCGCCGCGCATGCTGCTACTCGACGAACCGTTTGGCATGCTCGACTCGATCACGCGCTGCGAGCTGCAAGACGTGCTGCTCGAGCTCTGGCGTGAAGACAAGAAAACGCTGCTGCTCGTCACCCACGACGTGGACGAGTCGGTGTTCCTCTCCGATCGCGTGGTGATGATGACGTCCGGTCCGCGCGCCAGGGTGGGGGAGATCATGGAAGTGACACTGGCCCGCCCGCGCCACCGCCACGCGGTGCTCGACGATCCGCACTTTTACGACTTGCGCGAGCGGCTGATCGGCTTCCTGGAAGGTCAGGCGGACCATTCCTCGACAGCGCTGCCCAAGGCTTCGATGCCGCCCGTATCGGGGCACGGGTCGGGGCCGCAGCCGATGGCACGGGACAGCGCGCGCCCGGCGGCCAAAAAGAGCGCTGCGTAGCGCTGGCTCGCGCTCCGCTTCTCGTGGTAACCGGCCTGGTACTTGGCTTACCACGAGTCGGACGCGCCAAATCGCTCGAGCGACGCCGGCACCTGGCGCAAGGTGCTGCTCGGCGTTTTGGTGCTCAACGCCCTGTGGCTCGGCCGCGGCGTCATCGATCCGGGGTTCCGCAACCTGGACGTGACCGGCATCGTTTACAACGCGCGGCTGCTGCTCGCTGGCAAGCTGCCCTACCTCGACTCGGCAGAGGTCAAGCCGCCGGGCGCCTTCGTGCTCATGGCCCCCGCGCTCTGGGCGCTGGGGCTGCGCGGCGTCTGGCTCCTGGGGGTGGTGTGGGGCGCGCTCACGTCGCTCGCTACCGGTGCGCTCGCGAAGGCTTGTTACGGTGACACGTGGGGGCGCCGCGCGGCG
>JBEHXA010000365.1:0-7761 GCA_048498935.1 Myxococcota bacterium
AGACGGCCCTCCTGGAGGGCTTGGACCGGGTCGGTGAACTCGACGTCGATCGACGTCCCATGCGGGGCCTCGCCGACTGACATGAACCGGCCCCCGTGGGACTTGTCGCCAACGGTGCCCTCGATGCGCTGCACCAGCAGGTCGACCGCAGCATCCAGCGCGGCCTGCTCCGCCTCCAGCAGCGGCACACCGGTCGTCGTGGCGCCGAGCGGCCAAATGCACGCCAGATGGAACGAGTGCGTGGCGATCCGCCGCTGCTGCGAGAAGCGGGCCGTGCTGACCTTCCGCCGCATGACGTAGATCTGTGTCTGCTGCGTCGCAGGGGTCCGCGGCATGTACGGCTGGATGACGTCCCACGGCCCGCCGGCCGACGTGGTGAGAGCCGGAAGCCCGTCACCTGAGGAGGTCAGCCACGCCGTCTCGCGCTTCACGGCATCAGCGGTGCTCACCGGCGCCTCCTCCTCTTGCGTTTCGAGGTGCCGGGCCTGCGGTTCAGCCGGGCGCCGTGAGCCTTGCGGGCCCGGTAGGCGGGCTGCTTACCGTGGAAGCCGAGCGAGTACGGGCGGCCGTGACGCCTACCGCGACGTTGGGCGTGGCGGTGCCGGTTCCCGGCCCGCTGCACCAGGTGCCGGTGCCGGAAGGTGGTGCGGGCCCGCTTGGCGTGGTGCTTGGTTGCGCGCCGCAGCCGCTTGACGGCCGTCTTGTGGTGCTTGCCCTTCAGGGCCTTACTGATCTTCGCCCGCTGGGCTGCGGTCAGCCGATGGCCCTTATGGTGCTTGCCCTTCAGCGCTTTGGACAGCTTCGCGCGGGCCGCCGCCGACATGCGGTGACCCTTGTGACGCCTGCCCTTGAGTGCCTTCGACAGCTTCGCCCGCTGCGCCGCCGTCAGCTTCCGATGCTTGTGATGCCGGCCCTTCAAGGCCTTCCGGAGCTTCGCCCGCGCAGCGGCGGACATCTTATGGCCCTTGTGGTGGCGGCCCCGCATCCGCTCCGACAGCTTCTTGCGGGCTGCTGCCGACATGTGCCGGTGATGCGACGACCGGCGGCGCTTCACCGTGTGCCGGGCCGGACTGTGTCGGTGGACGCCCCAGGTCACGGTCAGCCCCGGGTGAACGCGGTCAGGGTCTCCTCGGCCTTCTCCCGCAGCACATCCGGGTCATGGCCGTGGGCCTGACCCATCGGATCGAGCTCGGCAACCGCGATGCTGGCCGGGGTGTGGTTGGGCGGGCCGCCTCGCAGGCCCGGGAACACCGCGCGATCGATGTCTTTGGCGTGCTCGGCCTTGCACATCACGATGCCGCCGCGCGGGCCGCGCAGGGTTTTGTGCGTGGTGCTGGTGATGACGTCGGCGATCTCGCGGAATTTCGCGAAGTCCAGCTGGCGCGGGTAAGCCGTGGTGCCGCACCAGAGCAGCTTCGGCTTGTGCTCTTTCGCGAGCGCCCGCACCTCGGCGAAGTCGATGCGCTGGTCGCCCTGCGACACGTTGTAGCCGATGGCCTTGAAGTAGCGACCCGTGATGCTGACGTGCGAGCCGTGCGTGAGGTGACCGCCGCTCGGCAGACCCAGGCCCATGATGGTGTCGCCCGCGTTGCAGAACGCGAGGTAGGCGGCCAGGTTCGCGGGGCTGCCGCTGTACGGCTGAACGTTGACGTGCTCGGCGCCGAACAGCGCCTTGAGGCGCGACACCGCGAGCTCCTCGACCTGATCGATGATCTGCTGCCCCTCGTAGTAACGTTTGCCGGCGTAGCCCTCGGAGTACTTGTTGGTCAGGATTGACCCGGTCGCTTCGAGCACGGCGCGCGACGCGTAGTTTTCACTAGGAATGAGCCGCAGCTTCACCGTCTCGCGCACCTCTTCGGCTGTGATCAGGCGAGCGATCTCGGGGTCACGTTCAGCGAGGGACGGGTCGAAGAGCTTGGTGGGGGCCATGAAGGTGGCGGAGAGTACCGCCCGGCCGGGATCAGCGCCACATGAAGATAACTCGAGGTAACTACAGATGAATTCAACCGCCGCCCCAGGTGTACGGCCTCGTTCGTGCAGTAGGACCGGAAGGCGACGGCCGACCGCACCGAGCCGGCCGTCCCGCTGCCCGATTCTGCTCGGTCTTTCTCTGGCTCAGCTGAGTCTCGACGTAGAGTTGTGGGTGGCTAAACTCACGGCCGTGCATGGCGAAACCCAGCCAAGCGGAAAACCCTCCGAAGCTAGCTGAGACTTCGGGTGCGGAGCACCGCCGCACACGGGCTGCCGTTCCGGGAAACGTTCCTGCCGAGACGCCGAATACGAACGCGACCGAGTCTGAACGCGAGAAGCCTGCACTGAAAACGGATCCCCAAGCAGTGGCCGACGAAGAAATCCTGGCGGACGGTCCGCGACAGCCGCAAGAGGCCGACAGCGCGCCTCCGAGCATTCCCTCCGCAGCAGCTGTCTTCTCGGAGGATTCGACGCGCGCGGCGACCAGCACGCCGGTCCTGCCCGGTCACGTCATCGCCAATCGCTACGAAGTGTTGAGCGTGCTCGGCGAAGGCGGCATGGGCATCGTCTATCGCTGTCGCGATCAAGCGAACGGCGAGCAGGTCGCGGTCAAGCGGGTGATTCCGCCGCCCGGTAACCTCGCGCACGACTACGTGATGTGGTTCTACAAAGAGGCGCGCGCGCTCGCGGCTCTGGACCACCCGAACATCGTCAAAGCCCAGGATTTCGGGCAGCTACGCGACGGCTCGCCGTACCTGGCGATGGAGCTCGTGAGCGGCGCGTCGCTGCACGAGCTGGCGCACGCGCGCATCAAGTTCCCGCTGATCTGGGTGACGATGGACCAGATTCTGTCCGCGCTGGCGCACGCGCACGCGCGCGGCATCGTGCACGGCGACCTGAAACCTTCCAACGTGCTGGTGGAGCGGCTGGAAGGCCAGACACCGCGCGTGCACGTGCTCGACTTCGGCCTGGCCTGGCTGCGCCAAGACGCGCACGACGAGCGGCTCGACGGCAGCAAGGCGATGCAGTTCGCTCCGCACGCCGGCGCCGGCACGCCGGGCTACATGGCGCCCGAGCAGATCCAACACGAGATGCACCACGTGTGCGGCGCGACCGATCTGTACTCGCTCGGCTGCATCCTGTACCGGCTGCTCGCGGGTCACGCACCGTTCACTGGTGAGTCGAAGGAGCTGCTCCGGGTGCACGCCTTCGACCGCGTGCCCAAGCTCAAGCTCGCGATCGACGCGCCCGAAGAAACGACGACTTTCGTCACCACCCTGCTCGCCAAAAAGCCGTGGGATCGCTACGAATTCGCGGCGCAGGCACGGCGCGACTGGCAGAAGTTCAAGCCGACGCTTTTGCCGAAGACCTGGGATTTCCCGTCGCTGGCGCGGGCCTCCGACGTGCAGGCGGCGGCGCCGACTCGCCGCACCGGCACGCGCGGGCCGAACCCGGACCTGGCCCCGGCACCCGAGCACGCGCCCGGTCTGCTCAGCATTCGTCCGAGCCCGCTCGTGGGCCGTGACGAAGAGCGCAAGAAGCTCGAAGCCATCTGCCAAGAGATGGTGAACGGTGTCGGGCCGCCTCACCGGCTCGTGATTTTGGTGGGGCCTGCAGGCTGCGGTAAGAGCCGCCTAGCGGAGTGGCTGTGCGAGACGATGCACGAGCAAGGCACGATGGTGCCGCTGCGCGCGCGCTATCGAAAGCTGCGTAGCTCCGTCGACGGCATGCTCGGCGCCGCGGCGCACTATTACAACTTCGAGCGCACGGACCGAGACACCATCGAGCGCTCGCTGCTCGAGCGCTGGCACGTACGACGCGACGACAAGAACGGTCGCGCTTGGGTCGCCGGCGCGGCCGAGTGGATGAAGCCGATCGGGGGCTCTTCCAGCGATCAGCCGATCGGTCCGTCCGGTATCCGCTTCACGCTGGATACGCTGGAAACGCGGCGCATGGTGATTCGCTACACCTTGCGCAAGATCTCGGGCGGGCGTCCGCTCTTGTTCTGGCTCGACGATCTGCACAACGGCGGCCCGGCCACGTTCGAAGGCTTCATCCGTATCCACAACGAGGAGACGGACGTGAAGATCGTGATGGTGGCGACGGCCCGTCACGAGGACGTGGCGCTCGGCACGCCCGCTGCCGAGCGGCTACGCCAGCTGCGCGACGTGATGGACGGCACCGTGATCGAGGTGCAGCCGCTTCAGCCCGACACGACCAAGTCGCTCTTGCGCGCCTCGCTGCCGTTGGACGACGCCGCCGTCGAAGAAGCGGCGCGCCGCAGCCGCGGCAACCCGCTGTTCGCGCTGCAGCAGCTGCACGCCTGGGCGCTGGCCGGCAACATGGAGTTCTTGAACGGCACGTACCGCGTGCCGCCCGAGGTGCTGGCGACTCGCCCGCAGACCACGGCCGAGCTCTGGGACAGCCGCGTCAACTCGGTGCCCGAGCAGTACCGCGCGGCTGCGTTCGCGGCGGCCACGCTGGGCGGTGAAATCCGTCGTAACGTGCTGCTCGAGCTGGTGGCCTCACTCGGCATGGCGCCCGACCCGGCGCTGATCGCGCTGCAAAATGCCGAGGTTCTGATCCCGCGCTCGTCGGGGCGTTACTCGTGGCCGCACGAGCTCTTGCAAGAGCACTTGCTGCTGCAGCTCTCGGAGCGGCCCGACAAAGAGCGCTTCTATCGCGCTGCCGCCGCTGCGCTGCTCACGCACCCGCAGGCCAACACGCGGCGCATCGTGCGCCAGCGCGTGGTGAACCTGATTCAGGCCGGCGATCACGACCCGGCTGCCTTGCTGCTGTTCGACTTCCTGCAGCGGGGGTGGAACGGCGCGCGCGAGCCGCTCTCGACGCTGTCCGACCTCGACTTGCTCAAGGGCAAGCTCACGGGGCGGATGCTGGCGCTCAAGAATCGCTGGCAGGCAGAGGCGATGCGGCACGTTGGGCGGCTCGCCGAGGCGAGCACGCTGGCCGAGCTCGCGCGCACCCGCTTCGAGGAAGCGGGCGACGGCGAGAACGTCGCGCATTGCTTGCGCCTCCAGGGCCATCTGCTGAGCGAGCAGGGCAGCTCGGCCGAGGGTCTGGAGCTGGTGAAGAAGGCGCTCTCGGTGTTCGAGGAGCGCGGGCACGTGCTCGGCCAGGCGCTGTGCGAAGCAGTAGCGGGTGAGATCGAATTCCAGCTCGGCGACTACGAGAGCGCGCGCAAGACGATTCAGAGCGGCGAGCGCAACTTCGCCGCGCTGGATCAGCCGGTCGGGCGCGGGCAGTGCTTGCTGCTGCTCAGCTGGATCGAGCACTCCGAAGGGACGACCGATCGCTCGCGGCGCCTGGCGCAGGAAGCGCGAAACGAGTTCGAGCGCGCCGGTTATCGCCTCGGCACCGCGCAGGCCGACGTGTCGATCGCGCACGTGGAGCACCGCTTGATGAACTTTCACAGCTCGGAGAGCGGCGCGCTCGACGCGCTGTCGACGTTCGATACGCTGCGCACGCCGCGCGGTCAGGCGGCCTGCGATCGGTTGCTCGCCATGATCGGTATCGACACCGACGACCTGGACATGGCCGACTTGCACACGGATCGCGCGCATCGCTCGTTCGTGAAGATGGGCGACCCGTGGGGCGTGATGGAGTCGAAGCTGCTGTTCTGCCAGCTGGCGCTGATTCGACATCAGCCCGAGCGAGCGCGCGCGCTGATCGACGAGTGCTCGCGCATCGTGGTGGAAGAGGCGGAAGCCAAGCAGCATTATCTCTTGACGTGCGCCTGGTACGAGCACTCCCGCGCGCGCCCCGAGCGCGCCTTCGAGTACATCGAAGCGGCAGCGGACGTATTCGGCCCGCGCATCCGCGCCGGCGACCACACGCCCCACCTCCTGGCCCGCCTCTCCCGCTTCGAATGGCCCGAGCACGCGCTCAACCGTATCGAAGCCTGGCGCGCCCTGCTGAACGATCGCGCCCGCCGTAAGGTGTCGTGATCACACGTGCGACAACGTACGACTTCGTGACGGTGTCGTCGAAAGTCCCGCGCGTCGCCGAGCGACCTGGGGTGGCCTGCGAGCGCGCGAACTGAGACAACTGCCGTGTTAACTCCACGGAGTGACGATTGGCGGTGACTGTAGCGCGTGTGACTACATCGATTTGCCAAGCGATGCTGCTACGTTGAATGGTTGGTGCAGTCGAAGTCGCTTCCGCTAGTCAGGCTCGGGGAGTACGAGCTCGTGCGCCGTATTGCGACGGGTGGGATGGCCGAGATCTACGAGGCACGGCGACCAGGCGCGCGCGGCTTCGCGAAGCGCGTGGCGCTCAAGCGAATCTTGCCGCAGCTCGCGCAGGACGATCGCTTCGTGCGGATGTTCTGCGCCGAGGCGCGCGTCCACGCTGCGCTGGCGCATCCGAACTTGGTCAGCGTGCTCGACTTCGGTGAGGCGGCCGGCGAGCTGTACCTGGTGATGGAATACGTGGACGGCGTCCCCCTGTCCGACGTCCTGCGCGCGCTGGTGGCTCGCAAGCGCACGGTCGAGCTCGGCCCGGCCCTGTACATCGTTCGCGAAGTGGCGGCGGGTCTCGCGCACGCTCACCAATTTCGTGACGAGGACGACGCCCCGCTCGGAGTCGTGCACCGCGACGTGGCGCCCAACAACATCCTGCTCGGTCGCGCTGGTGAGGTAAAGCTCACCGATTTCGGCATCGTGCAGAGCGCGTGGTCCGACGTGCGCACGGCGCCGGGCGAGCTGCGCGGCAAGATTGGCTATATTTCTCCGGAGCAGGTGCTGGGTCGCCCCGCCGAGGCGCGCAGCGACCTGTTCTCGCTCGGCGTGGTCCTGGCGGAGCTCTTGCTGGGCGGCCCGCTGATCCCCGGGAGCACCGAGCTCGAAGTGCTCAGGAACCTCGAGCAACGCGGCTGGGACGAGCTGACGTCGCTGCGCGGCGTGGTGCCGGGCGAAGTCATCTTGCTGTTGCGGCAGCTGCTCGCGAAGTCTCCGCGGAATCGTCCGGAGAGTGCGGCGCTGGTGGTGCGGGAGCTGGATCGCTTGGCCAGTGAGCATCGCGTACGCTTTTCGGCGCATGCCTTCAGCCTGTGGCTGGCGGATCTGGGCATCGTGCGTATCGAGAGCAACGTGCGCGTGACCCCGAGCCGCGACTTCAGCGCTCCCCCGCCTGCGCTCGAGGGCTCACTCCCGCCGCCGCGCGACGAGCAAGCGACGATCGTGGACGCCGACGCGCTCAAGCCGATTGTGATCGCGTTGCCCTCGCCCCACTACGCGGAAGACCTCCCGACGCAGAATCGCCCGGTCGGCGCGACGCCAAAGCTCCGCTATCGGCTGCGCCGACTCGGCGGGGAGGTGGTCGGGCCACTCTCGCTGGCCAGCGTGCTCGCTTTGCTGGCCACGGCGCGCGCTGGTCTCGACTCGGAGCTTGCGCGCGAGGACGGCCCGTTCTTGAAGCTATCGCGCGCGTTCGAGCTGACGCGCCTGGCTTCGCGGCCGCTTTATCGCTTCTTCGATCCGGTCGCGGTGCTCGCGACCGAGCGCTACATGATCGCGCGCAGTACACTGCCGGCAGTCTTGCTCGGGCTGGCAACCTCGCGCCGCACGGGGCTGCTCGCCTTTCGCTTGGGCGCAGAGCAGCGGCGCATCTACTTCGAAGGCGGAGCGGTGGCGGCCACGGCGTCGACGGAGCCGAGCGAGCTCTTGGGCGCCCAGCTGGTGCGCAGCGGTGAGCTCGACGAAGCGGATCTCGAACGCGTGCTGGAGAGCGGCTACCGCTCGGGCTGTCAGCTGGGCGAAAGCTTGGTGCGAG
>JBEHXA010000366.1:0-7755 GCA_048498935.1 Myxococcota bacterium
GACGCGGATTGCAGTTTCGAACGACGTTGACACCGAATCAGCCAATTCCTGCCGCGAAAGTGGCACCGGAATCCGTGAAGTACCGTCATCGAAGTCGTCACCGAGCTGTTCGTAAAACTTGAGCAGCAGCGTGGCCAGGCGCGCCTCGACCGAACCGGCGCTGAGCACGTCTATTTTGTCGTGCAATAGGGCCAGGCGCGTTTCGAGCGAGCACAGCAGATTCAAGCTCAGCGCAGCGTCCACGCGTAGCGCGTCGAGCGCCTCGGCGCGTGGAATGCACGCCACGGTCGCGCTGTTGGTCGCAGCGATCGTGGACGTCGGGAAAGGGATGCCCTTAATCAAGGCGAGCTCGCCAATCGCACTACCTACGCCAAACAGGCCACAGATCGCGGTGCGCCCATGAGGCGCGGTGCGCACGAGCTTGACCAGGCCGGAGCGGACGATCATCAACGCCTGAGGCTGATCACCCGCTCGCCACAAGTATTCACCTCGGCGGTAGCTTTGGGTCGTCGCGACGCTGACCAGGTTCCGCACCCGCACCGGCTCGACGTTTGCGAACAAAGGGGAGCGCTCCAGGGAGGCGCGGAAATCCATAGCGATGAAACTTAGCGCAACACACGCTGAGACGCTTGATACCTCGTCAACTCTTGAAGCCGCGGATCACCTTCACGAGCTCACCCACGACGTCCGGCTTTTGCTCGAGGTCGGGGTTCGGCGGCATGCCTGGGCTCTTGCCGACGGCGGCGCCGCCCTTGACGATAATCTCGCGCAATTGCTCATCCTTGACGCTGTCTTGCCAGGTCGCGTCAGTGAAAACCCTGGGCTTGGGAGTCAGCACGGCTCCGCCGGGGCCATCACCGTGACCCGTTTGGCCGTGGCACACCGAGCAGCGACCCCGAAAGATGTTGGCCGCCGTCGTGGCCGGATCCTCGGGGACCGGGGCCGCCGGCTTGAGTGGGGTGGGCGCCGGGGCGGGCGCGGGAGGTGGCGGCTCCTTGGACTTGCAGGCTCCCAGTACGGAAAGAAGCAGCGCAAGACCGGCGACTCGGTTGATTCGTGAAAACATGCTGTTCCGCCCGCGGCAAAACTAGGTTTCGACGTCGCCCCGCGCCATGACGGATATCATGTTCTGCGCGCGCCGTGGGTGGCAAAGCCAGGCCCACCAATGGCCACGTCTAAGAGTCGCGGGGCGGGCAGCGACGAGCCTGAACGCGTCATCCCGGTCGGAATGGGCGCGCTGTCCCCCTCGCTCGAGCGCTCGCTCGCGGAAGCGAGAGTGCCGCGCGTCGAAGTCCTCTTCGGGCGCAGTGATCTGCGCATCTGTGCGCTAGCCGTCGGGCTCGCGCTCACGGCGGGAGTCATCGCCCGCTTGTTGATGAGCCTGATCGCTTTGGCAACGAACCTCGCATTTCGGCAGCGGCTCTCGCTCGAATCGCTGCCGCCATCGCAGCATCAGCTGGGCCCCTGGGTCGTGTTGGTACCGGTCGTAGGCGGTGTGATCGTCGGCTTGATGGCGCGCTATGGCTCGCGCGCAATCCGCGGCCACGGCATTCCGGAAGCGATGGAACAGGTGCTGACCAATCAGAGTCGCATTCCGCCGCGCATGACCTTCTTGAAGCCGCTCTCGGCAGCGATCGCGATCGGCACCGGTGGTCCGTTCGGCGCGGAAGGCCCGATCATCGCGACCGGCGGAGCGCTCGGCTCGCTCGTAGGCCAAATGCTGGAAACCACGCCAGTCGAGCGGAAAACGTTGCTGGCCGCCGGCGCGGCTGCCGGCATGGCAGCTACGTTCGGAAGTCCCGTCTCGGCTGTCTTGCTCGCTATCGAGCTGCTGCTGTTCGAGTTTCGAGCGCGCTCACTCGTGCCGGTGGCCTTGGCGAGCGCCACGGCTGCGGGCGTCCGCATGGCTTGGGTCGGCACGGCGCCGGTCTTCGGCATGCCGCAGCTGTCCCAGCCGAGCGGTTACGCGCTGTGCTTCTACGTCGCGCTCGGAGGGCTGTTGGGCCTGGTAGCGGTCGGCGTTACGCGGCTGCTCTATGCGATCGAAGACGGCTTCGAGAAGCTCCCCGTGCACTGGATGTGGTGGCCCGCGATCGGCGGCGTAGCGGTCGGCGGCGTCGGCTATTTTGCGCCGCGCACGATGGGCGTCGGCTACGACAATATCGAGAACATTCTGTCCGGTTCGCTGGTGGGCAGCGCACTCGTCGCGCTCTGCCTGCTGAAGTTCATCTCCTGGTCGATTTCACTCGGCAGCGGCACGTCCGGCGGCACCTTGGCGCCGCTGTTCACGGTTGGTGGCGGGTTGGGCGCCGCCATCGGCAGCGCCGCGGCCATCCTGCTCCCTGCGGCCGGCATCGACGCGCGCATCGCTGGGCTCGTCGGCATGGCTGCGCTGTTTGCGGGCGCGTCACGCGCGCTGTTGGCCTCGATCGTGTTCGCCTTCGAGACCACGCTCCAACCGCTGGGCCTCTTGCCGCTACTCGGTGGGTGCGCCGCAGCCTACCTGGTGTCGTGCGTCCTGATGCGACACACCATCATGACCGAAAAGATCGCGCGACGCGGCGTGCGGGTGCCGAGCGAATACGCAGCCGACTACCTGGACCAGGTTTGGGTCTCGAGCGTCGCGACCCGCAACGTGATCGTGCTTGCGGCCGCGCAACCCGTGGCGGAAGCGCGACAGTGGCTTACGTCCGACGCCATCGGCGCCCGGCACATTGCCTTTCCGGTCGTCGACGAGGATCGCTCGCTGCTGGGCGTGCTCACTCGACACGAGGTCTTGGAGGCGGACCACCCGGCTCCGCTCCGCGTCCGGGATCTGCTCAGCCGCACCCCCGCCGTCGCGTTCGAGGACAGCTCGCTCCGAGAAGCAGCGAACTTGATGGTCACCGAAGGGGTCGGCCGCTTGCCCGTCGTCAAGCGCAGCTCCCCTCGCGAAGTGGTGGGCTTCCTCACCCGCAGCGACTTGATGTCTGCCCATACCAGTCGCCTGAGTGACGACGCCGAGAGGCAGCCGCGCCTGACCATCGCCTCGCTCTTGCCGGCCGCCCCGGTGGTCCGATTTCTCAAGCAGGACCGGAAAATCGGCCGAGTCGACTGATAGGCCGCGCTTCCCGCGGTGGTCTCTGCGGCGCCCGGTTGCGCTAGTCTGCCCCGGAAGGTGGAACCCGCCGACTGTTTTCGCAGCGCGATGGGCGCGCTTGGGCTCGGGCTTTGCGCTCTCTCGAGTTGCGGGTTTCCTGACTACGATTTTGGTTCGAGTGCTGTTTCGAATGCCGGTTCAGGCGCTGGCGCGGTGGGCGGCTCGGGCCTTGCTGCTTCGAGCGGCGCCTCCTCCTTTCCGAGCATGGGCGGCGCAGGTGGAAACGGCGGCGCACCTTCAGCGCCCGGCCTCGGTGGCAACAACCTGGGCGGCAGCAACGCCGCCCAGGACGACGCAGCAGGTGGTGACGGTGGAGCGCCCGCTGTGGCCAACCAGGCGCTCGCTGTCATGACCGCGCGCGCGCACTACTGCGTGCTGCTCGAAGATCACCACCTGAAATGTTGGGGCAGCAGCGTCTATGGACAGCTGGGCCAAGGAAACGACCAATTCGCACTCCCGAGCCAGGCCCAACCAGCCATCGAGCTCGGTGAAGGTCGGCTAGTGATGGCCGCCTCGGTAGCGATGCACGCGACGTGCGCCCTGCTCGACGACGGAGCGGTCAAATGTTGGGGCTGGTCCGAGCAAATTGGCGTCGGCAGAGCCGACCTGGTCGGTGACGGACCGGGTGAAATGGGCGACGCCCTGCCGCCGCTCCCGCTCGGCGAAGGGCGCAAGGCCACGCTGCTCGCCGTGGGCTCCAGCGCTGGCTGCGCCGTGCTCGACGACTCGACCCTGCGCTGCTGGAACCGCTCGATTCGCGAGCCCGTGTCGCTCGCCGGCCAGCCCGAGATCGTGCAGCTTGCGAGTGGCTACGTACCGTATGCGCGCTACGCGGACGGCAGCGTCGGCGACGTCGAAACCGGGCACCGCTTGCCGCTCCCCGAAGGCGCACGCGCTCGTTACTTGGCCGGAGAAGAGCATAACCTCTGCGTGCTGAGCGACGACGACTCGTTTACCTGCGAGGAGAGGCGCTACGAGGCTCCCAAAGGCGCCTCGACTCTGAAGGGGTTCGCGCTGTTCAGCGGCGGCGAATACTGCACGCTCGACGACGCCAACTTCGTGAGCTGCTCCGAGAACCTACCGGACGCCGAAGTTTGGGCAGTCCCGGGATCGCAGAAGGACTCGCGAGGCTATCTACTCGTCAATCTCGGCGCGCCAGTGCTGCAACTGAGCAGCGGTGGCGATCACTACGTTTGCGCGATGCTGGAGGACCGCCGCGTCAAGTGCTTCGGCGACACCCGCTTCCTCGGCCAATACTTGGTAAACGGCGAGATCCAGCCCGTGAACGTGGGCTCTCCCTGACCATCGGACTCAGGCGCGCACGCCCGACTTGAGCTGCGTGCGACTCGAGAGGCAAGACCGCACGGCTGCGATCAGCCGAGCCTCCTCCACCGGCTTGTGCAGCACGGGACCGCGGAAGGTCGACAAGAAGGTGGCGACCGGCGGCGCGTTGGCCGCGCCCGTCGCAACGATGAAGCGATTGCCGAAGGTCGGCTGCGCCGCAATCGCGCGCTTGTACACCTCGATGCCGGTCGCGTCGGGCAGCAGCATGTCGCACACGACCACGTCGGGCGGCGTCTCGGAAACGATGCGCCGGAGGGCCTGACTGCCGGACAGAGCAAACTCCACCGACCAGTCCTCACCTTGTAGCTGGCGACGATATAGCGACAGGATGCCCATCTCGTCGTCCACCAAGAGCACCGACGGAACATTGCCGCCCTGGTCAGCGGCAGCCCGACGCGCGGATTGCGGCACTGCGATATTGGCGGAGCTCCGGCTAGCGCTACGCGCTTCGTCGGATGCCGGAGCCACGCGCATGTGCCCGCTACTGTTGACCCGCTTCAGCCAGCGATTCACTTCGCGCACCAAGCCGAACAAGTCGCCCGTCTTCTGAATGAAGCCGTGCGCGCCGGCGACGGACGCCTTGGTCCTGAGCACGTCGGCGCTGAGGCTGGAGTGCAGCAGCACGACGGTTTCGCCACCGGTCTGCGCCTTCGCAAACACGCTCACGATCGTATCGCCGCCGAGGCCCGGCATGTTGACGTCCATCAACACCAAGTCCGGCTTTTCGTGAAGGATCATCGCCACGCAGCCAGCCGGACGATCGTGCGTGATGACATCGTAGCCGGCTCCCTCGAGCGCGCTCTTCGTCACCTCGAGCACGACTTCGCTGTCGTCGATGACTAGAACCTTGGGACTCCGAACCGACACCGTTTGCTGCCTCCGCCCGCGCTCACGAAATTTGCGCTCGGTCTTTCGATAGTACTTCGAGTTAACGGCCACAGCGTCAGTTGGTCAACCTCTGATCGAGGTGTTTCGTCGCGAGCAGCTGCATCGAATATCGACGCTTCATGAAGTCCACGTCCGTGCTGCGCGCTCGCGGTGCGCGAAGCACCGACACTCACACCGCCACGAAATTGTTTCGAGCGTCAGCATCGATGTGGAGACGAGCATTCGATCGTGTTGGCTAGCCACGCGATCACGATGCGACGAGGAGAGATCTTGTTCGCTGCGCGAGCGGTAGTGCTACCCTCGCGATCTCGTCAGCGCGGCTGTTCTCAACTTGGAACACAGCGGCGCGGGGCGGAATTAGGAGTCGGGTCGAGCCATGATGCGCGCGCTGGTTCCCGCGAAGATCGAAGACACCTGGATCTTGCTGGATGCCGAGATCATTCGCGAAATACTGGGAGCAGAAGTCTGGCTACCCATCCCGGGCGCTCGCGCTGAAATGCCGGGCGTTATCGCGTGGCGGGGCCGAGCCGTGCCGGTGGTGGACCTCGCCGCACCTTTCGGCCTGTCCCGCTTGGCCGGCAGCTCACCGCGGCCGCGCACCCTGATCGCGAGTGTGGCAGAAAGCATCGTTGCTCTGCCGGTGGACGCTGCACGCGAGGTGCACGCGTTTTCTCCTATGCAGCTCCGGCCCTGCGCGGTCACTCAGTTGCCTTACGCGGCAGCCGAGGCCGAGCTCGAAGGTCGGGTGGTGGGTTTCATCGATCTGCAACGGTTCGTCGCCGAAATCCTCGGCGGCACCGCGAGCCGGCTCAGGGCGCCGGTGGGGAGCGCGGATGTCGCTTTTGGGTGAGCAGGGCCGGAACGCCACTGGCGAGCGCGCGACCGAGCACGTGAGTTTGCTCGTCGTGCATGAGGCTGGTCGCAGTTGGGCAGTACCGGGCGGCGCCGTCGTCGCGGTCGAGCGACATGATGCTTGGCAAGGCGCCGAGCCGCTCGATTCCGGGCAACTGTTGGGTGCCGATCAGGCGAGTGCGCTCGCCGCGAGTCACGAGCTGCAGCAAGCGGAGGCGCGCGTCATCGTCGTGGGCGATGCGCAGGCGCGCCTGCCGCTGCTCGCGCGGGGCGCGCTGCGCCTGCTCCAGGTTTCGAGCGAAGCGCTTCTGCCCTTGCCGGCGTCGCTCCGCGTGCACGCGCCGCTCGTCGCCCACGTAGCGCTCGAAAACGACGTGCCGACCATCTTCGTGCTCTCACCCGAGCGCTTGCTCGAGCTCTCTCGAGGTTGAATTCATGCTCAAGACCCTGACTTTGCGATCCATCCTCACGTACGCCGTCCTGGACGCGCTGTTCGCTCCCTTCGTGATCCTCGCCTTCACGCAGCTGCTCGGCACGGGCGCCGCAAGCGATCCGATGCTGACCTTGGCGGGCCTGACTGCAGCCAAAATCGTGTGCTGGGCAGCGTATTTGAACTTCGAGCTGGCCCCTTGGGAGCGCTTGGCGCGTACGCCTGCGAAGGCGAAGTCGCCCGAGCTGGTGCAGCGCGCAGACCGCTGCTTGCAAGGTCTGCCGCTACGCTTCTCCGTAGCGTACGTCCTGACCTGGATTGCCACCTACGGCCTCGGCTTCCTGATCGTGAAGGGGCTCGGGCCGGAGCGGGCTCCGCTGCCCCCGCAGGCTGACAACGCCATCGCCATTCTGTGCACCGCGCTCAGCTTCGGCGCTTTCGCCTTCGCGTTCCCGCTCGCCTCGACGCTGATCGCGGACGCAGCCAGCGAATGTTCCGCGCTGGCTCGCGCCGGCGGATACGGGTTGGATCGCAACCCGAGCTCGCTGCAGCTGCGTATCGCGGCCGTCGCCATCTCACTCGCCCTTGGGCCAATGCTCTGGATGGTGGCGCTCGGCTACATCAAGCAGGTCGAGAGCAGCCACGTGGAGCGCACGGCCCGGGCCGAGGTCGCCGCAAACCAGCTCGCGCTGGTGGCGTCGGCGGCGGACTCTGCGGGTAGCGCGAAGCTGACCGCGCTCTTCGAAGCCCTTCAAAAGCAGAACACCGAATCGTTACTGCTAGAGCACGGCAATTTCCGCGGCACGGAGGCTGCCGAGCGCTTGTTCGCGGCCAGCCCCGAGTTCGGCCAGTTCGTGCGCAACGAAGCCAAGAAGCAGGACGCCGGGGTGCGAGCGCGCGTGGACTTGCCGGAGGTCGTCGCGTTTCGTCGCATCGACGCCGACCGCGTCGCGGTCAGCGTGCTGCGCATGCCGGTCTCGGCGTCGTCGAGCTTCGTACTGAGCTCGTTGGTGTTCACGGTGCTGGTCGGCGTGTGGGCGCCGGTTTGCGCCTACGCGCTCGGCCGCGCAGTATCGCGCCCGATCGCCAAGCTCACGGCGAT
>JBEHXA010000367.1:0-7750 GCA_048498935.1 Myxococcota bacterium
TCACTTTGCGCGCTTCGCCTCGCCACAACATCTCCAGGCCGGCCGCCCGCACGCGGCTCACGCCCAGCCGCGTGATAGCGCGCGCGATCGACAGTCCCAACAGCAGGGCGCCTCCCCAGGCCACGACCGGTCCCGATTGCAGCAGTAACCCGCCCAGGACCACCAGGACCCCGGCCAGCGCCAGGTCCGTGCTGTCGCGAGTCGGGTGGATCTGCACGGCAGAAACGATAGTCCGAGTGAGCGCCGCTCGGAAGGGCTACCCTCGGGTCGCGTGGTCGGTGTCGGGTCCGTCTCGTGGTTCGTTGGTCTCGCCGCCGCGCTCGGCGTGCTGACGGCGTTACCTCGCTCTGCCCGAGCGGAAGAGCTTTCCGAGCTCGAGCACCGTACCCTGGTTCGGGCGCTCGAAGCGTCTGCCCGAGACGGGAGCCACGACGAGGTCGACCCGAGCCCGCAAGGCAAGGAGATCGAGAGCGTCGAGATCGTGCGCCCGGCCGTGTTCGACGACGACGATCCGGTGCCGGATTTCGTCAATTGGTTTCACATGCAGACGCGCGAGGTCGTAATCCGGCGCGAGCTGCTGTTTCGCGACGGCGACCGCTACCTCGAAGAGGAAGTGCAGGAGACGCTGCGCAACTTGCAGCGCATCCCGCAGTTCGGGGTGGTGGTCATCGTGCCGCTGCGTGGCTCGACGCCCGGGCGGGTGCGCATGCTCGTGATCGTCCGTGACGTCTGGAGCTTGCGGCTGAACTACGACTTGCAGGGCAGCTTCAGCAGCATCGACTACTTGATGCTCAACCTGAGCGAAGACAACTTTTTGGGCACGCGGACTCGGCTCGGGGCCGTGTTCAGCCTGGAGCCCGATCGCTACTCGCTGGGGGTGCTCGTCGCGTATCCGCGCATCGCCGGCACCAAGCTCGATGCGTTGGTGCAGGCGGGCGCGTACATCAACATCGATTCGGGCAAGCCCGAGGGCTCGTACGGTAGCGTGAGCCTGCGCCGCGATTTGCTGGCGCTCCGCGACAAATGGTCGTTTTTGGTCGGCACGGCCTGGAACATCGAGCAAACGAGGCTGTTTCAGCACCGCCAACCGGTGCTCTCGGATCAAGGCATCCCGATCGCGTACGCCAGCAACGTGGTGCGCGCGGGCGCGGAGGTAGGCCGCTCCTTCGGCACGAATGTGAAGAGCGTGCTCACTTGGGGCGTCGAGCTGAACAGCCGTGACTACGACGCCACGCGCGCGCCCAACACGAGCCAGGAGGACTTCGATGCGTTCGTGGCGCAAGAGGTTCCGGTCAGCGACACGCGGCTCAGCCCGTTCGTGCAGCTCGAGAACCACGGTACGCGCTACCTGGCGACTCGTAACGTCGAGACGCTAGAGCTGAAGGAATCGTTCTTACTAGGTCCCGTCGCGGCGCTGCGCCTGTATCCGGCGTCGAGCGCGCTCGGCTCGTCACGCGACCTGATGGGTAGCGTGGCCTGGCTCAGCTACACGCAGCAGCTCGGCGACGGCCTGGCACGCGTGGTCGCCAATTCGAGCATCGAGGAGGCTGACGCGGGGAAGCATCAGGCTGCCGCGCAGGGCGCGCTGCGCCTGGTTTCGCCGCGATTCTTGCGGATGCGCGCGGTGGTCGACACGGCGCTGGTCACGGCCTACGAGAACTATTTGAACCGAAAGCTGGTGCTGGGCGGGGAAACCCGGCCACGCGGCTACTTGCCGAGCGCCTTTCGCGGCCCGAGCGGCTTTGCCGGCTCCTTCGAGCTCCGCACGTCGGCGGTGAACGTGCTGTCCGCGCGCATAGGCGCGGTGGCGTTTTACGACATCGGCGGCGCGGGAGAGACAGTACCCGACATCACGCTCCATCAATCGGTCGGTGCCGGCGTGCGGGTGTTGTTCCCGCAGGTGAACCGCATCTGTTTTCGGCTGGATTGGGGCGCGCCGCTCACGCCCGGCCCAGGGCGGGCGACCGACTCGCCCTTGCCCGGCGGCGTGTACTTCACGTTCGGCCAAGCCTTCGACATGCCGCTCGTCAAAATGCCAGAAATCCTCGGAGCCGGGACGACTCTGCTGGAGCTGTCGCAGTAGGAGATCAGATGCCTACGATGTCGTCGGGGAGGGTGTGGCGAGTCGTTCTTTTTCTCCTCCGTTCCTTGGAAGTCGGCCTCGCGTACTTGGCTACCGGAAGGGAAGCGGGTGCCCGGCCTCACCGGATTTTCGCGGGCCTCCTCTCACCGGCGGATCGTGATCTGCTCGTGCCAAGGTCGGGCGGGGTGGTCCTGGCTCGCGCTTTGCGCGAGCGCGCTTCGTCGAGGCGCTGTGCGAGGCTTGCTCGGCCCGCAGCTGGACCGTTTGGGTGATACGAGACAGAATACCTTGATTGCCTGCGGAAGGTACGGCCACGGTCGAGCGTGAAACTGCCACGGTGCAGCGCGTGCCGCCGCATCTGCGGCACCTGATCGTCCGGCAGGACTACTCACGCTACACGGCGGTGGACCAGGCGGTGTGGCGCTTCGTGCTGCTGCAGACGCACGCGCGCCTCAAGGCGTCGGCCCACCCCGCGTACCGCAACGGCCTTGCGCAGACAGGCATCTCGATCGAGCGCATCCCGCGCATCGCAGAGATGGACGAGCATTTGGCGCCGTTCGGCTGGGGCGCAGTCTGCGTGGACGGCTTCATCCCGCCGCGCGCCTTCCAAGAGCTGCAGTCGCTCTCGATCTTGCCGATCGCTGCCGACATGCGCAGCGCGGATCACCTGGTCTACACCCCGGCGCCAGACATCATTCACGAGGCCGCAGGTCACGCGCCGATCTTGCCGGACGCGACGTACGCGCACTACCTGCGGCGCATCGGCGCGGCGGGCGCGCGCGCCTTCACGCTGCCCGAGGACGCGGCAGTCGACCGCGCCATCTACGCGCTCTCGGAAGTGAAGGAGAACCCGAGAGCGAGCGCCGAGCTCGTCGCTCGCACCGAGCGTGCGCTGGTGGAAGCGCGTGCTGGCGTGAAACGAGTGAGCGAAGCCGCGCGCCTGTCGCGACTCTATTGGTGGACGGCCGAGTACGGCTTGGTCGGCTCGCCGCGCGACTACGCTATTTACGGCGCAGGGTTACTCTCGTCGCTCTGGGAGAGTTTTGCGTGCCACGATCCGAAATTGCCCAAGCCGCCGCTGGACGCGGCCGCGAGCGACGTCGACTACGACGTGACACGGCCGCAGCCGCAGCTCTTCGTGGCGTCGAGCTTCGAGGCGCTGCACGACGTGCTCGACGAGGTGGCGCGTGACCTGCCGTCGACGCGAGGCGGTGAGGCTGCACTGGCCGAGGCCGCGCTGGCTCGCGAAACGGCTACCATTCAGCTCGGCCCGGGAATTTCGCTGATCGGTGCGCTTTCGCAGCGCTTGGTGGACGACGGCAAGAGCCGCGTGCTCGTGTTGGACAGCGGCCGAGCCGATCTCGGTGACGTTCGCCGGAGCGGCGCGCCCATCGTGGCAGTGCTGGGCGATCACCGAGCGGCGCTCACGCAGCTCGGGAGCGGGCCGGCCCAGCTCGGCCTCGCCGGCGGCATCAGCCTGCGTGGCGAGCTCACGCGCGTGGTGCGCGGCCCCGAGGGCGCGGCGCTCCTTCACTTGCAACGCGGCGAGCTCTCTGCCGGGTCGGAGCTCCGGCTGCTTTTACCCGAGGGCAGCGTCGTGGCGCTCGCCACCCATCCAGAGGGGGCGCACGCCGGTGCGCCTTCCGACTTCTACTCGACGACGGAGCTTCCGGAGACGACAGTGCCGCGAGCCGGGTCGATGCCGCCACAGCAGGGCGCCATGCTCGCGCTGTACGAGGCGGCGCTCGGCGCCCTGCGCACGTCAGTCGGGGCCGACGTGGTGCCGGTCTTCGAGCGCCTGCATCAAGAGCTCGAGCAGCAGTTCCCCTACGACTGGCTCTTGCGCTGGAACCTGCTCGAGAGTCTTCGCAAGCTGGGGCAGGGCGCCGAGCTGGCGCGGAAGCTCGAGCTGGAGCTCGAGCACCTCGAGCTCTATTTCCAGCACCGGCAGCCCATCGCGTCCGGGCTTCGCTACCTCTCCAGCCGCCTCGGCTGACGAGTCGGCGGGTCCTTCGGTGATTCAAATCGGCAGAGGTAGGGAAGGGTCCGCCCTGCCGTCTGTTGATTCATAGGTATGATTTTGTTCGGTTTGGTGGCTGACACACAGGTCAGCCGGCCCTACGCAGTCGTACGATCTGCCCTCTGTTTCGGGTCGAGATTTTCTGACTGGACGGTCAGAATCGAACCTGCTAGCTCTTTCCTAACCTGACTGGACGGTCAGAGGAGATTCACGCAGGTTTTCTGCTTAGTCGTACGATGTCGACTACTGATGTACTCACGGATGTGCTGGAAACGGTTCGGGTGGGGGCCGCCTGTTACGGGCGGCTCGAAGCCGCTGCACCTTGGGGCGTCGGCGTCGCGGCCGACGAGGAGGACGCGAAGTTTCACGTCGTCCTCTCCGGTGAGTGCTGGCTCCATGTCGATGGTCAGGCGCCCATCCACCTGAACGGTGGCGACCTGGTCGCGTTGCCCCACGGGCACGCACACACCTTGCGCGATTTGCCGGGGTCACCGATTCGCCCCCTGAGTGAGCTGATCACGGCTCCCAATGGCAAGTGCCAGGCCTCGATCACCACCGGCGGGAGCGGCGCGACCGCGACGCTGGTCACCGGCTCCTTTCATTTCGAGGACCGTCGCAACAATCCGATCTTGTCGGTGTTGCCGCCGGTCATCGTGCTCCCCGGCGAGCTCAGTCACAACGTGCACTGGCTCGAGCCGACGCTGAAGTTCATCGCCTGTGAGGCGCAGTCGAGCAGGCCGGGTGCGCAGACGGTCGTGAGTCGTCTTGCGGACGTGCTGTTCATCCAGATCGTGCGCGGCTACTTGGCCACGCTGCCGGCCGGCGCGAGCGGTTGGCTCGGCGCGTTGGGGGATGGGCAAATCGGCGCGGCGCTGGGCTTCATTCATCAGAATCCGGAGCTCGATTGGACCGTGCAGTCGCTGGCCGCCAAGGTCGCGATGTCGCGCTCGGCGTTCGCGTCGCGCTTCGCGCGCCTGGTAGGTGAGCCGCCGCTCGCATACGTCACGCGCTGGCGCATGCAAAAAGCTGCCGGGCTACTGCGCCAAAGCAGCGCCACGCTAGCCGACATCGCCGAGCGCGTCGGCTACGACTCCGAAGCCGCCTTCAGCAAAGCCTTCAAGCGCGCCGTGGGCTCCGCTCCCGGGGCGTATCGTCGTGCCGCCAAAGTCGTGATCGCCGCCGCGGCGGCGTCGTTGGCGGCTCGTAGGCTGCCCATCCGCAGCCCGCTCCCTGTGAAATCTCGCCACACCACCAGGTGTCCAAGCACCAAGGCCAGTGGGACGCATGCACCAGTGCGACCGATGACCGCTACGGTAGTTTCTGCGAGGAGCAGCTGCGGGGTGGCAGCCCTTTCGACTCAGCGCACGGCGCGGCGGTAGCCGACTTTGCTTGCGGCTTCTTCCACGATGGCGCCGCGGGCTTTGGGGTCGTTTTCGAGCTCGGGCACGAGGATGAGTCGGTGGGCGAGTACGGGGCCGGCGAGGAAGCGCAGGTCGTCGGGCGTGACGAAGGGGCGGCCGGCCAGGACCGCTAGCGCCTTGGCGGCGCGCAGCAAGCCGAGCGAAGCGCGCGGCGATGCGCCCAACACCACGCGCGGGTGCGAGCGCGTGAAGCTACTGAGCCCAACCGCGTACTCGAACAGGTCGTCCTCCACGTGGATGCGCGCAGCGATCGACTGCAATTGCAGCACGTCTGAAGGGCTCAAGACCGCGCCCACTGCGGGCGGGGCGATGCCGTGGGTGCGCAGCATGGTGACCTCGTCACGCGCCGTCGGGTAGCCCATGGGCACGCGCACCAGAAAGCGATCGATCTGGGCCTCGGGCAGCGGGTAGGTACCTTCGAGATCGACCGGATTTTGCGTCGCCAGGACGAAGAACGGATCCGGCAGCTCGAAGCGATCACCTTCGATGGTGACCTGTCGCTCTTGCATGGCCTCGAGCAGCGCGGACTGTGTCTTGGCGGGCGCGCGGTTGATCTCGTCCGCTAGCAGCACGTTGGCGAAGATGGGCCCGGCGCGCAGCGCGAACGTGCCGTCGCGCGGGTTGAGCACGTAAGTGCCGGTGATGTCCGCGGGCAAGAGGTCGGGCGTGAACTGCACTCGGCGAATCGAGCTGCCGAGCGCGAGCGCGAACGACTTGACCAGCGTGGTCTTGGCGATACCGGGTACGCCTTCGAGCAGCACGTGACCGCGCGCGAGGAGCGCGACCGTGAGCAAGTCGACGGCAGCGGCCTCGCCGATGTAAACGCGCGAAACCTGACGCTTGAGCTCCAGCAGCCTCTCCCTGGCTGCTTCGATTTCGGTCACTTGAAGGGCGTGCATCAGCGGGCCCCGATACGCTCCTCGATTTCAAGCACGGCCGCCATCACCTTTTTGCGAAGCTGCTCCAACCGGGCGCCGGGGATCGCTCGGCGCTGCTTGCTCACGATGCGCTCCTCGATCAGCCTGAGCTCGGAAAAGGCGCTCTCGAGCTCACGCCAGGCGTCTTCCGCCAACAGGCCGCGACGCTGCAATTCGGCGAGCACCAGCTTGGCCGTCGGTCCGCGCCCGAGCTGCAGCCGTTCTCCGAGCAGCTCGAGCGCCGCGCCGCGGAGCTCCGACAGGCCCAGCGCCGGATCGGTGCTGGGCGCCGAGAGCACCGCGATGCGCCCGGCGAGGCCGCCTTGCGCGACTGCCGGCTCGGCCGCAGCGTAGCGTGGCACCGCGCGCGGGCGCGGGCGCGCCGCATAGAGCACGGCCCAAGCCATGGCCCCGAGGCAGAGCAGCGCCGAAAGCAGCAGGGGCAGAGGCTCGGCGAAGCCGTGGTCGTGCATGTCGCTCAGCGTGTCGGCCAGCGCCTGCGCGGCGCGCGACAGCGCGTCGCCCCGATCGCCGAACTGCCCGGTTTGCTTGAAGCGATTGCCGACGAAGTAGAGCTTGCCGCCGCGTTCGCCCCAACTGTCGCCCTCCACCAAGTAGCTGAGCAGCCCCTCGGCGAAGCGCCGATTGCCGGGGTAGCGCAACATCGAGTTGATGAACGCCGAGGGGTCGCCCATGGCGAAAAGCCTGCCGCGCTTGACCACGCCGGTGAGCGCCAGGGTCGCGTCCGGTTCGCCGCGCGCTGCGATCGTCAGCACGCTGGTGAGCTTCGAATTGAAAACCGCGGTGGGATGGTTGGTCACCACCGCCTCGACGTCCTGCGTCATGGGATGGCGCCCTTGTCCCGCCATCAGCTGCGCCGCGGGTTCGGCGATGGCCAGGCTCGGATTGTCGCGCAGCATCTTGGCTGGCGTCAGCGGTGCGCGTGCTCGGTAGATTTCGAAGCGAGCGAGCAGGGCGTCGCCGGTGCCGTAGTCGTCGACCAGCGCCAGTCGTCCCCCCGCGGCCAGGAACGCGCGTAGCTCCTCGTAGTCGAGCGCCACTTCCGGGTGCAGGATGACCAAGCCGTCTTTGGGGGTGAGCTTCGAGTAGTCGAGCGTGGCGGCGATCTCGATGCGCTCGCGACCGAAGCGCTTCTTGGCGAGCTCGAACAGCTCGCTGCCGCCCTCCCAAGTAATGTCGTTCAAATCGAAGGCCGCGGCGGCGGCGCGGCTCGCGGTGAGCGCGCCGCCTAGCACCAAGGCAGCCGCCACCACCCGCCTTACGACGCGGAGCATTAAGTGGAACCGGG
>JBEHXA010000368.1:0-7722 GCA_048498935.1 Myxococcota bacterium
GTCCGGCAGCCAAAACTGTTCTTGCTCACGCAGCTCGTCGAGCCCATGGCGAGCGACGCCGCTGCGGTAGCGTTCGAAGGCCTTGCGTAGTCGGCGGGCGCGAAAGCGCTTCGCGGCTCCGTAACGCGCGCGCTCGCTGTCGCGCAGGCGCGCGGGGGCGGCCAGGTCTGCCGCGTCGAGCAGCCCGTCTTCGACCAGGTAGCGCAGGCTGACGAGCTCCGGGCTGCCGGCGAACGACGACGGGCTGTCGTACGGCGAGTCGCCGCCGCCCGGCGGCACCACCGGCAGCATCTGCCACAAGCTTTGCCCGGCGCGCGCCAAGAAGCGCAAAAACTCGTGGGCTTCGGGGCCCAGGTCGCCATGGCCGTGAGGGCTCGGTAGCGAGGTCGGGTGGAGCAGGATGCCGCTGCGGCGCTGATGTAAGGGATTCATGTCCGAACGCTAGTCAGGGGTCGGGTGGTCCCTCGGCGGGCAAGGGTCGCAGGAGGGACAGCCCCACCGAACCGCCCAGCACGCCGACGATGACACCCAACGACGCCCAAGTGGGCAGGTGGAAGAAGCGGGACGCCACCATCTTGATCCCGATGAAGATCAGGATCAGGGCCAGGCCCGTGCCCAGGTAGTGAAAGCGTCCCATCATTCCTGCGAGCACGAAATAGAGCGCGCGCAGGCCCAGAATCGCCATGATGTTGGACGTGTAGACGACGTACGTGTTTCCGGAGATCGCGAGCACGGCCGGAACCGAGTCCACGGCGAAAATCAGGTCGGTCAGCTCGATCACGATCAGGACCAAAAACAGGGGCGTGGCGTAGCGCTTGCCGTCCTGCATGATCGAGAAGCGATCGCCGTGGTACTCACCCGTGGTGCGGATGTAGCGGCGAGCCAGCTTGAGCGCCGGGTTGTCTTCGGGGTTCTGCTCCTCTTCCTTGCGCAGCAGCAGCTTGCCGCCGGTGTAGATGAGGAAGGCCCCGAACACGTACATCATCCAGTGGAACTTGTGCAGCAGGGCGGCGCCCGCCCCGATGAACACGCCACGCATCACCACCGCGCCGACGATGCCCCAAAACAGCACGCGCTGCTGGCGGCTCTCGGTCAGGCCGAAGTAGTTGAACAGCACCAGGAACACGAACAGGTTGTCGACCGATAGCGACTCCTCGACCAAGTACGCAGTGAGGTACTGGAGCGAGGCGTTCGAGCCCATCCGGTAGTGCACGAAGGCGGCAAAGCCGAACCCCACGGCGACGCACATCAGGCTGCGCGTCACCGCTTCGCGGAACGACATGTGGTGATTGCGACCGAAGACCAAGAAGTCGACGGTCATCAAGGCCAGCACGGTCCCTGCGAAGACGCCCCAATCGAGGACGGTGGCGACCGGGTAAGGCATATTTGCCGGCTCCTATCATGCTCGCCGCGGGCGTGCTAGACGCCGGTACGCCTCATGATTGCTCTCGGTGCTCGGGTCCTCACTCGATATTCACCCTGGCTGGCGCTGCTTGCGCTCGCCGCCTGCGCCAAGAAGGAGCCGGAGCCGACGACGCAGGCGCCGCTCTCTCCGGCGCCCGTCGCTTCTGCGCCCGCGAAGCCCGCTTCGCCGAGCATTCCGGCGCCCGCAGGTTCGGCGGAGCAGGAGCCGCTGCACGTCACTTGGGTGGATCCGCCAGCGTTCAAGCGCGTGCCGCCCTCGAACCCGATGCGCAAGGCGAGCTTCGTCGTGCCGCGCGCGGCGGGCGACGCCGAAGATGGCGAGCTCACGGTGTTCTATTTTGGCCCAGGTCAAGGCGGCAGCATCGACGCGAACGTCGACCGTTGGGTGAAGCAGTTCGGCGAGGTGAAGCCGGGCGATGTGCGGCGTGCGGATCGCGAGGCCAATGGCTTGCGCCAGCACACCGTCGAGCTCGACTCGGGCACCTTTTCGTCCGGCATGCCGGGCGGCTCGACCAAAGCCAAGGATGGCTACGGTCTGGTCGGCGGTATCGTCGAGACGCCTTCCGGCGCCTACTTCTTCAAGATGACGGGCCCGGCCAAGACCGTGAAAAAGGCCAAGCCCGACTTCTACAAGCTGCTGGATAGCGTGAAGACGTCGGCCTGAGCCGAGCGCGCTCGCGTCACGAGCAGTCGATCGTCACTTCATGTGAGTGACCCGCGTCGAAGGACGACATGACCATCAAGGTCGTGCCGTCCAATAGGTCGGCAAAGTCTCCGGCGGTCAGCTCCACGGTGTGGCTGTGGGTGGCGCTGCCCGTGATGTCGTAGGTCTTGTCGACGCCGGCTTCGGCTTGGGCCTTGGTGACCGTCATGGCGTGGGCGTGATTGGTCCCGATGGTGGTGCCGCAAGCGCCGCCGCTGCCGCCGCCACCAGTACCACCGGTCTCCTTGTCGTCGCTCTTGTCGTCACCGCAAGCTCCTGCGAGCAAGCCGGCGATACCAACGCTCACGGCACCCTGAACGAACTCGAGTCGAGTGGATTTCATGCGGCCCTTCCTCTGCCCGAGCGCTCGAGCAGCTCGGGCGCTTGGTTTGAAGCCCTAGTGACGGACGAAGGCTAGCACGACCTCGAAAGCGATCAGAGCGATTACGAGCACCTCGAGCAGCACCGACCGCTTGTGTTGGGACAAATCGACCAACAGCTCGAGATTGTCCTGAATCATGCTCAATTTCTGATCGAGAGCGCGGTAGCGATCCTCGATGGCGAAGGAGTGACGGAGGTCGCGGTAGAGGCGATCGAGCGCTTCGTTGTCCCAGGCCAGCGCCGGAGCGTCGAGCAGCGCCAGCGTGTGCACGACTTGCGTGCGCGTCGTCATGCCCCGCCCGATGAACGACAGGAGCTGGCGGTTGCGTTTGCGAAAGCCGCCCGTCTCGGCGAGCTGTCGCGACGTGCCTTCGAGCTCGCGCACCAGTTCGTCGATGCTCTCTTCATAGTATTCCATGCCGACCGATTGCCCGATCGCGAGCGCGAGCAGCTCCACGCTCCGCACTTCGAGCTCCGGCAGCACGACGCGATCGAATTGGGCGGAGGGCGTGGCGTTCTCTCGTAACTCTACCAGGAAGGTTTCGAGCACCGTAGGCTGCTGCTCGCTGCCGCACGCAGCCAGTACCTTCTGCAACAAGCGCTGCTTCTCTGCTTCATCGACGCCGATGAACACCAGCACCCCGAAATCGTGCGCGACCGCCCAGGCACTCGGTGCGTAGCGAGCGATGACTGTCGTTTTCGACACCTTCACGCGCTCGGCCTCGGGTGGAAAGGCCCCCTCGACGTTCCTGGGCAGCACGGTGCCCGCCATCGCGAAAGCTTCGACTGTCAAGACGTTCGACGCCACGCCAGGCAGCCTAGACCATGCGCAGCAGCGCGGCGCGCCTTACAGCGGAACGAGGCGCGGCTGCATGCTGATGCGCAGAAGCGCTACGGCCTTGCGGTCGCCGTCGAAGCTGAACGGAATGCGGCGCAGGTTGCCGGCAATGCTGAGCACGAGCTCGCCCTGCGCGGAGCCGGAGCCTGCGCCGCGTGTGAGCTCGACCACGTATTCACCAGGCGCGGCGCCGCGCAGCGCGAGCCCTTCACGCGAGCTGCTCACGGCGTCACGCGCGCTGATCACCGATCGTGTGCCCGCGCCGAGCCAGGAGATGCGATGTCCGTCGGTATCGACCAGCGAAATGTCCAGATCGGGGCCGCCGCTCCAGCTCGCCTCGAGTCGTACGTCACCGAGCAGAGCGGCGTCATCGGTGGGGCGCTGCTCGGCGCGTTGCTCGATGCCGGCTCGCTCCGACTCGGGAGCCGTCGAGAGCAGGGCGTCGGCCAGCGAGGCCATACCGGTAGCGCGCGCGCACCGCACGGCATCGGCGACGAGCGCTAGATCGGTGCTCTTGCCCTCGGCGATGGCCACGCTGTGCCGGCAGGCGAGCTCGGGCCGACCCGCCCAGCGCTCGAGCCGCGCCAGACGCTTGTGCGCGGCAGTATCGCCGGGGCGCACGTCCAGCACGGAGCCGAGCATGCGGATCGCAGCATCGCGGTGGCCGCGACGCGCCTCCACGTCCGCTAGCGCCGTGATGGCCTCTGGATCGAGAGGCTCCTTTTCGAGCCAACGCTCTGCCAACCGCGCCGCGCCGGTCAGGTCACCGGCAGCGCTGCTCAGCGCGAATAGCTTTTTCACGTTTTGGCGACGCGAGTCGTCGCGCCACAGCTCGCGCTGCGCGTCGCTGAGCGTGCTGCCGCTTGCCGCTTTGGGCACCACGCGGTCGCTGAAGATCTCGCCTTTGCGTTCCCAAATTCGGCGCATGGGAACCCAGCTACGCGGCGCTGGCGGACGCATGCGGGGCTCGACCATGCTGTCTTCTTCGATGATGAGGACGCCCTTCTTTTGGGGTTGGTCGCGAGGCTGAACCGGCCCGGCCTTGGGAGCGGCAGTCGCGGGCGGCGGCGGCGCGAACGACGGCTCCTGTGCAGCTCCGCTGCCATTGCTGTCGCTTCTGAAGGGATTCATCGTGGGTGCCGAACCAGTCGCTCGGCGCGGCGGTGCGGGAGCAGGCGCAGCTTCGGCGCGCGGCGGCTCCGGCGCTGCGGATTTGGCCGAGCTGCCGAGGCCCGAAAGCGACTGATCATTCAGGCCGACCTTGTCGCCACCCGGAGCGGCGTCGTCGCGTAGCGCGAGCTCGCCATCGGCGCTGGAGCCTTCTGCCTCTAGGTCGGCGGTGTACTCGGGCGTCTTGCGCGACTGCTCGAGCCCGAAGGCTTTGTACATGGCCTCGCTTTCGAGCACGAGCAGCGAGGTGAAGCGGCTGGCGACGCCGTGAGAGGTGGACAGCGCCACCGCTTCACGCTTCGCGCCGTCGCTGCCATCGCGCTCGAGGTCGACGATGCGCGCGGCTGCGAACAGTTTCGGCACGAACGCATTAGCGCTGCTGTCGCTGACCGCGACATCGAGCGGATAGCGCTGCTCGAAGGGGCGGCCGTTCAAGGTGCCGCGGAGCACGGCGTCGCCCTTCAACTCGCCAGCATCGAGCCTGGCGGTGACGATGACCTCGCTCCCGGCCAGGATGGGATCGAGTCGACTCGGCGACACCTGCGAGACGCCAGACGGTAGCTCGAACCTGACGTCGCGCAGCGCCGCGCCATACAGGGCGGATAGAGCAGAGAGCGCGGCATCACCGAGCGGCTGGCCCGGAACGTAGGGTAGGGCGCTCCCTCCGCCGCCGCGCGCGAGAGCCAGCAAGGATTCGGCGTCCGATTCAGGGCCGATGCCGACGCTCGTAACCTTGCCGTCACGCGGCAGCGCTGCGCGCACGGCGAGCTCGATGGTTCCTGGGCGCGTCGGCCCGGCGGTGGCCGTGCCGTCGCCGAGGTACACGACTTCGGGGCGGCGCGTGTCGTCGCGCAGCGCCGCGAAGCCGAGCTCGACTGCGAGCGCGATGTCGGATGCGCCTTGGGGAGGCTCGTGCTCCAGGAAACGCCGCACTTCGCGGGCCGTTTCACTGCTCGGCCGGCGCAGTCCGCCGGGTAGCGTGCGACAGGTGCTGTCGCAGGCGAGCACGGTAACGCGATCGCGCGCGTCGAGATCGCGCGCCATTCGCGTCGCGAGCGCGCTGGCGCGTCGGTAGTTCTCCCCGAACAGCGAGCGACTGGCATCCACGACCAGCGCGACGGCGCGCCCCTCGGCGTCGCGAGTCGGCCTTGGTAGGCGCGGCCTGAGCGAGAACGCGACGTAGGGGGCAGCGGCTTGCCCGTTTGCATTGCTGTCGCGGTACGCCCAGCTCGACAGCTCCATGTTGCGATCCGCCAGTGCGTAGTCTACCGCAAGGTCGCCGTCGGGTATGAAAGAGCGCGCGTCGAAGCGCAGCCGCAGCGCGCCGTCGTCATTGGTCCGGCTCATGTCCCAGCCCGGTGTGCGAACGCGCACGGTTGGGTCTTGCCCGCGTACCTGAACGTCGACCGAGAAATCCAACGGCGCCGAGCTGCCGCTCGGATCCAGGCCGAGCGGGTAGCTGTAGTGCCGGAGCGAGGCCGATTGCCTGACCAGCTGCGTGTACGAGAGCACGACGCGACGCGAGCCACGTTTTGGAATCGGATAGATGCGAAGCTCGAAGCGGCCCCCGCGCTGCCACTCGAGCAACGCCGGGTCGCGCCACGGCCCGGGCACCCAGACGATCTCGTCTTTGATTTCCTGACGGAGCTGGGGCGCCGCGTTCACGATCGCTCCGCGCCAGATCGCCGCGGCTCGCTCGCGATCGACGAAGGCACCTTCCTCGAGCTTGCCGTCCACTTCCAGCGCCAACCGCTCGATTCTCGCGTCAGGCGGCAGCGGGAATCGGAAAATGCCTTCGAGCACGTCATCGGTCTGGTTGGTGAATACTTCTTCGACTTCGGTGCGCGCGATGCTCCCCGCGATCTTCACGCGCACGGCGTGCGAGGCGAGCCGCACCGCTCCGGCGCGTTCGTCACGTTCTCCGGGCTTCTTCGCTTTGAGCTCTCCGAGCGCGCGGGGGCGGGCTTCGGGCTCGTCCTCGGGCGCTGCCAGCACGGCGTCGCTCCAGCCGAGCGCTTCGCCCAAATCGGCGCCCGCGCTCGTCATGGGCGGCGAGCCGGGCAGCACGCGACCGCTCTCGCCTGCCTGCACGATGGCGGCGCGTCCGGCGTCGTCCGAAAGCCGTACTTGCCCTTGCGTCACCTGCACGACGGCCGCGTCGTCGTCGCTGCGCAGAGCGAATTTGGTGCCCAAGACGTCGAGGTGCCCACCCCGAAACTCGAAGCGCGCCCCCGACCGATCGTCGTGCGCGACGTCTGCGACGAGACTTCCTCGGAGTAGCTCGCCGCCGCGCCCGCGCGTGGACAGCCGGAGCGCCGTCTCGCGATCCAGCGACAGCGCGCTACCATCGCTGAGCGAGAGCTCCGCGAGCGTCGAGCGATCGGTGCGCAGTTGCGAGCCGGCCGGCACCTCGTCGCCTTCGCGCGCGGGGTGGCAGCTCGTGCCGGTCGGGGCGCAGACTTCGAGCTTGCCGCCGCGCGTGACGACTCGACCTACCTTGCCGCGCCAGGGCGGACCACTGAGCTCGTAGTCGTCGGGGCTCGTGCGTGGCGGGCTGCTCTGCCCGACCAGGTATGCGGCTCCAGCGACGGCCGCCAGCAGCGGGACGGCCCAGCGCGTCGCCAGGCTGCGTAGGCGGGCGCCCACGACGGGCGCGCTCGGGCTGGTCGGTGGTTCGGGATTTTCGTGACCGAGAATGTTCATCGTGGCCCCTGCTCGTCTGTAACGCGCTCGTCAGCCCCGCCTTGCAGTCGCTCGGAGCGGGTCCCTTGCTGACGTTCGAAATCTCGTTCCGGTCTGCCGAGCTCTCGAATTCACGCCGGAGATCTGTAAAACCTCATTAAATTCATGGCGCTACGTGCGCGTAGCAAGCCCGGCCAGGCTCGTTTTACGCTTGCCGCGTGCCCGAGCTGCCCGACGTGACGATCTACGTGGAGCGCCTCGCGGCGCACCTTGTCGGACAGCGCGTCACTGGCTTTCGTTTGCCCAAGCCATTCCTGCTTCGGACCTTCGACCCGCCACTCGACGCCGCGATTGGGCGGCGCGTGCAGGGCTTCTCCCGGATCGGCAAGCGCATCGTGTTCGAGCTCGAGCCGGAGTTGTTTCTGGTGCTGCACCTGATGATCGCGGGGCGGCTGCACCTCGGTGAGTCGGGCAAGAAGTTGCCGGGTTGAGTCGGCTTGGTGGGTATCGACTTCGAGAGGAG
>JBEHXA010000369.1:0-7688 GCA_048498935.1 Myxococcota bacterium
GCAGCTGCTGACCGATAAAGGCAGCGCCCACTGCATGGCGAGAGCGCTGCTCAGCAGCGCTACTCGGTCAGCGTGATCGGGATCCAGAGCGCGCGCATCTTGGTCATCGAGCCGCGATGCGTGTACCCGGCCAAGCCGAACAGCAAGTTCCACCAGTGGCCGTCCGGCGTCTCGCCGTACGAGAGCGCCGGGAAGATGTGCACTTCCCAGTCGGTGCCGGTGCTCTTGCGCTCTTCGCGGTAGTAAACGTTACCGACCAGCTGCGTCACGCTCTGGCGGTCGCTGAAGCGCCAGTAGAGCGGGAACGCGATCGTGGCGCGCGACTTGGGATCGGCGAAATCCCAGAAAATCGGCGCAAAAATCGTGTGCGTCGATTGCCCGTCACGCCCGATGTACATGAACGGGTGAATGTTCGTCGAGAAGCCGCGCAGGTCGTGGCTGTGCTGGAAGAGCGGCGTGATCCACGTGCTCTTGCTGATGCCGTAGCGCTCGAACTTGCCGTAGAAGGGGAAGAACGCCCAGCTCGACTCGCGGGGGCTAGTGCGCTTGTAGAAGAACGGGAAGAGCAGCTGCTGGTCGAGCCCGATGTCCGGGTCGCGATACGCCCAGTAGAGCGGCGTGATCATGTCCAGCTCGGTGCGGCCGCGGTAACGCGCATACAGCCAGGTAGCGAACGTGGATTCGCCATTTTCGCCGTGCGACGCCATGAACAGCGGGTTCGCGAGCAGCCACGACTTTTTGTCGTAGCCGTAGTGGAAGAACGGGAACAGCGTGGTGTGCCGCTCGTCCTTGCCCCAGATGCTGTAATAGAGCGGCAGCAGGTGGAGGTACTCGCGCTTCTGCGTGTGCTCGCGGTAGTACAGGCCGCCCCACACGTTGAACCACGATAGGTCGCGGTCGTTGTAGCGGTAGTAGTGGAGCAGCGGCGGGATGATCTCGTACTTGCGCTCGGCGTCTTGCCCGAAAAAGTAGAACGGCGCGATGCCGAGATCGATGTTCTCGGCCGTGCGCGCGTCGCACGAGTCGCCGCCCTTCCAGCTACAGAACAGCGGCCCGACGATGTTCAAACCGCTGCGGCCGTCCGTCTTCGTGTACGTGAGCAGCGGCGGGATGATGGTGTAGCCGCCGTCGCCGTGCTTGCCGGTGAAGTACAGCGGCGCGAGCCAGTTGTCGTGGCCGGTCGGGCTCACTTTGTTGACGAGCGGCCCGACGATGGTCGTGCGGGTCTTGTGCTCGAGATCGCGCAGGTTCCAAAACAGCGGGAACAGCACGTCGTCGGCGCGCTCGGCGCTGCGTCGGTTGTAGTAGAGCGGGCCGTAGAGCGAGGCGCGGTCGACCTTCAGCTTGTCGTTGCGCGAGGGCTGCTTGCGCTCGGCCCACAGCGGGAACACGAGCTTGAACGAGTAGTCGCCGCTCTTTTCCGAGTAGTACAGGCCGTAAAACTTGCGATCGAAACGCGGGTTTTGGCCGCGCTCTTCGAGGTCCGGACTCATGTCCGTGCCGATGCGATCGAAGGTGCTCTGCTTGATCTTCAGCGGATCTTCGGGGAGCGTCGGCTCGTTGCCGGGGGCCTCGAGCGACGAGTCGTCACCGCCTGAAGCTGCATGCGTTTCGGGCATGCCGGCTGGCGCCTTGGGCGGCTGCTTCTTGGATTGGCCCTGTCCCGGTGACGGGCCAAAGCCAGGCGATAGCCCAGGGCCGTAAGGATCCTGAGCCAGGGCGAGCGACGAGCAGAGCGTTGCGGCGGCGAGTACCCCGCCAGCCATGAGGCGAGCGAGCTTCAACGCGCGGCCTCGCTCGTTGCCGGAGGAGGGGGGGCGCTGGCGAGCAGCTGGGCAACCGTCGCGACCACGTCGGCGCGCGGGCACTGCTGCTGAGATCGGGCCGCCAAATCCTTCACCTGAACCTGTTTTTCCTGCACTTCCGAGTCACCCAAGACCAGGCACACGCGCGCGCCGAGCGAGTCCGCGCGGCGCAGCATGCTCTTCATCGAGCCCCCGCGACCGTCCAAATCCGTGCCGATGCCGGCAGCGCGCAGCTCGCGAGCGAGCCCCAGCGCCTCGTGCAGCGCGGCAGTGCCGAGCGGCGCGATGAAGCAGCGCGGTGCCTTGGCCGGCGCCGGTAGAGGCGAAGCGAGCAGCAAGCGCTCGAGGCCGATCGCGAAGCCCACGGCGGGCAGCTTCGGGCCGCCCAGCTCGTGCACCATGCCGTCGTAGCGACCGCCGCCGAGCAGCGTGTTCTGTGAGCCGAGTCCGCCCTGATTGCTCACCAGCTCGAACAGCGTGCGCGTGTAGTAGTCGAGGCCGCGCACCAGCCCGGGCGTGATCACGTACGGCGTGCCGAGCGCGTCGAGCGCGGCGCGGAAGCCGTCCCAATGCGCGCGATCGTCCGGCTCGAGCACGTCGAGGATGGAAGGCGCATCGGCCACGGCCGCGCGATCGCGTGGATCCTTCGAGTCGAGGATGCGGAGCGGGTTGTCGCCCAGGCGCTTTTGCGCGTGCTCGCTCAGCGAGTCTTTGCGCGGCGTGAGGTGAGCCAGCAGCGCTTCGCGGTACTTTTGGCGGGTGACGGGGCCGCCGATCGAGTTGACCCGCACCTCGACGTCGCTGATGCCGAGCTCGCGCAAGAGCCCGACGAGCATGTCGATGATCTCGGCGTCGACCACCGGTCCCGCGTCGCCGTACACCTCGCAGCCAGCTTGGTAGAATTGGCGCTGCCTGCCGCGCTGCGGCTGCTCGGCACGAAACATCGGGCCGATGTAGTACCAGCGCGTGACCGGCTCTTTCGCGTGCACCGAGTTGTTGAGGAAGGCGCGCGCCACGCCCGGCGTTCCCTCGGGGCGGAGCGTGAACGACTCCGAGCCGCGCGCGAGCGAGAACATCTGCTTCTCGACGATCTCGCTCGTCTCGCCGGTTGAGCGCGCGAACAGCGACGTCGATTCGAGGATTGGCGTGCGCACCTCGGAGAACCCATGCAGCTCCACCCAGCGTCGAAATGCGGCTTCGACCAGCGCGAAGCGGGCGACTTCTTCGGGGAGGATGTCTGGCATCCCCTTGGCGGCGCGAAATTCCATGAGTTTTCGGAGAGGTGCGGGGTCCGGGCGGGGGTCGAGCCCGAAACGGCCACGGGCTTATGCTCGGGGCCAGCGATTGGGTCAAGCTCGGCGCCAACCAGCGGGCGGGAGGTGCTAAAGGGCTGCTGGTGCGCGCTGCCGCGATCGACTTTGGAGCGGTTCGGGTCGGCCTGGCCGTGGCCGACGAGCTCGGCCTGCTGGCCCACCCCCGGCCCTTCCTCGACGGCCGCGATCAGCGGGCGCTTTTGGCGCGGCTCGCCGAGGTCCAGGCCGAGGACCAGATCGACCTGTTCGTGCTCGGGCTGCCCCGCGAGCTGCGTGGCCGAGAAGGGCCGGCCGCCAAGCGCGTGCGCGCCTTCGCGGCCAAGCTGGCCGAAGCGACGCCGGCTCGTGTCGAGCTCTACGACGAATGGCTGTCGACCCGCGAAGCGGCAGGACGCTTGCGCGCCCAAGGGCTCAACGCTCGCCAGCAGAAGGGCCGCATCGACAGCGCCGCGGCGGCGATCTTGCTGCAGAGCTGGCTCGATCGCACCCCGAGCGCGAAGCTCGAAGGCTGACCCGTGAGCAAGCGCAGGCGGCCCGCACGCAAACCTCCCGATTCGGCGGAGCGGCGTGCCGCCGCAGCTGCCCCACGCCGCGCGCCGCGCCGCCAGCGGGGTAGCCAAAACCGCCTGCGCTTCGCGGCGATCGGGCTTGGGCTCGCGGGCGCGCTGGCGTGCGCGGCCGTCGCGCTGTTCGGCTGGAGCTTTGCGCGCGGTCCCGGCGCAGGGCGCGTGCTCCATTTCGACGTGCGGGCAGGGGAGAGCACGGGATCGCTCGCCGCCAGGCTCGCCGAGCAGCAGCTCATTGGCAGCCCGCACCTGCTCGCCGCCTACGTGAACGTCCTCAACCCCGGCCTCGAGCTGGCGCCCGGCAAGCACGTGGTGCGCGACGATCTGTCGGCGCGCGAGCTGCTTCGGCGTTTGGCCCGCGCATCGGGTCGCGCCACCGCGCACGTGGTCGTGCCCGAAGGCTTCAATCACTTGCAGCTCGCCGATCGCCTGCAGCAGCTCGGCGTCTGCGATGCCGAAGACTTTCGACGCAGCGTGAACGACGCCACCGCCATCCGAGCGCTCGGCATTCCCGCCGACAGCGCCGAGGGTTACCTCTTTCCCGCCACTTACGAGCTGCTGGCCGACAGCACACCGAGCGCGGTCGTTGCGGTGCTGTCGGCAGAAGCGCAGAAGCGCTTCGAGCGCCTGAAAATCGAGCTCGCCACGGGCTACGCCGCGCGCCAAGCCGAGCAAGGGCTCAGCGCACACGATGTGCTCACGCTCGCGTCGATCGTCGAGAAGGAAGCGGCTCGCGACGACGAGAAGCCGATCATCGCGAGCGTCTTTCTGAATCGCTTGAGCGACGCGAGCTTCAGGCCGCTCCGTATGCTCCAATCCGATCCGACCGCGAGCTACGGCTGCCTGGTGCTCTCACCGCCGCCGGCGAGCTGCAGCGCGGGGCGCCCGACGCCGGCCATGCTGCGTGACGCCGGTAACCCGTACAACACGTACCGGCACGCTGGGCTTCCGCCCGGTCCCATTTCCAGCCCCGGCGAGAGCGCGATCCGCGCGGTGCTTGCGCCAGCCAAGACCGACTACCTCTATTTCGTCGCCCAGGGTGGGGGACGGCATCGCTTCAGCCGCACCTTCGCCGAGCATCGCGGGGCGATCGAAGGGCTCTAGCGGTTGCCCCTTCACGCCTGCCGCGCGCACGGGTAAGGCGGTGGCCGCGTGGCACTCCCGGTCATTTTGGTCCCGCACCCCCACGTCCGGGTGGACAAGAACGTGCTGGGCGGCAGTCCCTACGTCGCCGGCTCGCGTGTTCCGGTGCGTCGGCTTTGGGCGTTCTACCGGGGAGGCACGAGCATCGAGCGCATCCTGAGGCGCTACCCGCAGCTCGGCCCGGCCAAGGTGTTCGACGCGCTGGCGTTCGCGCTCGACAACCAAGAGGTCGTCGACGCCGACCTGGCCCACGAAGAGTCGTTGCTGGCCGTGCGTGAGGCCGGCCGCCGCGCCGAGTCTCCCCAGATTGAGCTGCCGTTCGGTGTCGAGCCGTCCCCGCCGGCAAAGCCCGCTCCCACGCGCCCGGTGACCACCTCCCGCGCCAAGCGCTAGGCTTGCGTCCGCAGATTCCACCTCAGCTGCACATCCGCCGGCCTACTGACGCCGAGAGATGCATTACTGAGGGATTTGCAGACCAGATCCACTTGGGCTACAAGTGGGTTTGCCACGCCACGTTACTCGAGACGATTCGCCGCTCTCTCGTTCTGTTCGGGACCGCGTCAACTAGTCAAAAGCAGGGTGTGGAAAGCGATGAGATTCTTTCATCGCGACCTTCTCTCCGATCCCGAAGGCTCATTGGATTGCAGGCACGAACCGCGACTAGCGGAAGTTACGAGAGCCTCACAAGAACGAGATAAAAGCAAATGGGCAATCGCCTCTACGTCGGCAACCTCTCTTTTCACACCACCACGGACGTCCTGCGCCAGGCTTTCGCCGGCTCGGGCGAAGTCACCGACGCTCACGTCGTGACTGATCGCGAGACCGGTCGCTCGCGCGGCTTCGGTTTCATCACCATGGCGGACGAGCAGCAGGCTCAGGCTGCCATCCAGGCCATGAACGGCGCTGACCTCGACGGTCGCCCGCTCCGCGTCAACGAAGCTGAGGAGCGTCCCCAGCGTGGTGGCGGCGGTGGCGGCTTCGGCGGCGGCGGCGGTGGTCGCGGCGGCGGCGGTGGCGGCGGCGGCTTCGGCGGCGGCGGTGGCGGCGGTGGCCGTCGCGGTGGCGGCGGTGGCGGCGGTGGCCGTCGCGGCGGTGGCGACCGCGGCGACCGCGGCGATCGCTGGTGAACTAAGGTCACGGGCCTCACTCAGTGACTTCAGCTCAAACGGTGGGCGTGCCTGTGCACGCCCCTGAGCGGGGGGCCGCGTTCGCGGCCCTCGGCCTTATTCCTGCCCTGGTGCGTGCCGTAGCCCAAGAGGGTTACGAGAATCCCACGCCCATCCAGGCGCAGGCAGTCCCCGAAGTTCTCGGCGGACACGACTTGCTCGCGACGGCGCAGACCGGCACGGGCAAGACGGCAGCATTCTTGCTGCCGATCCTGCAGCGGCTCTCCGCGCAAAAGTCGAACGCCATTCGGGCACTGATTCTGTCTCCCACGCGCGAGCTGGCGGCACAGATCGCCGAGCGCGCCGACGCCTATGGGCGTCACCTCGGGCTCCGCAACGCCGTGATCTACGGCGGTGTTGGGCAGGGCGCACAGGAAGCGGCGCTCAAGCGAGGCATCGACGTGCTGGTGGCGACACCGGGACGTCTGCTCGATTTGATGAGCCAGGGCTTCGTGCGTCTCGGTAACGTCGAGCACTTCGTGCTGGACGAAGCCGATCGCATGTTCGACATGGGCTTCATTCAGGACGTGCGGCGCGTGGTAGCGGCGCTACCCAAGCAGCGCCAAACGCTGCTGTTCAGTGCGACCATGCCGCAAGCGGTGGTCGAGCTGTCGCGCAACATCTTGAACGCACCGCGACGTGTCGCGGTGGCTCCGCAAGAGACGAGCGCCAAAACCGTGAGCCAGGGTTTGTACCTGGTGCCGCGTCAGCAGAAGGGGCAACTGCTCCATCATGTGCTGTCGAGCGGCGAGGTGACGCGCACCATCGTCTTCACGCGCACCAAGCACGGCGCCAATCGCGTTTCGGAGCAGCTGCAACGCCGAGGCATCGGCGCCGCGGCGATCCACGGTAACAAGTCGCAAAGCGCGCGCGTGCGAGCGCTCGACGCCTTCAAGCGCGGCAGCTTGCCGGTGCTGGTCGCGACCGACATCGCCGCTCGCGGCATCGACGTCGACGGCGTCAGCCACGTCATCAACTACGACTTGCCCAACGTCCCCGAGAGCTACGTGCACCGCATCGGTCGCACGGGGCGCGCCGGGCAGAGCGGGCACGCCATCTCGTTTTGCGAACCCGACGAGCGCAGTGAGCTGCACGCGATCGAGCGACTGCTCGGTCACCGCATCCCGCTGCTGCACGCCGAGCTTCCGCCCTTGCCGCCGGAGCCTCCGCGCTCCGCCGGCTCGGATCGCGATTCCCGCGATGGCGATCGCCGCGACTCGCGTGGCGGTGACCGCCGCGACGGGCGCTCCTTCGGTCGGAGCGGTGGTGGCTTCCAGCGCTCCAGCAACGCTGGCGGCGCTCCGCGTCACAACGGCGGTGGTGGCGGACCGCGCCCCAACGGCGGTGGCGGCGCTTCGCGTCCCAGCGACGGCGGCGGTGGCGGCATGACCGCTCAAAGCCGTCCGAACGGCGCGGGCGGCAACGTGCGCTCCTTCCGTCCCGGCGGCGGCGGTGGCGCGCGGCGCGGCGGTGGCGGCGGACGCCGTCGCGGCCCCAGCAACTGAGCGCCCCCGCGCTCGCTGACAACTAGCTCGCCGTGGCCCCCACACCGCGGCGAGCTTCACTACGTCCGCGTATCCAAGCAGCGCGGACGAAATGGACGGCTCCGCCCTCTGAACGGGTCCGCAGCCCGCTTATTGGATACGTGCACGTATCCAACAAGAGCCGCAATGAGGGCGTCTGCGTGGCGTTAAG
>JBEHXA010000370.1:0-7685 GCA_048498935.1 Myxococcota bacterium
GGTATTCCCGTGGCTGTACCTGGCGTTGTTCCGCTTCGCAGGTCGAACGCGCGCGGCGTTGATCTTGGCGCTGTGCGCGGCGGTGCTGGTCTGGCGTTACTACCTGGTGCTCCAGCTTGGCGCAGTCGGGGATCGAACGTACTTGGCGACCGACACCCGCTTCGACTCGCTGCTGTTCGGCTGTCTACTCGCCAGCTGGCACAACCCCGCGCTCGACAACCCGAAAGCGCCGGCCGGCCCGATCTGGAAGTGGCTGCTCTTACCGGCGGGCCTGGCAGCCTTGCTCTTCTCGTTCGTCTGGCGCTCGGAGGAGTTTCGGTCGACGCTGCGCTACACGGTTCAGGGGCTGGCGCTGATCCCGATCTTCGTGGTGGGTATTCGTGAGCCCGGCTGGGGACCGTTCGTTTGGCTGAACGTGCGCTGGGTGAAGTTCCTCGGCACGCTCTCCTACTCGCTCTACCTGGTGCACCAGGTCGTGCTCTTCGGACTGGAGCGCTGGCATACGAGCGAGCTGGTTCGCGGGCTCGTGGCGCTGGCGATCTCGCTGCTGCTCGCCATCGCGATGCATCACTACGTCGAGCTACCCAGCGCCAGGCTACGCAAGCGCCTCGCCGCGGAGCGCTTGCGCCCACCCGCGCCGACCCCGCTCGGTGCCGCCGACACCGCCGACACCGGCGCGCTCTCGCCGAAGTCGTGATGAGCCGGTGCTAGTCGACTTCGTAGTCGAAGTTGGCGCGCATCACCGCGTCGTCCAAAACCTTGTCGCCGCAGTCGTTGTGCCAGACGAAGAAGGCCTTTTCGGTCGCCGAGTAACTGAAGCCGGGCGTGTAGAACGGCGTAGGCTCGGTCACCTGGACGCGAGTCTCGAAGTTGTCGTCCGAAACCTTGATGCCCTCGTACTGGGTCAGCGTGGCGAGGCGCCCGTCGGGCAGCTCGACCAACGAACGCGTGCCGGAGACGGAGTTGGCGGGCAACACCTCTTCCCATGTCTCGCCCTCGTCCTCGCTCTTCACGACCGAGCCGCTTTCGCTCGCCCAGTAGTAGACGCCGGTCGAGGTGACGAGGGGCTGTCCGACGCCACCTTCGCCGGTCGTCACGCGGTCCCAGCTATCGGCGGAGTCGGCACTGAGAAAGATGCCGGAGTCGCCGGTGGAAATACCGGCGGTGCCCATCAGCACCCGATCCGCGTCGATCACGTAAGGGTTGCTCGAGTCCTTGGCGCCGCTCGGAAAGCTATCGCCGATTTGCTCCCAGGTCTCTCCGGCGTCGAACGAGCGCCACACCACCTGAGCTGATTCGTGCCCGCCCGCGATCATGAAATTGCGGTCAGGATCCGTGAAGTCGACGCTGACGATGTCGTTGTGGCGCGGACCCGTGAACACGTGAAACGTGTCGCCGTTGTCGTCCGTGCGCCAAATGCCGTGGTCGCCGTAGATCGCACTGAGCCACCAGGTGTTCGGATGGTCGGGATCGAGCGTGATCGCACCAGGGGTTCCGTCGATCGGATCGGTGCCTTCACCCTGCGCGATCTCTTGCCAGCTCTCGCCGCCGTCCACGCTCGTGAACAGTGAGCGCGGCGCCACGCCGACGATCAGCATGTCTTCCTTGGGCACCACCATCGTCAGGTTGCCGCACGCGGAATCCATACCCGACAGGTTGGACGTGACGTTCACCCATGGAACCAGAGGCTCTCCCGAGCCGCCGTTGCCGCTGCTACCTCCACCGTTGGCGCTGCCGCCGGTGTTCGTCCCGCCGTTGTTGACGGGCGGAGGCTGCTGATCCGGGCAAGCCGTGTAGAAGGTACACCCGCTCGCCAGCGACGCCAGCAGCGCAAGACCCATCGTCGCGTTCCGCACGCGAACTAGCTATCACGGGCTCGCGCAGGGGTCCATGGTCGCCGAGCTAGGCCCTCGGCGACCGGGATGGTCATTCTCGCCGAGCGCTCAGCGCGTCATGGCATCCGCCCAGGCTTCGCGGAGTGCTTTCTGTCCGGCGTCGTTGGGATGGATGTCGTTGGCGGGGATCAGGTCCGTGCGATCTTTGAAGACTGCCCACAGATCGGGCCCGCGCAAGATTTCCGGATACTTCTCATACAGGTCGTCGATGGTCTGGTTGATCAGCGCCCCGGACTCTTGGATGCCCGCGCTGGAGGCCCACGGCATGTGAGGAATCGCGGGCGTCTTGCCGGCGGCGATCACCTTCTGCACCAGCTCTTCCATCTTGTATTCGTTGGCGTGATCGTTGGTGCCGTAGGCCAACACCACGAAGCGCCCCGGGAAGTCCTTCATCGTGTTGTCGATGTTGTCGAGCGCTACGGTCGTGTTCGTGCCGCCGATCGCGGCCGGAATGATGGCCGGGAAGCGATCCGCCTTGCGATCGTTGACCAGCTCCGGGAGGTTGCTGAACACGTACGCGGTCGACATGAACGTGATCGAGTCGCCCATGAACAGCCACGAATCGGTGGCGCCGTCCGCGGCTGCGTGCACGTCCAGATCAATGGCCACGCTGTCGGGCGCGGTGCTCTTGGTCACGTTCATGCGCACCCAGTTCGCGCCCTCCAGCTTGACGAGGCGCTGGCCGGCGTTGCGATCGCAGCCCGTCACCGTTTGCACCACCTGCCAACCGTCGCTGGGCGGCTCGCCGCCACCGTCCGCGGTGTTGATCTCGAGCGTGTAGTCGACGGGCAAACGCTTGCCCGGGTCGGGCGTGGTGTTGATGTAATCGACGGCGCCGCCCGCGTACCAGGCGACCAGCACCTGCTCTCGCTCGGCTTCCGGCGCCCCGGACAGATCGTAGGCGATCCAGGCCGGCATGCCCATCGACGCCCAGCGCGACTGGGGATTGCGATCCTTGGCCGCCTCCGCCTTAGCGTTGCCCTCGCTCGAGGAGGCAAAGGCAGGCGCGTCCAGGCTGAGCAGCGGCATCGCCTTCGGTGTCGAGCCCGGTAGCGTCGTGGGGGGCTCGCCGCCCGAGCTCGAGCTGCTGCCGCCGCTACCGCCGCTATTGCTGCCACCGCTGTTGCCGCTCGTACCGCTCGTGTTCGAGCCGCCGTTGTTCTCCGAACCGGCGGTCGCGCCCTTGCCGGCTCCGCCGTCCGGGTCGCTACCGTTGCCGTCGCTCGAGCAAGCCGAAAGCGCCGCGACGAGCAGCATGACGACGGGAGAAGTGAATCGTTTCATGAAATGCTTTCTCATTCCTTCAAGCCCGATGCAGGTACGCACGGGTTGCGCGCTTCATCCCAGGCGGGAGCATCGACGCCGCTCGAAAAGGACAGGTTGGAGTAGTGGCGCGACGTGATGATCTGCATCTTGTCGCGGTGGAAGGGGTACCAAACGTCGAGATCGACGGCCGAGTGATAGAGCACGTCGGCAAAGGTCACGGTGGCAGACCCTGCCTTGATCTTGCCGGGCGGCAGGTCCACGCAGCCGTACGGGATGCCGTTCGTGTACACGTAGGCGCGCTTCGTGGAAGCGTAGACGTCGAACTTCACGGTGCGGTCGACGCCGAAGAACGAGTTCATCTCCGGGTGCGGACGGAGCTCGCCGTCCACCTGATCGAGATCGTACTTCGGGCACTGATTGTTCACGTCCCAGCTGCGGTGGTCGCAAAACTGCACCTGCAGCTGCATGCGCTCCGTGATGCCGCCGAACAGCTGGGTGATCACGGTGGAGCCCTTCTCCAGGTTGTCCTGCACCGGCCACTCCACGTCGCTGATCAAGAGCTGCGGATAGCGCCGCTGAGTGCTGATGATGTCGACCTCCATCGTCGCGTGCACGAAGCTATCGTCCGCGATGGTGGCGCGCGCCTTCGGGGTCAAACGCATCTTGCCGTTGGTGTCTGCCGCCCAATCCGCGTAGGTGACCCAAAGCTCGTTGAACATGCTGCCGACGGACCACTCGTCGGTGGCGACCGAATGAAACTGCACGTTGAACGTGGGGCTCTCGACCTCCCAAATCTGGAAGCCTTTCATGACCGGCTCCGAGAAGGTCTCGACCTCACCCGAGTAGCGGAAGTCGGCCGCGGGCGGCGCTTCGGGCTTCACCTTCACGCAGGCCCGCGCGATGGCCTTGGGGGCCGTGCCGTTGCCCTGACCGTTGATGAAGAGCTCACCCGCAGGCGACGCAGCGCGCAGCTCGTCCGGAAGCTGGAATTTCGGGTACTCGAGCACCATGTCTTGGAGCTTGTCGTTGTTGCGCGCGGGCCGCGACATCGGCGCGAGCGCGCCCACGTACGGGCATAGGTCGTCGAGCGCCTCGACCACCAGCGTGGTGTCTTCCGTGATGCCGCTGAAGTGGAGCTCCGTGACCGGTTGGTCGCCTTGCGCGTACGCCTTGTTGAAGCGCGCCACACCCGGCACCAGCTCGTCGTGGCTGCGCCCGCACGTCTGAGCGTAGAAGACGCGCATCAGCGGCTCGGCACCTTCCTGCGTCTCGGAGTACACCGAGAAGGCCGGCGCGATCTGCATGCCGTCGCCCTCGCGCTTTTGGTGCTCGGCCCCGTCCTTCAGATAATAGGTCGGCGAAAAGTCGGCGGGCGTCTTTTCTTCGGCCGAATAGACCTGTTCGGTGCCGGCCGTGTCCGGCTTCGGCACGTAAAAGACGATGCCGTCGTCGCGCCAGCGCTTGGCGAGTAGGTCGTCACGCTCGGACTCCGAGGTGGTGTAGCGCTTCACGCGGGTCTCGTGCCAACGCATGGCGTAGCAGTCGATGTTGTCGGCCTTGATGTTCGGGTCGCCGAGCGCGTAGACCGGGACGCGATCATCACCGGGAGTGGTGAACACGTAACCCAGCGTGGCGTCCGCCGTCGTGCGATCGAAGCCGCCGACCTTGGAGTTGATTTTGGTGTGCGTGGCCGCACTCTGCGGCATGTCCGAGTCTTCTTGCGCCGGGAACGGCACCGCAGTCCTGCCCGCGCAGCGGTAGGTCGCGTTCTTGATGGTCGCGCCGTCGACGTCACCCGCAGCCGGTACGGCGTAGACGCGGTAGTCCTTCGCGTCGCCTTGCGGGTCGAACGTAATGCGCACGGTGTCGCCGTCGCTCACCGCGTTGACGTTCGGCAGCGCGTAAGCGTCGGGCAAGCCCAGATCGGTCGGGCAAGCCGCGCCCGCAAACTTGGGGCCCGTGCGCGGCGGGACACCGACGCCGGTGGAGCCGCTCGTGCCAGGCTGGTTCGGGGTGGCACCACCACCACCCTTGCCACCGTCATCCTTACCGCCGCTCCCGGCGGCTCCGTCGGGGCTATCGCTATTGGAGGAACAGGCAAGAGCGCTCAAGAAGAGCGCGGTGATCGAACAAAGCAGTCTGGCTGACATACTACCCTCTCTAAATACTAGACGGTTTACGGTGGCGTGAGCAGCTCCGCCGCCGGGCCGGGGCCGGTCAGCGTATCGAGGAACGCGACGAGGTCTGCGCGTTCACGAGTGCTCAAGCTCAAGGGTTTGAGCTCGCTCGTTCCAGGAAATCCGAAAATGTCGCCGCCGCGATTGAAGAACTCAACCGCATCCGCGACCGTGCGAAGTTGACCAGTGTGCATGAGTGCAGGACGACCCGTAACGCAGCGCAGGCGCGGTGTTCGGAAGGCGCCGAGGGCGCTGGCGGGTGTCTCCTCTGGTATGCGGCCATCGTCGCCATCGCTATAGGGGCCCGCGACATTCAGCGGATCTTCCCGCAACTTAGCTAGCCCCACGCTGGCGCCGGGATCGTCAGAATCGATGAAAACCGTGGCCACGAGCTGCGGCTGCAGGCCCACATTGTGGAACTTTTCGTCCGATAGAAACGGTCCACTGTGACAGTTCACACAGCCGGCTTTCGACACGAACAGCGCGGGGCCGCGCTGCTCGGCTCGGCTAAGTGCGGTTTCATCACCCTGCACCCATGCATCGAATCGACCCGGCCCGCACTCGAGCAACCGCTGATACGCACCGAGCGACTTGCCGATGTTCACCCAGACGCGCGTGACCGCGTCTTGATCTTCGCTAGTCATGCCGTCGTACTCGGCGCCGTCGCCGGGCGAGCCGCGCATGGGCGTGGTGCACTTGTTGTCGCGATCGAGAAAGCGACAGCCGACCTCATCGGGCGCGAGCTTGGGGAAGCGCTCGGCGTCGTCGAGCGCAGGCAGCGGACCGAAGATGGCCTCGTAGGCCTCGCGATGGTTCGCTAGCACTTGCTGCGCAGCGTACAGCCGCGAGCTGTTCATCTCCAGCGGCGACTCGAGCGGGCCGAACGCCTGGCTGAAGAACGAGTCACGTCGCCCGTCCCACATCAAGATCGAGCTTTGAGCCACGTCGAGGAGCGACGGCGTGCGACGCAGCACCCAGCCCGAAGCCAGCGAAATTTCGCGGCGGATCGTGCGCGTGTCGGAGAAGCCGGATTGGGGCAAATGGCAGCCGGCGCACGATACCTTGTGCACGTCGCCCTTCATCCCGAGAGCGTTCGGCGACCCGTCGTTGTCACCGTCCAGTAGCGCTCCCGAAAAGCGCGCGTCGAAAAACAGCGCCTTGCCGAAGGTCGCCGCGTCTTCGTCGTCGGCCCACGCGTTACTCTTGTCGGGTCCGGGTTTCGGCAGCGTTGCGGGCGAGAGGGTGCGGAGCACATCCCAATCGCGCTCGCTGAGCTGCGGCTCCGGATCGTCGACCTGCTGATCGTCGCCGCCGGCGCCGCTTTCGCTCGATGCCGAGCCGGCCGCGCCCATACCGGCGCCGCCTTCACCTAGATCTTCGCCGCCGCCTGCGGCAGGAGACCCGCAACCTACCAGAGCGAACGCGAGCACCAAACCAACCGAGCCGCGCATGAGACCCGAGGCAAGTCTTAGTGATAGGTGCGACGTGGTCAACACTCGCCGGGTAACGTCGCTTGTTTAAAAAAGTTTCGTAGGTGGGATTTCACGACCCAGCGTTGAGCCCGATTTTCTCTGCTCGGACTTTCCGATTCGCCGATCCAAACCTGGAAACCCTGCGTATACTGATGTTTCCATCTCGCGTTCGGCGCGGGTGTTTTGGGGCATTGTCCGAGCACCTGCTCGAATGGTCGCAATGCGAAGCGCACCTTTCGGCCGGGTTACCCACCTTAACAAGGACGCCCTGGCCGCCGAACGGGGGAGGCATGGTGCTGGCGTTGAATTGCTCACGGAGGTAGAAATGCACCCAATTATGACGAAGCTTGCGCGAAGGTCGGCGGCTCGTGGGCGGAGCCTGGAGAGCACGCTGGTGTTCGCTGGGTGCATTGGTTTGGTTACGGCGTGCGGCGGTAGCGGCTCGGGGCCGGCAGCGACCGGCGGCACGAGCGCGATGGACGGCGGCGGCAGCGCCGGTACCGACAGCGCGACCACCGGGGGCAGTGCTGGCACGAACAACGCTCAACCTACGGGCGGCTCGACCACCGGCGGCAGCGACTCGAGCAGCGGCGGCAAAGTCGTGTTCGACCCGGATCCCGTCTTTCCGCCCGAGCCCGCGAAGGGCACGCCGGGAGTGTGGGAAGAGGTGACGTCGCCGATGATGGACGCGGCGCGCCTCCGGAACGGCGACGGAGCATTCGGCATCGGCAATGTGGTCGCCGATCCCGTGCATCCCAACGAGCTGTACGTCGGCGGCCAGGGCGAGATCTGGAAGTCGGTCGACTACGGCCTCACCTGGAACAAGCTGAACAGCAACCCGAACCCGCCTGCGCTCGCGCTCGGGCACGTGCTGG
>JBEHXA010000371.1:0-7667 GCA_048498935.1 Myxococcota bacterium
CGAGCTTGAGCACTTCGGGGTTGGCGAGCTCGGGCGTGGCGTCCGTGTCGGGGAAGAGCTTGCTCGTGACACCGATGTCTAGGAAGGCAGCTTCCGAGGCCTGATGCAGCACGCTGACCTTCTCTGCCTTCCAGCCGAAGCGACCCAGGCGCAGCGCACCCGTGAGCGGGTCGGCCACGTACATCGGGCGACCCGAGATACCGTTTTGGTCGCAGTCGAGGCGATCCGCACGTTCGAGGATCGTTTCTTCCGGGATGGCTTCGAGCAGACCGAGGCCCACCAGCTTACGCGCGACGCGCGCCGAGAAGCCACCAATGGTGCCCGCGTTGGCGGTGACCGAGATCTTCGGCTTGCTGAGGGTCACGACGGTGCCGTCACCCAGCGTCACGGTCTTGGTTTCCTTGCTGGCCAGGCTAGCGGTGCCCTCTTGCAGCTGCAGCTGGGCGCCGAGGTCGCCCGAGTTGTACAGCTTGAACGCCATCGAGGTGTCCTTGCTGAACGTGTCGACGGTGGTGCCGGGCCCGTTGTGCAAGTGGCAGTTGGTGCAAGCCGTGGTTGCGAACAGCGGCCCGGCTTGGTCCTTGTGCTCGTTGAAGGGTTGGTTGCCGAGCTCACTGTGCTGGCCGGTGACGAAGTCCGTGTGGAACAGACGCCGACCCTCGACGAAGTTTTGCACGTTCTCGGGCTGGATGTTGAGCGCCATCTGGCCGATGGACTCCTCGATATCCTGCTCGTCCAAAATCCAGGCGATGGTGGTGTCTGCACCGCCGCGCGCCGCGAGCACGGGGCCGGGCGCACTCGCCATGTCTTGATTGTCGGGCGTGAGGCCACCCTCGCCGATGCGGTAGCGGAAGCAGTCCGTGTAGTAGGAGTCGCGTGAGCCGGGCGACGTCATCGACTTGGGATCGATGAAGATGCCGATCTCGAACTCGTAGTTCTCACCCACGGTGAACGAGCGACCTTGCGGAGCGGTCTTCTCGTTGTACTGCTGGATCTGCTTGAAGTTGCTGAACCCGTAAAGCTCCGGCGGCAGGTCGGCTTCGGTAGCGTCGGGGATGTAGTTGTTGAACTGGAAGGTCGCGTTGTTGGCGCGCTGCTTCCACGAACGCCAGTTCGTGATGCGGTTGCCGTTGTGATCCGTCGGGTTGTGCGGCAGGTACGTGGTGCGGATCAGGTTCTGCCCGGTGGGCGTGAAATCCTCGATGATGAAGCCGTAGGTGCGGTCTTCGAAGTAGTGCGGCTCGAAGCTCGCGAAGGTGCCCTCCTTCTCGTGGCGACCACGCACGCGGCCGGCGCCGCGGGTGACGATCACGCCGTCGGCGCGGACGGTGACGACCGGCGGGTTCACGCGCGCTGCTTCGTTGAAGAGCGGCACTACGCCACCCAGAATCGGCGAGGTGGCGGTTTCGCGAGTGATGCCCTTGAAGTAATTGAACGCCGCTTCCAGATCCGCGTCGGAAATGTTCGTTGCGGAGTAGGCGGCCATGAGCTTGCCGCCCATGCGCACCTGAGCTTTGAACTGATCGAGCGTCCCGGCGAACTTGTACAAGTCCGGGTACCGGGAGTTGGCACCACCGACCACCGTGTGGCAGCCGCTGCAGGTGGACACGAACGAAGCCGGTGCCACCGCCGGTGCCGCAGCCTCGGGCGTAGGGGCCACGGCTCCGCCGCAGCTCGCAACGGGCGGCTTGCCCGTTGGGACCTTCACGTCGTTGAACCAGTCGAAGGGCAAGCCGGGGGTAAAGGGTTCCGTGGGGTCCGGGTTTTGCACCGGGTTTGGATTATTGGGATCGACGACGGGATTCGTCGGATCCGTCGGATTCGGGGTGTTGGGGTCCGCTACTGCGCCCGGGACATTCGGGTCGACCGGTGCATTAGGCGTATTCGGATCCTGCGGTGCGGGGGTCTGAGTCGGGCTACTGGTGCAGCCCATTGCGACGAGCCCCAGTGGAATCAGGGCGCCCAGTGAACGACCGAAAACGCGCTTTCCCAAGTACCGGCTATGGTTTGACACCTTTGAGCTCCTCGCGAATGGCACCGCTGACGCGCAGCGACTGGCCCCAGTAGCTGGATTGCCGATACCTTCCGGAACTGCGTAGTTTGTCGCGGGGGTGCGCGTTTTTTCTGGGCGAAGCGAGCGAATCTTTCAACGGGGACAGATCGCACGCGCGGAGCGTCAGATATGCAATCGTGAATTGCGGATTACGGTGGCTCCTCGGGCTCGGCTTCCTCGGCATGTACGATGCAGCTCGAGCGCCCGTCATGAAGCAGGAAATCGAGAGCCAGCTCCCGGCGACGCCCGCCGCGCTCGAGCGCGTGGAGGCGGTGCGAGCAGAACGCATCGAGCTCGAGTCCGGAGTTTCGGTCGCAAGTGGGTTTCGCAGGATAGGTCTGGCGTGCTTGCGCCACTTCGCGCTCAACGGCCCTGCTTTCGAGCGCGGTGATCACGACGCCGTGCATCAAATGCGGGTCGCGCTGCGACGTCTGCGCGCGGCTATCTCGCTATTCGGCGACGGACTGGACGACGCCGAGACGCAGGACATCAAAGCTCAGTTGCGCTGGCTGACCAACCAGCTGGGACCCCTTCGCGACCACGACGTGTTCATGGAAGAGAGCGTGACCGCGCTCGTGGACGCTGACGAGCAGCACGCCTCCGAGCTCCATCACCTGCAGGCGGCCCTGCGGGAGGGCCGAGCAAAGAAGCTCGCCGAGGCGCAGGCGGCGCTCGCCAGCGAACGAGCCCAGAAAGTGGTGCGCGATACCGCGCTTTGGCTCTCGGGCGGCCGCTGGGTGAGCGCCCCAGGCGAGCGGGCGAGGCGCTGGCGTGAGCAGCCGCTCGAGCGGCTAGCTCGGAAGGTGCTGCCGAAGCGCGTAAAAAAACTCGAGCGCAAGCTGCGTGAGCTCGAGGCACTCGCGCCGGAAGCGCGCCACAAGCTGCGAATTTCAGTCAAAAAGCTGCACTACGGGAGCGAGTTTTGGGCTTCGCTGTTCCCGGCTCGCAACTCTGCGCGCAAGCGTTTCGTGAAGGTGCTGAAAGATCTGCAGAGCAGCCTCGGGAGCCTGAACGACCTACGCAATCACAACGCCATCGCTCGGGAGCTCTTACAGGCGCGTGGCGATGCGGGCCCCGAGACGCGCGAAGACGCCTTCGGCGTGGGGCTGGTGCTGGGCACCGAGCAAGCGAAAACCGAAAGCTACCTAGCCGTCGCCTCGCGCGCTGGCAAAAAGCTCACTCGCGCTGCGCGCTACTGGCGCTGAGAGCGGCACTAGTCGCAGCGCCAATCCGATCGTGTGGTGAAGCCCCACTAGAGGACAGTGCGTTGCGCGCACGGGCTCGATTAAAAAATAGCTCACGCAGTTGTCCGCTCGGCGTGACTTTTTGCAACGGGTGCAGGGGCGGACGGGCGGCTGATGACCATTGAAGGTCATCGAGCAGGTCGTTCGGTTTGCTTCCCTAACATCGAGTTCACTGCTAGTGCCTTGGTGGCAGCGATGGTGAGTGATGAATCCTCGACCGTAGAGTCGAGCCACCTGACAGACGAGGACTGCCCGGAGCGTCTCGGCTTCGGGGTGCAGTGGGTGTTTCCGGAAACGCATGGCAAGCGCGTGACTTGGCTGTCCGGGGCGCGACACGTCGTTGGCCGCGATGCTGGCTGCGATGTCGTTTTGACGGGAGACGAGATCTCGCGGCGTCACGCCGAGCTCCGTCGCACCGGGCCGCTCTGCGTGGTTCGTGACCTGGAGAGCAAAAACGGCGTATTTCTGAACGGCGAGCAAGTGAGCTCGGCCGCCTTCTCTCAGGGTGATGTGCTCAGGATCGGTGACTGGGTGGGCATCGCCATTCGCGGCGCGCCAGAGGACGTGGTCGAGGTTGGTGAGCTCGGGCCCGGTTTGTTCGGCGGTGCTGCGCTCAGGCGGGTGGTCGCTCAGGCACGAGCCGCTGCCGACAGCATGTTGCCCATCATGCTCGTGGGCGAGACCGGAACCGGTAAAGAGCGCTTCGCGCATGCGGTGCACGAGTGGAGCCGCAGGCCGGGCCCCATGCTGCCGGTCAACTGCGCGAGCTACACCGAGGCATTGGCGGCGGCGTTGCTGTTCGGTCACCGCAAGGGCGCGTTCACGGGCGCCGATGCGAGCAGCCTCGGTCACGTTCGAGCTGCCGACACCGGCACGTTGTTTCTCGACGAGATCGCGGAACTGCCGCAAAGCGTGCAAGCGCAATTGCTGCGCGTCATCGAGCAAGGCGAGGTGATGCCGGTCGGTGACACCAAGGTGGCCTGCGTCGACGTTCGATTCGTGTCGGCGAGCCAAGTGCCGCTCGCGACGCTGGTGGCGGAAAAGCGCTTTCGCGCCGATCTGCGGGCGCGGCTGGAAGGCGTGCTGCTCGAGCTGCCGCCGCTGCGCCAGCGGCGCACGGACATTCCGTATCTGGCAGAGGCTTTCTTGCGTCAACATGCGCGGGATGCTCCGCCGACGCTCGACGCCCGGCTGGCCGAAGCGCTCTGCCTGCGTCCCTGGACATTGAACGTGCGCGAGCTCGACCTGATGATGCGTCGGCTGCTCACGCTGTTCGCCGACGAGCGCATCCTCAAGCTCGCCAAAGTAGCGGGTGCGCTGCAAGAGAACGTGGCGACCCCGGTCTCGTCGGACCAGAGGCCGCGCCGCCGTCGCCCGGCGGATGACGCCCAGCGCGCCGAGCTCGACGTGGCATTGGAGCGTTGCAACGGCAACCTGACCAAGGCTGCAACTCAAGTGGGCATCACCCGCGCCAAGGCCTATCGCCTGCTGAGCGCGAAGAACCCACGGTGATACTGAATCTTTTCAAGCGGCGTTGTGCTCCTTCTGCGGACTCGACCGCGACTAAACGCGAAAGCCTCCACCACGTGTCCAACACGCGTTGCTGGAGCAATAGCTGGGCCAAATGGCTACTACGCGCGCGGGTGGACGCTTGCGCCAGTTTCCTCGCCATCTGACGTTAGCTCGCTCGTCGTCATCGCACTGATGTTGGCGCGCGCAGGGTGAATCGTCCGAAATCGTCCGAAATCGTCCGCGGACGATCCGAGGCAAATTCGGACGGGCAAAGTTGCCCTGGCCGGACATACAAAGCTTTTCAGCGGAATCGATCGATGAAACTCTGTGCTTGAGTTCGTTGGCTGGAGTGAGGGGTTGAATCGGTGACTGCTAGGTTCGTTGCGTATTTGTGTGCCCTCGTGATGTCGACGTCGTCGTGTGCCTCGATCTTGGGCATTGAGGATCCCGGCACGACAGGCTCGGGTGGAAGCGATGGAGTAGGCTCGGCGAGCATCGCGAGCGGATCGGTTGGCATCGAGGCGTCGGGCGGTACCGGATCCGAACGGCCGCTGTCGGGTGGTGCTGCCGGTAGCCGCGCAATCCCTTCAGCTGGTGCCGGAGAAGGCGGAGGAAGCGGTCAGGGCACCGCGGGGGTCGATGGTGGAGGTTCCGTATCGGCCGGTGGGAACGACGGCGGAACGGGCGGAGGCGGAACGAGCGCAGGCGGCGCAGACGTCGGCGGAACGAACACGGGTGGCGCGAGCAGCGGCGGGACAGGTACCGGCGGTACGGACGCAGGCGGCACCGGTGGGAACGCGGAAGCGACTGCTGGCAGCGGCAATGGTGGCAGCGGTACGGTTCAAAACACGGACAACCTCGGTACGGCCGGCAGCGACGTTTGGGAAAGCACGGCTGGCACCAGTGCAACAGGCGGCAACAGCACGGGCGCACCTACAGCCGGCAGCAGCAGCGCCGAGGGTGGTAACGCCGCCAGTAGTAATGGCGGGACAGGCACCGGTGGCGCAAACACATCCGGTAGCTCCGGGACCGGTGGTGGTGGCAGTAGCAACGCTCCGCTACCGATCGTGCCGGGTCTGAAGTCGATCGAGCTATCTATCGGTGTCCTCGAACCGCAGTTCGATCCCGACTACAGCGGCCCGTATCACGTGCGGATCGGGCTCGCCGCTCCCGACCTCACGGTGACGGCGACTGCGCAGGATCCGCGCGAGACCGTGTGGGTCAACGCCGATCTGGTCAACTCGGGGGTAGCCTCGCCTCCGATAACGATCGGGCTCAGTGCCAACGGTGTCCCGACGACCATCACCGTCGTCACCGATTCGGACAAGCGTGCGTACGAAATCGATGTGGAACGAGCGAGCGTATTGTTCGACGAAGTTTACTTGAAGGCTTCGAGGGTACGGCCGGGCGATCGCTTCGGGACGAGTGTTGCGCTCTCCCAAGGCACGTTGGTCGTCGGAGCACCGGAGCAGGACGGCAACGGCACCGGAGTCGATTCGCCTGAAGACACGAGCGACTTCACCGATTGCGGCGCGGCCTACGTATTCGTCAAAACTGAGGCAGGTTGGAGCCAGCAGAGCTTTTTGAAGGCGTCGAACCCGCAGCAGTTCGACAATTTCGGCGCAGCGGTCGCGATTTCGGGCGACGTGCTGGTAGTGGGCGCGCCGGGCGAAGACAGCACGGGCCGTGGGGTCGAGGGTGAAATGAGCAACCGTTTGCTCGGGCAAGATCCGAGCGGCGCGGCTTACGTGTTTCAGCGCGTCGCCGGGCAATGGGCTCAGCGCGCCTATTTGAAGGCGTCGGATAGCACCCTGGGCATTCGCTTCGGAACGGCGGTTGCGGTCTCGGGTGACGTGATCGTGGTCGGTGCGCCTGGTCACGAGCAGTCCGGAAACCTCGATGACGCGGGTGCGGTCTACGCGTTTCGACGCGGCCCGCACGGCTGGGTGGAAGAGCAAGCGGTAGTGGCTCCGCGTCCTGGAGCGCGCGACCTGTTCGGCGCGAGCGTGGCGATCTCGGGGGAGCGCTTGGTCGTAGGCGCCCCGGGCCAAAGTAGCAATAGCGTCGACGACAGCATCGATAGCTTTCCGAACACCGGCGCTGCCTATGTGTTTCAATGGAACAACGCGAGCTGGGTGAAGACCGCGTTCTTGAAGGCCAGCTACGCGCGCACGGGTGCGCTATTCGGTAGCGCCGTCGCCATCGACGGGTCGGTCGTCGCGGTGGGCGCGCCGGGCGAGAGCTCGAGCGGCACCGGCGTGGACGCAAACCCGAACGACGACGACGCTCCGGGCAGCGGGGCCACGTATGTCTTCGTGAACACCGGTCAGAAGACGAGCTGGGAGCAAGCCGCCTACCTGAAAGCATCCAACTCCGAGCTGGGCGACTCCTTCGGCTCGGCGGTCGCGATCGGCCAGGGCGTGCTCGCAGTGGGCGCGACCGGCGCCACGAACTTCGACGGTGGCGAAGACAGCAGCGCCACCGGGATCGACGGTAACCAACAGAGCGACTCGGCGGCGCAGAGCGGCGCCGTTTACCTGTTCGCCCGCGCCAACACGGGCTGGGCCCAGCAAGCCTACGTGAAGGCGACCAACACTGGGGCGGACGACCGCTTCGGAAGCGGCGTGGCCGTTTCCGACGGCGACTTGGCGGTCGGGGCTCGACTCGAAGACAGCCCCGACGCGCAGCATGCGAGCGACAACTCGGCCTCGGCGAGCGGCGCAGTTTACGTGCGCAGCGTGCTCGCCTTGCCGCCCCTCACCGGAGCGGGCGCGCGCGGGCTCGAAGACTTGGAGGTCGGCAACCTGCTCGCGGGCTTCTTGCCGAACAAGTTCGACTACCGAGTGGAGGCCGCGCCC
>JBEHXA010000372.1:0-7664 GCA_048498935.1 Myxococcota bacterium
CCCAGGCCGATCGCCGCCAAGACTTCGTGAGCTTCGCGCTCGTCGAGCGAGAGCTTCACGCCCGCGGCTCCCCAAGCGCCCGGTTCCTTGGCGCCCGCGCGCGCGCGGAACGCGACGTGCCCCTTCTCGAAGCGCGTCAGCTGCACTTCGACGCTGCCGATCGAAAGCTTCGCGCCAAAGATGCCGGTGAGCCAGGAGGGCGGTGGTTGCACGCCCACGTCCGGCAGCCAGTCGAGCCCTTCGGCCTTGGGCGGCGAGGCGTCTCGCACCATTACGTAGAAGAAGTCTTTGGGAGCGCCGCGAACGTACTTGTCGATCGCGATCTTCATCCCCATGTCGGCGATGCGAAGCTCGGCCTTTTGCTTCCGGGGGTTCAGCACATCCATGAACACGAAGCCGGTGTGCGCCGGGTTCATGTCGAGGTGGATGCCGTACGAGCAACCGGCTTGGCGCAGGGCCTTGCCCAGGGTGGCGCCGTCGATCTCATCGCCCCACGCGTAGTAGAGGTGCCCAGCCGAGGTGACGCAGATGGCCGAGCGGTGGGTCATCACGCTCTCGCCTTCCAGCTGCCAGCCCCACAGGTTGCGGCCCGTGGGGTTGGCGACGCCGTCCTCCACGAGCGGGTCGAGGTTCTGCCGGAACGAGACGATATTGGGCGGAATGTCGGTCGAATTCGGCCAGCTGCCGAGCCCGACCTCTCCAGAGTCGGTCACCACCACACTGGCGCCGCCTTTCACCGGCGGCAGCAGCACGCGGTGGTTGACCATCATCCCGTAGGCGCCGTGCGTCGTTTTGAAGGCGCCGTTGAAGGTCGCGACGATGCGCCGATACACCGCCGGATCGTCGGGCAAACGCCCGTCACCTGGAGCCCCGATCGTCGGTTTCGGATCTTCGTAACCGGCCTGCATGCCCAGCTCCAGCTGGCGCATGTCGAGCGCGATGAGCAGCACCTCGGCGTACGGTCGCTTCGAATCCGGGCGGATCGTCGTGCGGTAGAAGTAGGGAGGTGGCTGCCCTCCGCCGGGGAGCAGGCCCGGCATCGGCTTCAAGAACGGGTAGCTGATAGGCTTCCAAACGCCCTCGGTCGGCTTTGGATCCTTCCAGATCGACGGCACGTTGGGGGGCGGCCAGGTGTCGACGGCGTCGGTGAAAGCAGCGGCGTCGAGCACGCGCGCGACGACGTTCTTCTCGGCGTCGACCTTCAGCTCCGTGTCGGCCTTGCTGGCGAGCAGCGCGTACGCCGCGCGTTTGACCTGATCTTCAGCGCCGAAAACCTTGTTTTCGAGCCACGCGATCGGTTCGGGCCCCACCTCGGCGCGCACCAGATCCACCAGCCAATGCACGACCGGTTTCCCGCCGTACACCTGCGGAACCGCTCGCGCCGCGTACACCTCGCCGCCGTCGAGCGCCGACAGCTTGCGCGACGCGACGTCGAAGGTGAGGTTACGCCCGGGTTGTCCGAAGTCGATCGTGAGTCGCTCGGGGTCGAGCGCGAGACGAGCGTGGTCGGCCGGGACGTCCAGCACGATGTCCGTCCTGCCGATGCCGCGCAGCGTTCCCGTCTGTTGTAGCGATGCGAGCGAGAGCAGCACGCGATCGATCAGTGCCTCTGGACGGTCGCTGCTGCGAATGCCGGGCAGCTCCAGCACGCTGATGCCCTGGATCTTGCCGTAGGCCAGCGTGGCGAAGCTGGCGCGCTCTCCGCGCGCTTCGAGGCCTACGTCGTCACCGAGCGGCGTGTCGGTGAGGTTACGCACCTCCCGCACGTCGATGACCTGCCCGGCTTGGGTGACGCGCACGCTCGCGCGATACAGGTCACGCGGAGCCTGCTCGCCCTTGCGGGAGAGGAACAGCAGCGGCCGGCCGAAGAAGGTCTCCGTGAAGAAGCCCGGGCTGCCCTGCCAGGCGATGTCGCGATCGTCGACCAGGCCCCCGCTGGCCTTTCCCAGGGCCTGCGCCAGACCCGCCAGCGACTTTTCCGGGGGTTTGGGGGAGGCGCAGTGCGAAGCCAGGCCGAGCGTGGCCGCGACGCCGATCAGCGCCGCACGGCCGCGAAGAAAACGCCGAAGATCCGGCAGCGCGCGCACGGTCGGTAACTTCAAGAGCCCCTTGCCGTACCTTTGGGCGGGCATGGGCGCAAGCCCTGCGCGGCACCACCGGCCCGGCGCGCCAGCATCGGAATTTTCGGAAATACTTGTGCAATTCGGGGCGCCTTGATACGTCCGTGCCGCGCGTGAAAAGCAACCTGGCCATTCGCCTGCTGACAGCCGCCGTGGTGGTGCCACCGCTTTTGGGGTTGCTGTTCAAGGGCCCGGCGTGGGGTTTCTTCGCGTTGGTCCTGGTGGCGTGCACGGTGGCCGCCGCGGAGCTGTTCCGCATGACTCACCCCGGCGACCGCGTCGCCCAGGGCATCGGCGTTCTGACCGCGCTCGTCGCGTGCGCGACGACCTACTGCTGTTCGGGCGATCCCAAGGCGCTCTTCGCGATGATCGCGGGCGTCACGATCGTCGGTCTGCTCACGCCGCTCTGGCGCCTCGGCGACATGCAAACGGCGGCGCTCCGCACGCTGGCTGGCGTGGCCGGACCTTTCTATGTCGGCTCGCTTTTGGCGGCGCTCGCCCTGCTGCGTCGTGACGGCGGCGACGACGGTGGCAAGCTGGTGTTCATGTCACTCACGTTCTCGTGGCTGGCTGACACGGGCGGCTACTTTTTCGGCCGCTTCCTGGGTAAGACGAAGCTGTACGAGGCCGTGAGCCCGAAGAAGACGCGCGCAGGTTTCGTCGGTGCGCTGGTGGGCGCCAGTGCCGGCGGAGCGCTCGCCAGCCTGTGGTACCTGCCCGCGCTGCCGCTGGCGCACGCCTTGCTGCTAGCGCTCTTCGCGGGTGCGCTTGGGCAGCTGGGGGATTTGGTGGAGTCGCTGCTCAAGCGCTCGACCGGCATCAAGGATTCGGGCGGCATCGTGCCTGGGCACGGCGGCATGCTCGATCGCATCGACGCGCTGATCGTGGTCTCGCCCATCGTGTACCTGTACGCCTCGTACAGCGGGCTCATTCACTGAGCCGGCTCGCTATTCGAACTGGAGCTCGGATTTCACGAGCTCGCCGGGCTTGAAGCCGGGCAGCTCTTCGCTGACGACTTGCCCGTCCATAGCGGTCGCGCGCAGCGTGAACGGCCCGTCACCGAAACCACTCGCCTCGGTCAAGGTGCCGTCGGAGGCGCGCGCGAGCTCCGTGAAAGTCGGGTGATTCTTACTCTTGGCTTCGAGCTTGGTGAGCGGTACGCGCGGGTTCCGCAGCCACAAGCTGGTCCAGTAGACGTTGGCGCCGGTCTGGAACTCGTACTGAAAGCCGCCCACCTCGGGGCAGCGCGCAAACTTCCACGTCATGTTGCGTGGGTTCTCGTTCTGGTGGATGGCTTCGAACACGCTGGGGCTCACGTCGATGTCGCCTGCCGCGTGCTCCACGCCGTAGGTCACGACGCGCGCCACGATCGACTTGCCCTTCTCGGTCTCGATCAGAATGCAGGCGTCGCACACCCCGCCAGCCTGCGACAGCTCGTTGGACACGCCGGCCAAGAATTCGCCGCCCAGCCCGACGCTCGGGCGTAACTCCGAGCGGTACCCGCCCTTCGGCGCGCACGCGTTGTGCCACTGCGTTTCGTCGAAGTCGACCGGACCCAGGTGGTAGACACCCGCGTGCGCGTCGCCAAACGTGTCGCCCGAGACGGTGGGCGGGCCGTCGCCGCCGGTGTCTCGACCGGGCTCGTCATCGTCGGACGAACAACCGGCGAGCGAGCCGACGAGCAGCAGCAACCCGACCGAGCAAGAGCGGACTCCCAACATTCCGCCAGGATACTACGAGTGTCTGCCGACCCGCGTCTCGTGGCGGGCCGGACACGGGGCGCCCGGCTGGGGACGCGAATTTACGCGGAATTCGTGCGGTCGCGTGCGCGCACGCCGGTTGCAATTCGGGCGGGCGGAGGACTCTCCCATGTCGTCGTTGTCGTTACCCGGTCGTGATTGCGTGCGCTTTTGGCTGCTCGGCCTCGTCGCCTGGCTTTCGTTTTCCCCCGCGCCGGCTCTGGCCTCGGCCGAGACCCCCGCCGTCGACAAGACCTTGTCGCCCTACTTCATGGTCGAAGGAGCCGACCCGAGTGTGGATGCCTTGCCGCTCGAGTCGACCAAGGTCGACGTTCAGATCACGGGCGTGATCGCCGAGGTCACGGTGACGCAGGCCTACCACAACGCGGGGAAGAAGCCGCTCAACGCCCGTTACGTCTTCCCGGCTTCGACGCGGGCTGCCGTGCACGGCATGCGCATGCAAGTACGCGATCAGGTGATCGAGGCGCAGATCAAGGAGCGCCAGCAAGCGACACAAACCTTCGAGGCGGCGCAAAAAGCGGGCAAGAGCGCGAGCCTGCTCGAGCAGGACCGCCCCAACGTTTTCAGCATGAAGGTCGCCAACGTGATGCCCGGCGACCGCGTCGAGGTGAGCCTGCGTTACAGCGAGCTGCTGGTGCCGACCAGCGGTGTGTACGAGCTCGACTATCCGACCGTCGTCGGTCCGCGATACTCGAATCGACCGGCAGCTGGCGCGTCCGCCAAGGACGCGTTCATCGCCAGCCCATATACCCCGAGCGGCACCGCGCCGAGCTACGGCTTCGAGCTCACCGGCGCGCTCGCGACCGCGATCCCGGTGCAGAACGTGGAGAGCCCCTCGCACAGCATTTCGGTCAGCCAGGACAACCCGAGCCTGCGCCGCTTTCAGCTGTCGCCGAGCGAGCGAGCGGGCGGCAATCGTGACTTCATCCTGCGTTATCGCCTGGCGGGCGACGTGATTCAATCCGGCCTGAGCCTGTTCGATGGCGGCAACGAAAAATTCTTCTTGCTGCAGGTCGAGCCGCCCAAGCGCGTGCCGAACGAGCTCATCCCGCCCCGTGAGTACGTGTTCATCGTCGACGTTTCGGGCAGCATGGGCGGCTTTCCGCTGGAGACCGCCAAGAAGCTCTTGCGTGAGCTGATCGGGGGGCTGCGGACGAGCGACAAGTTCAACGTGCTGCTCTTCTCCGGTGCTTCCGAGCTGCTGGCCGAGCGCTCGCTACCCGCGACTCCGGAGAACATCGCGCTGGCCACACGCTTCATCGACGATCAGCGGGGCGGTGGCGGCACCGAGCTCTTGCCCGCGCTCGAACGCGCCTTCGCGCTCTCCAAGAGCGACGGTATCTCGCGCAGCTTTTTGGTCGTGACCGACGGCTACATCGGTCAGGACAAGGCCGCGATCGACTTGGTGCGCAGCAAGCTGTCCGACGCGAACGTGTTCGCATTCGGTATCGGCAGCAGCGTCAACCGCTACCTGATCGAAGGCGTCGCCAAGGCCGGGCAGGGCGAGCCGTTCGTCGTCACCGAGCCCGGCGAGGCCAACGCGGTCGCGGCGCGCTTGCGAGATTACGTGCGCGCGCCGGTCTTGACCGACACGAAGGTCAGCTACGAAGGCTTCGCAGCCTACGACATCGAACCGAAGGCGATCCCGGACGCGCTCGCCGAACGCCCGATCGTGATCCAGGGAAAATACCGCGGTGATGCGCGAGGTTTCGTGACCTTGAGCGGTATCTCTGGACAGGGGCCGTACCGCCAGCGTTTCGACGTCGGCCAGCTGAAATCACGGCCCGAGCAGCGCGCCTTGAGCTTCCTGTGGGCGCGGAGCCGCATCGCCACGCTCTCGGATTTCGGCTTCGGTGAGCCGAGCACGTTGGCCAAGAGCGAGATCACTGCGCTCGGACTGCGCTACAACTTGCTCACCGAGTACACGTCGTTCGTGGCGGTGGCGAAAAAGGTGGTCAACCCGGGCGGCGCCGCGCAAAACGTCGATCAGCCGCTACCGATGCCGGACGGCGTCTCCAACAGCGCGATCGGGCCGAGCGCCGACGGCGCCGACGAGCCTGAGCTCTGGCTCTTGCTGCTGCTCGCTGCGGTGCTCGTCACCGCGCGTGCTGCTCAGCGCCGTCGCTCGGAGCTGGCCCAGTGAGGCGCTGGCTCGAGCGCTACGCTGTCGTCGCGGGTGCGGTGGTGCTCGCGACGCTGCTCAAGCTGCACTACAGCCGCGCCACCCCTGAAGACCTGCGCTGGGTGCTCGCGCCGACTGCGAGCTTGAGCGAGCTCGTGCTGGGGCGCTCCTTCTCCTTCCGCGCAGGAGAGGGGTACTTGAGCCGCGAGCTCTCGATCCTGATCTCACCTGCTTGCGCGGGTGTGAACTTCATGATCGTCGCGTTGCTCTCGCTCTCGCTCGGTTTCGTGCGGCCCTTCCCGACTTGGAGCGATCGCGCGCAGTCGCTCCTGGGATGGCTGGTGCTTGCTTACGCGGCGACCATCCTGGTCAATACGCTCCGCATCGCGCTCTCGGTGGCGTTCGGTCACTTGACGGCGAGCGCGCTGGGGCTGACATTTCAGAGCGTTCACCGGCTGATCGGCATTGGCGCCTACCTCGCCGGGCTCACTGCGCTGTGTCTGACGGTTCGGTACTGGCTAGCGAGCCGGTTCCGTCGCCGTGCGGTGGAGCACCCAGGCGCGCTGGTCGGCTGCGAGCGCGTACCCGGGTGGCGCCGCGTCGTTCTGCTCGCGCTCGCCTGCTACGTGGCTGTGACGCTGGTCGTGCCGCTGCTACGCGGTGCCGGGGCGACGCCCGAGTACTGGCTTCACGCGGTGCCGGTGTCGGTGTTGGTGGTCGTTTCTGGCGCGTTACTTTTTGCCGCGCGGGGTCGTACCTGGGATGATGGATGGCATGCAATCCGCTCCTCCGAGCATTCCGGGCGAGTCACGGCCGAGCCGCGCGCCGGCTGAAAAGTACGAGTTTTTCAAAGTCATTCAGGGGTACCTCGATCAAGCCGCGAAGGTGATCGAGCTGCCCGAGCATGTGCGCGCCATCCTCGCGCAGCCCAAAAACGAGATCATCGTGAACTTCCCGGTGAAGATGGACAGCGGGGAGTTCAAGGTTTTCAAGGGCTACCGCATCCAGCACAACAACGTGCTCGGGCCCTACAAGGGCGGCATGCGCTACCACGAGTCCGCGGGGCTCGACGACTTCAAGGCGCTGGCCGCCATGATGACGTGGAAGTGCGCGCTCATGAACCTGCCTTATGGCGGCGCCAAGGGCGGTATCAAGTTCAACCCGCGTGAAGTGTCGCGCTCCGAGCTCGGCCGCATCACTCGCCGCTTTTTCCATGCGCTCGGCAACAACATCGGGCCCGACTACGACATCCCGGCGCCCGACGTCGGCACCAACGCGCAGGTCATGGCCTGGGCGGTCGACACTTACATGAACACGGTCGGCATCGTCAGCAAGCAAGACGTGCAGGGCGTCGTCACCGGCAAACCCATCGCCAGCGGCGGCACCGTCGGTCGTGAAAAAGCGACCGGTCAGGGCCTCGTGCACTGCGTGATTCAGTGGGCCAAGCGTAACCGCTTCGATTTGAAGGGAAAAAAGCTGATGGTCCAGGGCTTCGGCAACGTCGGCTCGAACGCCGCGGTGCTGCTCAGCCACCTGGGCGTTTCGTTGGTCGCGGTCGGTGATCACACCGGGTACCTCACCAACCCCGAGGGCTTCAACGCTCACCGCTTGCAGCAGTACGTGGCCAAAAACGGCTCCATCGCCGGCTACGCCAACGGCACC
>JBEHXA010000373.1:0-7616 GCA_048498935.1 Myxococcota bacterium
CAGCACTTCAAAGTATAAGCTCGACCGCCGCATGGGCGAGAGCGTTTGGGGCCGGCCCAACGCCCACCACCACCGGCAAGCTCGACAAGCTCCCCAAGAAGGCCAAGCTCGTCGTCGCTCCGTACGCCTCGCCCAAAGGCGGCGGCGCCGCCGCGGCTTATACTTTCTAGTTCTCCTCCGTGCCTTGCCCGGGCGTCTCGCGTCCTTCGTGTTTCGAAGCGCGATCGGCGCCCGGCCTCGCCGGATTTTCAAAAACCCGCCTGCTCGCGTACGAAAACGTCCGACGCGACGGCTTCTGTACGCCTTGGCGAGCCCGCTCGAGGGGCGAGCTGGATCGCCCTCAACCGACCTTGGCACGATCAGATCACGATCGCCCCTAGAAAACCGTAGTGAAGAAAACTCGGCGAGACCGAGCGCCAGCGGTGCCTCAGTCGGCGATGGTCGCGAGGCGCTTCACCAAGGAACGGCAGGAGACCAAGTTGCGATCACGCAAATCTTTGCGTGATCGCGTCCACGACTTTGTCGAAGCTGGGCGGTAGCAGCACGGGCGGGTTCTTGAGCTTGCCGGTGACGCCGGGGATCGAGCCCTCGTGGTACTTCACCTTGAACTCGGTGAACTTGAGGCCGTTGGCGGTCGAGACGCAGACCACCTTTTCGCCCTTCTTGATCACGTTGCGGCTCACGAGCTTTTCCAGCACTGCCAGGCCGACGGCGGTGTGCGGGCAAGTGTACATGCCGGTGCGGTCGGCGCGCGCGGCGGCTTCGCACAGCTCTTCTTCGCTGGCTTGCTCGACGATGCCGTTCAGCTCTTCGAGCGCCTGGATCGCGCGCGGCGCGCTCACCGGGTTACCGATTTGAATCGCCGTAGCTTGCGTCGGCTTGGCTTGAATCGGCGTGACGGTGCGCTTGCCTTCGCTCCAGGCGCGATACAGCGGGTTGGCGTTTTCGGCCTGCGCCACCACGAGGCGCGGGTACTTGGTGATCACGCCCAGCTCGCGCATGAGCTTGAAGCCGGCGTGCAGCGCGGAAGCGTTACCCAGGTTGCCGCTCGGCAGGATGATCCAGTCCGGCACTTGCCAGTCGAACTGCTGGACGATCTCCATCGCGACCGTCTTTTGCCCTTCGAGCCGCAGCGGGTTCATCGAGTTGGCGAGGTACACCATGCCCTCGGCCGCGAGCCGCTGCACGATTTCCATGCAGCCGTCGAAGTCGGTGTCGAGGCCGAGCACCAGCGCGCCGTGCGCCAGCGGCTGCACCAGCTGAGCCGTCGAGATCTTGTTGTGCGGGAGCAGCACCACCACCGGTAGCCCCGCGGCAGCTCCGTAAGCGGCTAGCGCGGCGCTGGTGTCACCGGTCGACGCGCACGCGATGGCCTTGACCTTCAAGCCCTCTTGAATGGCCATGCGCACCACGCTGACCAGCACGGTCATGCCCAAATCTTTGAAGGAGCCGCTGTGGCTGTTGCCGCACAGCTTGACCCACAGATCCGTGATGCCAATCTCTTTGCCGTAGCGATCGGCCCAGAACAGGTTGGTACCGCCCTCGTACATCGAGACGATCATCTCGTCCGGCACTTGCGGCATCACCCATTCGCGCTTGCCCCACACGCCCGAGCCGTAGGGCCACACGTTTTGCTTGTAGCGATCGTCGAACAGCTTCATCCACGCGGCGCCGCTGCGGTCCTTGAGCGCCGTCGTGTCGTGAACCACCTGCAACAGACCCTGACACTTGGGGCAACGATAAATGGGTCGCGTGACGGGCCAGGAGCCTTCACAGCCGGCGAAGCAACGGAACTCTGAGGAGTACGGCACGGCGGCGTTATAGCACCGGTCCCGCCAGCTCGTTCTGCTAGCGATGGCAGCCGGATTTCCGAGGGATTGTCGGCCACTCTGCGAGGTGTTAGCCCTGCCCAGCCCATGCCGCCAAACCTCGAAGCGGGCCGCGAGCCAGCGAGTGTGGCGCTCGTGCTCGAGCCGGCCGGCGAGTCCCACCGCCGCCTCGGCGGCCTGCCTGTCGGCCTGCGCCTGGCACTCGACGCCCAGGCGGCGGGCGCGTCGTGCGTGGTCGTCGCTCCAGACGCGAGCGAGCTCCGGGCGGCGCTCGTCGATCCGCGCCTGCGCATCCCGGTGCTCGAGAGCGCGCCTTCGGGCTCGGCCAGGCTGCGCGTCGGCACCGACTGGCTCGTGCACCGCGCCACGTTCAAGGAGCTGATGGCCGAGCTAGCTCCTGGGAACGAGCGCGACGTGCGCCACGTCACCAAGCCGCCTGACGTCGCTTACGCGTTCGCCCCCATCGAGCTCGGGTCCGACCAAGCCGCGAGCCGCGCCGAGCGCGCGTTGTTCCGCTCGCTGCGCAAGCCGCAAGACGGACTCACGTCGCGCCACCTCAACCGCTACATTTCGTTGTTCTTCTCGCGGCTGCTGGTCAAGACCCCGCTCCGTCCCAATCAGGTGTCGGTCGGTATTTTGGGCATCGGCATCGGCGGTGCCGTCAGCGCAGCGCAAGGCGGCTATTGGCCACTCGTGCTCGGGGCGACGCTGTTTCAAACGCAAAGCGTGCTCGACGGCTGCGACGGCGAGATGAGCCGCGTCAGCCATCGCGGATCACGGCTCGGCGAATGGCTCGACACCGTCGGCGACGACCTGACCAACTACGGCTTCTTCGGCGGCGCGGGACTCGGGCTCTATCGCTCGACGGGCAACGAGCTGTACGCAATCGCGGGCATCGTGTGCGTGGCGTGCGGCGTGCTCGCTAGTGGGATCGAGTACCGCTACCTGATCAAGATCGGCTCGGGCGACCTGCTCAAGTACCCGCTGAGCCAGGCCACCAACAGCGCCAAAGGCTTGTTCGGCTTCATCGCGCAGCTGACCAAGCGCGACACCTTCGTGCTGCTCACGCTGCTGGCAGCGCTCGTCGGCGCGCTCGGACCGATGCTGTGCATCTTTTCGCTCGGCGCGATCGGCGTTTTGATCTCGGTGCTCAAGACGGAGCTGCGTATGGCGCGAGAAGCGCGCGCTGCCCAAGGCTGAGCCGGTGACGCGCGTTTTGCCCTCGCCTCGCACCTGCCTACAGCTCGCATGCGCGTGCTGGCTCGTGCTGGCCAGCGCCCATTGCAAGAAGCACGAGCCCCCGCCACGCCGCACCGCGCCTTGGCTCGCGAGCGCCAGCGCTCTGGCGTCGGTCCAAAGCCCGACTCAGCTCAGCCGGCGCACGTTTCGGATCGACCCGGCGGCTAGCCAGGTGCGCTTTAGTTTGCCGGGACGCAAGGCCAAGCCGAGCGGCCACGTGCCGATAACGAGCGGCAGCATCGAGCTTTCGCCACGCGATCTGCAGAGCACGCGCGCCAGCGTAGAAGTGGACCTACAAGGCATCAGCGTCGACCCGAGCTCGCTGCCGGAACAAGCCGAGCTCACGGCGTCGCCGGGCACGCTGGCTTTACAGTGGCTCGAGCTCGGCGCCGACGTGCCAATCGAGAAACGCACGCAGCTCGGTCGCGCTCGCTTCGAGCTCGTTTCGGTCGAAGCTCCGGGCGCAGGCGCGATCGAATTCAATGCCGCGCGCCCTACCCGCGTGCGCGTCACTGCGGTCGGTACGTTGCTGCTCCACGGCTTTCGCGCTCCCGTTCGAGTCGAGCTGCAGCTGGAGCCGCTGGCGGCGACGACACCAGGCGCGCTCAAGCTCGCGATCCGCAGCGCGAGCCCGCTCGTACTACCGCTGGCCCCTCACGAGATTGGCCCGCGAAGCGCGGCTGGCGTCGCAGACCCGGCCGAGGCCGCGCGCGCCGAAGCGAGTGTGGGCAAGGTCGCCAAAATCGAGCTGGACCTGGTGGCCGAAGCTCCGGCAGCACTCCAGTAAATAAGCGAATTTATTAATTTATTCCAGATCATCATCCTCTCCGAAACCGCTTGCCCCGCCCACCGTACTCAGGAAGGTCAGTGGCAGGGGCTCCCGGGTACACTTCGGGGCAACGCCACTGTCCTCATTCTGCAAGGAGCCTGACCGATGCCGCACTCTCTGACTTACAGCTCGATCTTCGCGACCCTCACCGCGCTCAGCGCCGTCGCGTGCGGTGGCTCGGCCCCGCCCGCCGAGACACCGGTCGAGGCCAAGGAAGTTCCGGCGGCCACCGCTTCGGCTCCCGAGCAGGCAGCCGCAGACAGCGGAGCAACGCCTGCCGCAGCGGCCCCCGCTGAGGCGGCTGCCACTGGCGATGCCGCCAAGCCAGCCGAAGCCGAAGCAGCCAAGCCTGCTGAAGCAGCCAAGCCTGCTGAAGCCCCCAAGGCCGACGCTCCCAAACCGAAAAAGAAGGCCGCCGGCGCCAAGGCTGGCTGCGGCGCCGGTACCTGCGGCTGAGAAGGGAACTTTCGTGACCGCGCCGCCCGCGGCCGCTCCGCAACTCCCGACGCCACCGAAGCTCGGCGGCGTCGGGCTCGGGTTGCGCTGGGAGTTCCTCGAGGAGATCGTGGACGGTCCCGCGCTGCCGCTCGATTTTCTCGAGGTGTCGCCCGAAAACTACATGCGCCGCGGCGGCTACTACCCGGCGCAGCTCGAGCAGCTGGTCGGGCGCTACCCGCTCGTCACCCATGGGCTCACGCTGTCGATCGGTGCGAGCTCCGAGCCCGACCCCGTCTACCTGGCCGAGCTCGAGCGCGAAATCGCGCGCACCCATTCCCCCTTCCACAGCGACCACCTGTGCTTCAGCTCGGCGGGACCGCGCATGCTTCACGAGCTCCTGCCGCTCCAGCATTGCCAGGAAACCGTCACGCGCGTCACTGACCGCGTCGGGCGCGTGCAGGATGTGTTGGGGGTGCCGTTCGCGCTCGAGAACATCACCTACTACCTGCACCCCGGGCGGCCGGAGCTCTCGGAGCTCGACTTCATCAACGGCGTGCTGTCGCGAAGCGATGCGGGCCTGCTGCTCGACGTGAACAACGTTTACGTCAACTCGCTCAACCACGGCTTCGATCCGTACGCCTTCATCCGCGGGCTGGATCTAAAGCGCGTGATCGAGATCCACGTGGCCGGCCACAGCCGACGACCGTCGGGTCTGGTGATCGACACGCACGGCGCGCCGCTGGTCGACCCCGTTTTCGATCTCCTCGCCTATACGCTCGCCCGCACCGGACCTGTGCCGGTGCTGCTCGAGCGCGACAACGACATCCCCCCCCTAGCCGAGCTGCTGCGAGAAGTCGGCGCGCTGCGCGCCGTGTACGACGCCAGCACCGGCAGCGCATCCCAACCGGAGACCCGTGCAAGCAGCGCTTGAGAGCGTGCTCGGCGAGCTGCTGCTCGGCGGCGAGCCCACGCGGGCTACGCTCCTGGAGTCTTGCCGGAAACGCGGCGTCGCGGTCGCCGACACCGACGCGCTACTCGAAAGCTTCGAGCGCCTCGCGGTGTACCGGGACCTGGTGCAAAGCAACCTGCGCGAAGCCGTGCGGCTCTCGATCCCTCGCACCATCGCGCGACTAGGCCCGCTCTTCGACGAATACTTCGCGCGCTTCCTGCGCGAGCACGGCCCTCGCACCCACTACCTGCGCGACGTGACGACCGAGCTGCTCGATTTCTGCGAGCCGCTTTGGGCGCAGGACGCTCGCCTGCCCAGCTACTTGCCGGAGCTCGCGCGCCACGAGTCGCTGCACATCGAAGTCTCGGCGCTGCCGTCGCTGCCGCGCGGCCACGTTCCGGCGCCGCTCGAGCTCGAGCGCGGCGTGGAGCTTTGCGCCGCGCTGCGCCTGGTGCGCTACCTGCACGCCGTGCACGAGCTCCCCGAGGCGGAGACCGATCGTAGTGAGCCTTCGCGACGCGGGGTCGCGCTGCTCGTCTATCGGAGCCCCGAGCACGAAGTGCGCTATCTCGAGCTGAGCGAGCTGGCCCACGCCGTGCTCGAACGGCTCCTGGCGGGAAGCACGCTGGGCGCCGCGGTGCAGGACGCAGCACGACGGCTCCAGAGCGAGCTTAATGAAGCCGTACTCGCCAGCACCGCCTCGCTCCTCGCAGATCTCGCCGAGCGCGGCGTGGTTTGGGGGCCCGCGGCGAAGCCGACCCCGGCCCCTGCGCGGCATTTCGGCCCCAGTAGCAGAGGTAATTTGTGAAACCCCGTCGGCCCAAACGCCCTATCCTAGCGGGCTGAGGATCCCTACCTTCCATGAGCGTCAAAGACCCGCTCGGCATCGCCGGCCAAACCATCGCGGAAAAGTACCGGATCGAGAAGCTCGTCGGCGAGGGCGGCTTCGCCGTGGTGTACCGCGCCATCCACACCATCTGGAACAAGCCGGTCGCGATTAAATTCTTCAATGGGCTCTCCAACGCGCCGATGGATCAGCGCGAGCAATTCAGGGACGCCTTCATTCAGGAAGGCGCGCTGCTCACCGAGCTGAGCAGTCAGACGGCGGGCATCGTGCAGGCGCGCGACGTCGGCACCTACACCTCTCCCGACGGCCAATGGATGCCGTACATGGTGCTGGAGTGGCTGGAAGGTAAGCCGCTCGATGAGCTGCTCGAGGGTGAGCGCGCCGCAGGCATGCCACCTTGGTCCCTCGCAGCGCTCGTCTCGGTGCTGGGGCAGGCCGCCAGCGCTCTGGATGTCGCTCACGGCAAGGGCATCGCGCACCGCGACATCAAGCCCGCCAATTTGTTCGTGCTGGGGCAGGACCCGCGCGCGGGGCAGGCCACGGTCAAGGTGCTCGACTTCGGCGTCGCCAAAATGATGAGCGACAACACGCAGCTGAAAGCGGCGCTGGCCAAGACCGGCATGAGCGTGACTTCCTTCACGCCGCAGTACGGCGCACCCGAGCAGTTCAACCGCAGCTACGGCGCCACCGGGCCGTGGACGGACGTGTATGCGCTCGCGCTCGTGGCAGTCGAAATGCTCACCGGTAAGATCGCGCTCGACGGTGACGATCTCATCCAGCTCGCGTTCTCGTCCGGCAACCCCGAGCAGCGCCCGACCCCGCGCACACTCGGGGCCGCGGTGCCCGACGCCGTGGAGACCGTGTTTGCGCGCGCGCTGGCGGTGCGGCCACACGATCGCTACGCGAGGGCGCGTGAATTCTGGCGCGATCTCGAGAACGCGCAGGCCGGCTCTTTCTCCGACACGGTGCTGCACACCGGCGAGATCCCGGTCGTATCGCCCAGCCGCACCCAGCCCGCGACGCTCGGCGGGCTTCCGCGCACCAGCGAGAGCATCACGAGCTCACCCGCGACGCTGTCGACTCAAACGCCGGTGGCCAAGAAGGGCAGCGGCGCCATTATCGGCGCCATCGCGGCCGTGGGAGTGCTGGGCGTCGCCGGCTTCTTCCTCAGCAACCGCGGCAAAGATCCCGGCGCGATGGCCCCGACTCCGGAGGCCAGCGCTCTGCCCGCCGCCGTCACCCCGCCGGCACCGAGTGCGTCGCAAGCCCCCGCGCTCACCTGCCCCGAAAACATGGTGCTGATCCCGGCCGGGCAATACTTCATGGGCTCCGACGCCAAGGACGCCCGACCGAATCAGAAGCCGAGCCACAACGTGACGCTCGATCCCTTCTGCATCGACCTGTACGAGGTGACCGCCAAGCAGTACCGCGACTGCTCGGACGTCGGAAAGTGCCGGCGAGCCACGACCGAAGTCGAATGGCCGA
>JBEHXA010000374.1:0-7608 GCA_048498935.1 Myxococcota bacterium
GTCGCCAGCAGCGAGCTGCAGGCGACCAGGGAGAGACAACCGAGCAGCCACGTCGACGTTTCGATGGCACGCCTCACCTCAAAACCTCCCCGTGACATCGAGCCTTCGCGGATGCACGCCGACGGTGAGCGATGACCGCACCGTGTCGCGTTCGCCGAACAACAGCGCACCGATGCCGACCGCCGCGCCGACGCCGCACACGACGAAGCTCACGGTCGAGACGGTAGCGAGACTGCTCGCGCCATCCAAATCGTCCCAGGTCGACGGGGGGCATTGCTGGTCCACGCAACCGCGCTCGGCCGCATGCTTTCGAGACAGGGCCATGCTGCCGGTCACGCTGCCGACGATCAGCCCCGCGAGCGCTACGCCCCCGCCCACGTACGCCAATGTCGGCACGCTCGACTTCGCGCCGGGCGGCGCTGCCGAAGGCGCGTCGAGCGGGGGCGGCTCGGGCTGGTCACGAGCCGCTGGTGCCAGCGCGGCGGGCGGCGCCGCGGCCGCTTCTTCGCTGAAATCGAAGCTTACTGGGACCGATTCCCGCTCCGCGACCACGACGTCCCGCGTTTGCTCTTTCGCGGCGCTCCGCGCGACGAGTCGGTGCGAGCCCGGGTTGACTTGAACAGCCTCGACAACGGCTTCGCGCGTGAGCTCGATCCCATCGACGCTGACTCGCAGCGAGTCGTCTGCGCCCTTCACCTGCAGGCGCAGCGAGCCGACGCGCTCCGCGAGCTCGGCGTCGAGCGCTTTGGCTTTGACCCGCGCGGTCTTGAACGGCTCCGGATCGTCGGGGCTCGCCGGCGCGCTCAGCAGCTTGCGCAACGTGGCGCGAGCTTCGACGAGTTGACCGAGCGCTGCTTGCGTAGCGGCGACTTCGTAGCCCGTCGTCGCTACGCCCATAATCGCGTCGGCCATCTGGAAGCGAGACAGCGCGCCCGCCAGGTCTCGGGCTTCGCGCAGCTCGCGCGCTTCCGCCATCAGCGTACGGGCAGTCTCTTTTTGGCTTTCGCTGGGCGCTGGCCAGGCAGGGGAGGTGAGTAGCAACAAGGAAAGCGCGACGCCGGCGGAGCGAACGCGATTAGAAACCATCGTCGATCACCTTACGCTTGGGACTCGAAGTCTTGGCTACGAGCTGATTGCTGGCGAGTTTCGCCGTTCCTTTGGCGGGGGCCTTGCTGGGCGCGCGCGCAGGGGATGGTGCCGAGAGCGGCAGCGAGCTCGGTAGCACCGGCGCCGGCAGCTCGTGCGCTTCGCTCGATGGTTCGGCGGGTAGCGCGGCCGGTGTCACGACCGGCGGTGAGGGCTCGGCAACCGTTCGCGTCGGTGCTGCCAGCGCGGTCGGCGACGGGGGAGATGCAGCGCGATGCGCCGGAACGACGGTAGGCTCGGCGCGGCCCACCATTCCCCAAACACCGAGCAGCGCGATCGCAAGCCCAGCGCCGGCGAGCGGCCACTTGCCGGAGCGTGGCGGCGCAGGCGGTCGGGACGCCATCTGCAGCGTGAGCGCGGACGAGCTCACGCTGGGACTGAAGGCATCGGTAACGACCGTGCCAACCCGCATGCGCCGATCGGGAGTGGTTTCTGCTTCCGAGCGATCGCTCGGTGCAGCCGCTGTTTTCGTGCTCAACGAGCGCACGGACGTTGGCGCCTCGTCGCTCGCGCGGAGCGCGCTACTGATCTTGTCGCGCCGTTCTTGCAGCGATTGACCGAGGTGCGCGGTGACGAAGCTGGCAAGCTCCTGGCTCGTCGCGAGGCCGCCGAGCGCAGGCGCGAGCTGCTCGAGCGCAGTTTGGAGCTCGAGCGCAGTGGACGGGCGTTCGGCCGGCTCTGGGTTGAGGGCGCGGAGCACGAGCGCGCTGAGCTCGTGCTCGATCGCATCGGGTAGTGGGGGTGGAGCCGAGCGGGTCGTGAGGAGCTTCAAGCTCGTGACCGGGCTTGCGCTCTCGTAGGGCGCGCGACCCGAGAGCATGCGATAGAGCACGGCTCCGATTGCCCAGACGTCGGCGCGGCGATCGACGGGTCGACGCAGCGCCTGCTCGGGCGGCATGTAGTAAAGCTTGCCCTTCAGGATGCCGGCGCGGGTCTCTTCGCTGGGCCCTGCTTGCGCCTTGGCGATGCCGAAGTCGATGAGCTTGGTTTGCCCCTTCACGCTCACCAGGATGTTCTGCGGCGAGACGTCGCGATGGACCACGCCGAGACGCTCGCCCTGCTCGCCTACGAGCTCATGAGCCGCGTGCAGGCCGGCGCAGGCTTCGACCACGACGCGCAGCAAAATCGGTAGCGGCAAGGTGCTGCCCGCTCGCTCCACGGCGCGGCTGAGCTTAGAGAGCGAGTCGCCCTCCACCCATTCCATCACCAGGTACAGGTGGCCGTCGTGCTCGCCCAGGTCGAGCGTCTGGGCGACGTTCAGGTGCTCGATGCGCGAAGCGATCCGCGCTTCGTCGAGCAGCATCCGACGAAAGCGCGCGTCCTCCGCGAAACTCGGCAAGATCGTCTTGATCGCGACCTGCTTCTCGAAGCCGTGCTTGCCCTTCAGGCGCGCCAGCCAGACCGTGGCCATCCCGCCTTGGGCCACGGCGTAGATGAGCTCGTAGCGGTCGAGCATCTGCCCGCGCGTGAGCTCCGTCAGGCGAAAGGAAGGCAAAGTCACGTCAGGCTATAAATATCTAACGCAACTGGCCGCGCCCGCGACCTTTATCGTCAGACCGCTGACGGTTCGTCAGCGCCCGCGGATGAGCAAACTTGCGGCGCACGACACACACATCGCTCCCATTTGTGCGGCCGTGTGAGCGACTTTTGAATGCACGCAATAACTCCCGACAGTGTGACTGCAGGATTGCGCTGCGGACCGGTAAAACAGCTGGAATGATGAAGATTTTCCAAGGGGAAGCGCCATGCGCGAACACTTAGAAAACCGATGGCAATCTCACGCCAGGCGCGTCGCGTGTTCGGGAGGGCTCCCTCTCTTTTATCCCTGGCCGCCGCAGCCGCTTGGCTGTCTCTGGGCTGCCAAGCCGATATCACTGGCGGTTCTCAACCCCCCGGTGACACCAACACGGGTCCCGATGGGACTCCGACAGGTGGCAGCGGGCCCGGCCCCGACACGACGACCGGCGGTACGCCGACCGTACCCGAGCCGACCGACTGGTACGAAGCGGTCAAAACGGCCGACTGCAGCAAGCAAGCGACCACACGCACGCGCATTCGGCGCCTCAGCCACATTCAGTGGAAAAATACACTGACGACGGCCGTCGGTGCGGACGTCTCGGGAGTGTCGTTGCCGGAAGACGCCGTGAGCTCAGCGACCGGCTTCAACACCGACGCGGACCTGAATAAGGTCAACGTGTTGCTCGCGAATGCCTACTTCACGAACGGCGAAACCATCGCGACGGCAGCGGCCTCGGCGGCGATGACCGCGTTTCCGTGCTTGTCCGCGTCCGCGGCCAGCGCCACGTGTTCGGCTCCCTTTCTGAAGGACGTGGGCAGCAAGCTCTTCCGTCGTCCGCTCACGGATGAGGAAGTTACTCGCTACGGCGCGTTCCTGACGGCGCAGGCCGGTCTCGATCCCGCTGCTACCGCGGTGGCTTCGACCATCCGCGTGATGCTGCTCTCGCCGAACATGGTCTACATGACCGAGCTCGGCAGCAGCCAAAAGGGCGACGTCACCCTCACGCCGTACGAGCAGGCTTCGCTCATCTCTTACGCCATCGCCGATTCGCCTCCGGATCAGCCCCTGCTCCAGGCGGCTGCCAGCGGCGCCCTCAATAACTCGGCCGATCGCGTCGCCCAGGCGCAGCGCTTGATGCAGCTCCCGGCTGCCCGTGCGAAGTACACCGACTTCTGGGAGCAGTACCTGCCCCTCGGCGATCTCCGCAAGGCGGACCTCGACGCCGCGCTGGTCGCCTCTATGGAGGAGGAGACGAAGCAGCACTTTGAAAAGATCGTCTGGCAGCAGAACGGCAGCTTTGCCGAGCTGCTCACCGCGCCCTACACCTACGGTGATGCGAGCCTCTCCGCGATCTACGGCACGCTCACGCCGAACGGCATGGGCGCCCAAACGCTCCCGGCCGGTCAGCGCAGCGGTTTCATCACGCAAGCCGGCTTCTTGTTCAGCCCCGCCGACGCGAGCATCCCGCATAAGGTCATCAGCCGCGGCTTGACCGTGCGCCGCCGACTGCTCTGCCAGAGCCCGCCGCCGCCCCCCGCCAACCTGATGCCGAGCCCGGCGGACCTCACGCCCCTCGGCGCCGACGCTACCCCGCTCGAGAGCTTTGCGGCTTTCAAGTCGAGCAAGCCGATGTGCGCGGCTTGCCACGTCACCTTCCAGCCGATCGGTCTCGCTTTCGAGGAGTTCGACAACGTTGGCCGCTACCGCACGGCCTACGACGATGGCCGCCCAATCGACACGAGCGGCGTGCTCGAAGACGCCGGTGACGCGAGCGGCCCCTACAAGAACGCCGTCGAAATCGGCCAGCACATCGGCACCAGCAAGATCGGTGAGTACTGCTTCTCGCGGCAGTTCGCGGAGTACTCGCTTGGTCGCCACCTCAACGCCAGCGTCGACGCCTGCGTGATTCGCGCAGCCAGCGATGCTCAAGCCAATCCCCCCGTTCAGAAGCTCGCCGTCGTGCTGAGCGACATCCAAGCCGGCACCCACCGCGTCCACAACTGACGGACCCCATGACCACCAACAAGCGCCACCACGTCTACTCGCGTCGTAACCTGCTCCGCGGGCTCGGTGCCGGAGCCATGCTGCTCGCGCCGTTCGTGAAGCACCGCAGCAGCATCGCGCAGGAGGCTTCCAACGGAAACCTCCTCATCTTCTTCACGCCCAACGGTCACATCAAGGAAGAGTTCGACGCCGACGGATCCGGTGCCACCTTCACCTTGAAGAAGTCGCTGGCGCCTCTGGAGGCGTACAAGAACGACATCGCGGTGATCCGCGGTCTGGCGCTCAAGACGCCGACCGAAATCAACAGCCACGACGACATCTGCCGCATCACGACCTGCTACGAGGGGCCCGATAAGGCAAAGGCCTACGGTCCGTCGGTGGATCACGTCATCGGCAAGGCCATCAACCAGCGCCCGCTGTACGTGAACCCGGAGCCGAACCGGGCCGAGGGTCACTGGCGCAACGCGCTGAGCTGGCGCGATGCTCAGGTGCCCGAGCCGTTCCTCACCGATCACACCGCGGTGTTTTCGAGCCTTTTCGCCGGCGGCGTGACGCCCGGCACCTCCATGCCCGACCCCGCGGTCGAGCGCGCGCGCGCCCGCAACAAGAGCATTCTCGACGCGGTCAACGCGGACATCTCCACCTTCCGCAATCGCATCAACAGCGAGGACAAGGCGCACCTCGACCTGTATCTCGACTCGCTGCGCGACGTCGAAAACAAGGTCACCGGCAGCGCCACGATGGCGGGCGGCGGCGTGTGCATGCCCGACGCCGTGAAGGCGCGCATCGCGGGCTTGCCCGTTACGCCGGAGCAGAAGGACGACGACTCACCCAACGGCATGGCCGACAACTTGAAGGCGAACGGCGAGCTGATGGTCGACCTCATCAGCACCGGTTTCGCGTGCGGCACGAATCGCATCGCCAGTATCCTCTGGCAGGGCGCTTCGGAGGGCCTCGACCCGTTCAACAATACGGGCTCACCGGACCATCACAGCATCAGCCACTCCAGCGACTTGACGAGCTGGAAGGCGATCGACGTCTGGTACGCCGAACGCTTCGCGTACACGCTCGAGAGCCTGAAAAAGGTCGGCATGCTCGACAAGACCATGGTCGTCTGGCTCACCGAGATCGCTCAGGGTCACGAGACCGGCGACTTCGTGCACATCGTCGCGGGTGGCAAGGACCTCGGTATCAAGGGTGGTCAGCGCATCTGGTACCCGTTCAAGGGCAACCCGGGCGACAAGGCCGTCCTCAAAGATCCGGTCAATCGCAGCTTGGCAGACCTGTGGGTCACCGTTCAGAACGCGATGGGCGTGTCTGGCGAGACCTTCGGCGACCCCAAGTGGTCGACGGGTCACCTCGCCGAGCTGCGCGACGCCTGAGTCGCCCGACGGGTGGTTCGGCGCCGCAACAGTGACGCCGCGCCCAGGAGCAAGAGCCAAGACGAGCCGCGCATCGAGGCGTGGCTCGCGCTGAGCGAGCAGCCGCCTTCATCGGTGCTGGTGACCGGCGGAGCCGTGCCGGTACCCGCAGACGCCATGGGTGCGCTGCCGCCCAACGCCGGAGCGCCGCCGCTCGCTGGCTGACCCGCAACGCCGCCGCCGTTCGGCGTGGTGCCCGCGCTGCCTCCGCTATCGGCACCAGCTCCGAGATCTGCGCCACCGACCCCGCCACTGCCGCCAATACCGCCCGCGCCGCCGCCAGCTGCACCGCCCAGCGCGTTGCCGCCACTGCCGCCCGCACCACCGGTGCCCCCGGTGCCACCGGTCCCGCCGAGCGGGGGAAGCGGCGCGAGGATGTCTGCTTGCGAGTCGGCCTCCATCGCCGCATCGATGTAGATGACTTGAATCGGCGGCGAGGGATCGCTGCGGTGCAGCCCCATCTGGAAGAAGCACTTGTTCGAGTCGCGCTTGACCGCGGTTGCGCCGGTCACGACCTGCACGCCGTCGTACCAAACGTTCACGCGACCGTCGGTGTCGCTCTGCGACCAGTGATTGTGAATGGCCATGCGATGCCACACGTTGAGCGCGAGCTTCGCGCGCCAGCGCTCGGTTTGCCCCAGATCACCGGTGCCGAAGACCACGTCGGTTCCACCGCCGCTCTTGCTCGGCTCGATGTGGAACGTCATCGTGTTCTTCGAAGTGGGCGTTGACTCCCAGTAACCGATGTTGCTGCGGATCTCGGCATCGGCTGGCACCATGAACGACCAGGCGAAGTACGAGTCTTCCCCGTTCTCGGTGTGCAACCCGACGTGCTTGACCTCGACGCGGCTCTGCTCGTAGGGCTGAAAGATGATGTCGTCCATCAGCGTGATTTTCGCGGCTTTCGTGCCGTTCGCGACGCTGTCGGTGACGAAGACCAAGTTCTTGCGCCCGTTGGTCTCGAGCGCGATCGAGCTGTCCCATTGGCTGACGTCACCGGTCTCGAAGTCGCCTTCCCACAGCACCGTGGCGTGTGCGGGAGCCGTGGAAGCGAGCAGGAGCAGTAAGGTGAGCGGAAGGGGCGATTTCGTCGGCATGCAATCTTCGCAGTCTGGCGCGAGTTTGTTCGTCGCCGAACAAAGACAGGGCGACGGGCGCCGTGAAGCTTCTAATCTACCTCACGGGGCCTCTGGCGCGGCCCGATGACATCGGTTGTGCAGCACCGCCCGGCTCGTCCGAGTGGAAGGCTGCGCTGTATGTTGAATAGCCACGACACGGAACGAGTGCGGACACTGTTAGCGCGCCATGAGTGTATTCACCCAGGGACATCGGCTATTGGTTTTGGGCATGGTTGGGGCAGCGCTCGCCTGTACGGTCGAGTCCGAGCCGGCGCCGGGCGGAGGTACGCCACCTCCACCAACCGGTACCGGTGGCTCGGGAACTGCGACGACGGGCGGTCAGCAGTCGAACGCCGGCTCGGGAGTTTTGCCGACGACGGGCGGGACGACTGGCGGCAGT
>JBEHXA010000375.1:0-7583 GCA_048498935.1 Myxococcota bacterium
ATGCCGTCGCTCGACGCTTCGTTCCACTCTTCTGGCGCGCCGTCGGGCGAGCCGTCGGGCTTGAGGGCAAGGCGACGCACCGGGCCGCCTCCCGCTTCGGTCGTGCCCAAGTACAGGTTCTCGCCGTCGGGAGAGAGCGCGACGCCGTTGGCACCGTCGGCGCCCAGCACCTTGGTGACTTTGGATTCGGGTGCCGGTGACAGCCGATAAAAGGCCATCGGCTTGGTGCCGCGTGGCACGGAGTCGTACTGCGGGTCTGAAAAGTAGATGTTGCCGTCCGTGCGCATCACGATGTCGTTCACTTCGTTGAGCGTCTCACCGTCGAACGCCGCGCCGCCCGGTACGTCCGTGCGCTGCGCAGTGACCGGATCGAAGCGCGTGATCGAGCGTTTGTCGTAAGACGCCGCGAGGAGCAAGCCTGCCGTGTCGACGGCCAGGCCCCCGACGCCCACGTTGCTCACGAATGTGGTGAGCATGCCGTCTGCCGGGGTGTACTTGTTGATTTTACCGTTGGCGTTGCCGCCACCCGCTTGGGTGAAGAACAGCGCCTGCTGCGACTCCAACCAAACTGGACCTTCGAGCTCGCCACCCAGGTTGCCTTTGACGAGCGTCGCGGTGACGTTGCCATTGAGCGGCGCAGCGAATGGACCAGCCGGACAGGTATTGCCCGCTGGCTCGAGCTTGGCTTGGGGCGCGCTTCCGCCGCTTCCGCCGCTTCCGGCGTTGCCGCCGCTGCCGCCGACGACAGGTGGCGTTCCCGCACTGCCGCCGTGAGCGATTGCGCCGCCCTGCCCAGCGCCGCTGGTGCCCGCTGCCCCGGCCCCGGCCGAGCCGCTGCTGGTCCCGCCCATTCCGCCATTGCCAGCACCGCTCGAGGTGGTGTCGGTCCCGCTCTGCCCGCCGGTCTGGGCGGAGCTTCCGCCGCGACCGCCTGCGCTACCCCCCGCTGGCTGAGATGCGCTATCGCCGTTGCAGCCAGCAAGCCCGCACAGACCGAGGGCCAGCGGGACGCAAGAAAGGAGCCTGAGGGGAGAACGCCGTGGGTTCATGCAGGGCGATCAACAAATGGAGCATGGCCCGGAATCCTTTCGAATCAGGGGGCTACGCGGCTGAATACCCATTCTGCGCCGGCTTTGTCCGAAAAGAAGGTGAGTGAGTCGCCCTGACACGTGTAGCGCGTGGTGGAGAAGATGGGGTTGGTGTCGATGCCGGGGGGAGTGGCGGCAGCAGGCGCGGTGGGCGCTTTCTTGCCGGGTAGCTCCGCTGCCATCTGGGCAAGCTCACTCAACGGCTTGTTCTTGAGCACCGAGAAATTGCCGACGCCGGGCATCTGTACGTCGGCGTTGACCCGAAGATCCGAATAGTCTGGCTTGGCGCTGGCGAGTGAGCCTCTCGTGGGGGTCGACAAGGTCGCGCTCGCCTTGCCCGCGTACTTGAAGTCGAACTTGGCGCCCGTGCTCTTGCCGTGAATCGGGCCCATCGACGTGAAGTCGATCACGGAGTCGCCGTTCGGCCGAATGTCGAGCGCCAGGTTCGGCCCACCCGTTGCCGACACCAGCTCGAGCTTCAAGGTCACGCTCGTGCTCTTCCAGCTTCCGACGAGGCAGGGATCGAAACCGCTCGGCGCCGCGCCGGCTGTCGACGGAGACGCCGTAGCGATCGCGCCACCGGATGCGGCGCCGGGCGCGCTACTCGGACTAGGCTCCTTCTTGCAGCCCGTAACGATCGTGAGCGAAAGCACAGCCGCAAGTCCTACCGCGCGCCCGAGTTGCTTCATCGGGCCTGTATAACGCCAAATCGCCCGGACCCTTCCTGAAACGAGCGCTTTTGATGGAATTGCTGACGATTGGCTGACGGCGGCTCGGGCCTCATGGAGTCCGGAGTCTGGGCTTCGCGAGTGTGAGTTCACGCGACCTGCTGTAGTATAAGCAGCAATGTGGGGAACGTTGCGGATGTTGCGTTCACTCGTCGTTGCGGTTGCGCTCGCGCTCGGGCTTGCGACCACTTTCGCTCATGCCGCCGCGGCGGAGGCGGCCGGAACGCCAGAGGCGCAGCGTGTGGAAGTCCTCGAACGACGCTTGACCGAGCTCGAGAAGAGCGCCGCGGCCGACTTGCGCGCCGAACAAGAGCGACGCATCTCGGAAACCGAGAAGCGCGCTCAACAGCAGCAGCAGCTACTCAAAGACGTTAGTGACCAGAATTACCGCGTACTCCTCTGGGTCTTGGGGTTGGGTAGCGTGTTGGGGGTGGTCGGCGCATTTAGGAGCGCGCAGCGCGAGCGAGAAGCAGAGAAACGCACCGCCGCGCTGCATGAGGAGGTGACCCGAATCGCCAAGGCGCACGCCGATGCGGCCGAGGTGGCTGCCAAAGGTGCCGGTGGCAACGTGCAGACCTTGACGAATACACTCGAAAGTTTTCAAGCCATCCTTCGGTTCAAAGTCCTGGAGGCGCAGCACAGCGCCGAGCAGCTCAATGAGCTCAAGAACCGTATGAAGGACTTGGATGTGCGCGAACGCGGCCAAATCGAGGCTCTCGTGCAGGAAGCGAAGGATCTGCGTCGCTCTCGTCACGTCTATACGAATCCGGAGCCAACACTGCGTCGTCAGCTAGAAGAGTTCGCACGCCGCTTCGATCTGGTGCCGAAGGAAGTCATCGAACGCTTCGCCAAGACCCGGGGCAAGCGGTCCTTGGGACCTCTCGCTGAATTACATTTGCGACGCGGGATCGTGGCCTACTTCGACAACGATCCCGTCCGGGCGCGGCGAGTTCTCGAGACCGCCAGTGAGTACTCGAAACAAGCGATGAAGGCCGCGACTCGGTCTGGTTGGGACGAGCGCGGGGAAGCGTTCGTCGAGTTCTATCTGGCTCTCATTCACAAGAATTATGGCGAGCAGGCCGAGGCGCAACGACACATCGAAGCGTCTTACGAGCTATACGGGAAAGACGGGAAGACTGAGAACGCCGAGCTACTGACCCGGACGACCCGCGCCGAGATCCATTCCTACGGCTCCAACACGTCCACCGCTCGCGTCGCCCTGAAGGAGCTGATCGACAAGGGGCGCACGCTGAAGAAGCTTGCGCCCCACGACGAGGCCTGTCTGGCGCGCTGCATGTTGATGCTCGGAAACACGTACTACGTGGACGGGAAGTGGGACGAAGCCATGGCGCACTACAAAGACGCGCTCGGCTCCAATAACACCGCGAGGTACTACGTCCTCTATTCGCAAGCGCTGGTCTTCGAGAAAAAGCAGCAGCTAGCCGAGACCGCCCGCAAGGTCGTCGAGGCCGCCGAAGCCGCCGAGGCCGCCGAGCAAAAGCGTGGCGAGGCCTACGATGCGCTTATCGCGTCCAGGCACTTAGAAACGAAGAAGGCACTCGATACGCAACTATCGTTGCATGCGCTCGGTCAAGCCTGCAGTCCGAACGAGACCGAAGCCTTGCGCCACTTCGATACCATTCACGAGACCTACAGTCGCATTCATGACCATGGGGACCTTCAGTTGCGGCTGTTCTCCTTCGAGAAAAAGAAGCAGATCCCGAAACACGAATGGATGGCAGACTTGTCGCTCGCGGTCGGGAAGGGGCGAAGACATCGCTCGTCCATGGTCGTCCCCATGCAATTGCCCCCTCATATTGACGACACAGCCTTGAGCGAAGCCTCCGGCGAAGATGGCTGAGGGCCCTGTGCCGCGTTCACAGCGGCTCAGCGAGCAGCAAGCGATTCTTGGGCGTGATCGAAGCTGGGATGTTTTGCGTGTGCACGTGGTACCCCGCGGCTCGCAGGCGAGCGGCGCGCGTGACGTCGATCGCTAGCGCGGGGTCGAGCCAGCCGGCAAGGCCACCGAGGTCGCATTTGCCGGTGGATTGACAGCACGGCAGCACCACGACCTTCGCCCGCACGCTCAGGGCCTTTTCGATCACGTCGTCCGTCAACGAACCGCAGGCATGACAAGAAACGAGCACGTCTCCGGCATGTGCAGTTACGTCTCCAAGCTCACTCTCGAGCAGCTGCACTCGCCCAGCGAGGCGAGGCCACTCTCGACCGAGACACTCGGCAACCCGAGCGGCGCTCGGCGGTAGTTTGGCGTCGACGGCCAGCCCGGCAGGCGACGAGTCGTCGAGCAGGAGCATCAGCTGCGCAACCAAGCCGTGCCCACACGCCAAGTCCAGCACGCGGCCGCCGCGAAATCGGCGCCGGGCGCGGCGGGCTACCTCCCAAGCTTCGAATAGCTCCTTGCGAGGCACGCACTCCGCCACGCACAAGCAGCGTGCTACGCGTTCGAACAGCGTATTGCCGGGAAACCGCGGCAGGTCATGGCTCGAAAGGCGGGAACGGCTCGAAACAACGAAGCTCACCCGAAGAGCCTAGCGCACCTAGAGAGCCGGAATATCGCCTTGCGGACCGTAAAGCAGGTGGCGCTCGATGACTTCCTGAACCACGACGCTGGGTCGCTCGCGCTGCACGAGCTCCTGGCTGAATCCACCGCCGAGATGCCACGACAGCACAGTGCGACTGAAGCTGTCGCTGAACAGCTGCGATAACTTGAAAGGAGAGGTACGGACGAAACAAGCATCCGTACGCCGTGGGTCGCGGTCCTCTGGCGCGAGGAACAGCGAGTCGTGGAACACTACCGCGGTCCGCCTACGCTCGGGGGTTTGGAGAATCTCGTAGCGCACGGTGCCGTACGGTCGATAGAAGCCGGCATCGATCGGTCTTGCGGAGAGCGGTGGCGTGGGCACGAATACCGTGGCCGGCTCCGTCAACGCCTGAAGCCCCATCATTGCCGACAGGTCACCGCAGTAGGGTGCGGCAGCTTGCGGGCGGAAGGTCTCGAGACCTCTCACCGGTAGGTCGGGCAGCGTGCGCTTTAGCTCCGCCATCAATGCCGCGTAGCCCACGTAGGCGCCACGGTCGTTCCAATGCGTGTCGGTTGCGAAGTACAGCTGACCAGACGCCTTAGCGGCTTGGAGCGCCGGGCGCAGATCGATGACGCTCACGTCGGTGTGGCTCTTGAGGTGGGCAATCAGGCCGTCCGATAGCGATGGGCCGATGCGGTTGAGCTTGCTCGGGTACAGCTCTGGATAGATGCTCTCTTTGTTCGGGGCCACCACGAAGAAGTAGTGCCCGCCGTTCGCCTCCACCCACTTCTTACGCGCGCTGAGGGCGCGTGACCACGCCGCCAGCTCCGGCAGCGAGAGGGTGTGCAAGCCGCGAAACTGCGGGGCCGCCTCGTCACCCAGATAGAAAGCCCAGTGCTTCTTACCCAGCGCCACGTTCGGTACTGGCGAGTCGCCGAGCGCGTAGCGAAGCCGGGCGTGCGCGCGCACCAGCAGTTTGCGCATCCCGAAGTTGTCCGACCAGTATGCAGTGAGGGCGGCTGGGAGCGCGCGCCATTCGACGGCGGTCGTGGGCCAATTGGGTGCGGTCGCGAGGGCGCGGTTTTCGACCGGCGGCGGGGTCTTGTCGAGGCCGAGGCGAAAGTCCAAGAGAGGTAGGCTGAGCAGCGCCACGAACGAGAGCGAGACGCAGCGCTGTGTCACTCGGTCCCACCAGGCTTTGCGCGGATCGTCGGACATCGCTCAAAATCGGAAGTAAATGAAGGGGTTGTAGGTGCCGGACGACAGGCGCATCACACACACCACGAAGACCACGACCGGAATGCCGACGCGCGCCAGACTGGCGGTAGCGTGCAGCGCGAGAGGAGCGTTGCGGAGCCAGCCTTGAAGCCGAGGTAGCACGGGCATCATCGCGACCAGGCCCACCGCGAACGCCAAGGTGCGCTGGTGGTCCATGAAGTCACCGGCTCGGACGACCCCGCTGCCATGACCACGGCCGATCATGGCGCGGAGAAACTCTATCGCTTCCGGCAGCGTCGCTGCGCGGAAGAACACCCACGTGACGAGCACCACGAGCAGGCAGTAGACGTGGCGCACCGGCGACGGGGCGAGTTGTAAGAGTCGCCCCGCGCCGCCACGCTCCAGCACCAAGAAGGCGCCGTGGAGCGCGCCCCACAGCACGAAATTCCAGCTCGCGCCGTGCCACAGGCCGCACAGGAGGAACACCGTGAAGAGGTTGAAATGGAGCCGCGTTGGACCCACTCGGTTGCCGCCCAGCGGAATGTACAAATAGTCTCGGAAAAAGCGCGACAGAGACATGTGCCAACGGCGCCAGAACTCGGTCATCGATCGCGCCACGTAGGGGTAATCGAAGTTCTCCGGGAAGCGGAAACCGAACATGCGCGCGAGACCGACGGCCATGTCCGAATAGCCGGAGAAATCGAAGTAGATCTGCAAAGCGTAGGCGCTTGCCCCGAGCCACGACACCTTCAGGTCGAGGTCGCCGGGCGGCAACCGAAAGATAGCGTCGGCGACCTCGGCCAGGGTGTTGGCGAGTAGCACCTTCTTGCCCAGCCCGAGCACGAAGCGTGAGACTCCGTACGAGAAGTCCTCCCAGCGGACGCGACGCTCGGCGAGCTGATCCGACACCTCGTGGTAGCGGACGATGGGGCCCGCCACTAGTTGTGGAAAGAGCAGCACGTACAAGCCGAGCTGCGGTAGCCGGCGTTGTGCCGGGCAATGCCCGCGGTACACGTCGATCACGTACGACAGCGAATGGAAGGTGAAGAACGAGACGCCGAGTGGCAGCGCGATGGCCTTCACCTCGAGGGGGCCTAACCCAGCGTGCAGCGCACCGAGCAGCGCGTTGGCTCCCTGAAGCAGGAAAGCCGTGTACTTGTAGCGGATCAGCATGCCGAGGTTGAGCGCTACCGCGAGCGCGACCAGCAGCTTGGCGTGGCGCGGCTTGGTCTCTCGGTAGCGCTGAACGAGCAAGCCGAAGACGTAGTTGGCGCAGATCGAGCCGAGCACGACCGGAAACTGCAGCGGCTCGCCCCAGGCGTAGAACGCCAGGCTCGCCAGGAGCAGCACGCCGTTTCTCAGCTCGGGGCGCGCAAAGTGATAGGCGCCCAGCACCACCGGCAAGAACAGAAACAGAAACACCGTCGAACTGAAAACCACCGCGAGCGACGCTCCCTCCGTACCAGAACACCTTCCTAAACTGCGCCAACCTAGCGCCAAGGTGGCCGGTGTCCAGCCCGCCGGCTTCGTTCGGGCCTCGGACGGTCCAATGGCCGGTAGATGCCCTGTGGCGGGACGAGCTACGATGTTTCGGTGGGGTGCCCTCGACCCCGAAGCACGCGGTCTTAATGCCGGGTCAATGACTTTCAATAGCTTTCAGTACGCCCTCTTCTTCTTGGTTGTTTGGTTGGTCGTGGCGCTGCTGCTCCGGCCCAGCACGATCCGTCGGTTCGCTCCGAAGGTTTCGCGGCTCAGCGTGGTCGAGGCGCGCAACGTCTTCTTGCTCCTGGCAAGCTACGTTTTTTACGGTGCCTGGGACGTGCGTTTCCTCGGCTTGCTCATGCTGTCGACGAGCGCCGACTACACGCTCGCCCGCGCCATCTCGAGCGCGAAGACTCCTCGGGTTCGCAAGCGCTACATCACGTTGAGCGTCGCGGGCAACCTGGGGCTACTCGCCATCTTCAAGTACTTCGGCTTCTTCACCAGCAGCTTCGCGGCGTTGTGTT
>JBEHXA010000376.1:0-7573 GCA_048498935.1 Myxococcota bacterium
AGCTCGCGGCGCTGCTGATCGGCTCGCTGCACAAGCCCGAGGCCGCCCTGGAGCTCGCCGAAAGCGTGCTCAGCAAGCAGCCGAGCGACGCCGATGCTCTCCGCATCGTGCACCAGGCGCTCGGGGCGTCGGCGACACGCGCCCGCGCGGCGATGCTGCTCGAGCGCATGGCCGAAGGCTCCGACGATCCGGACGCGCGCGCCGACGTGATCGAAGCGCTCCTCGCGGTTGCGTCTGCCGACCCGGAGCTGGCCGAAGCTCGTTCGCGCTGGATGCGGCAACTGCTCGACACCAAGCTCGACGAGCCCGAAGAAGCCCTGAAGCTCGCGCTGCGCGGCGCGGAAGCGGCCCCCGGTGAAGAAGAGTTGTGGGGCGTGGCCGAAGAGATGGCGCGCAAGCTCAATCGACCCGAGCCGGTAGCCGAGGCGTACACGCGCACCATCGAGCGCGATCTGCCGCCGGCTGTCGCGGAGAGCGTCGGGCGTCGCGTGGTCGAATTCCAAGAGGAGTGGTTCGACGACGGCGAGCGTGTGATCGCGCTCTTGTCGCGCGTGCTGTCGCTCAGCCCCGCCGCGGACTGGGCGTTCGACCGCTTGAAGCTCGCGTTCAACGCGCAGGCTCGCTATTCCGAGTTGTTCGAGCTGTACGACGCGCGTCTGGCGCGTCAGCTCTCGGCGACCGAGCGCGTCGAGCTCCTGCGCGAGGCGGCCATGGCTGCGCGCGACTTCGCCGGCAACGCCGAGCGCGCTATCGATTATTTCGAGCAGCTGAATCGCGACAACCCGGGCGACCAGCGCGTGGAAGCCTCGCTCGAACGCCTTTACGAGCGAAATGGCAAGAAACGGCCGCTGATCGCGCTGCTCGGTCTGCGCCTGCGCGGTCCCAACGCCAAGCCGGCCGAACAGAACGAGCTGCTCGGGCGCGTCGCAGCCCTGTGGCTCGACTTGAACGAATCGCGTGAGGCGCTCGCCCTGGCCGCCAAGCTGCTCGCCGCGCCGGGCGGTGAGACCGACGGGGTCTCGCTCCTCGAACGCATCGTGGCCTTGCCCGGCTCCGACAGCGCCGAGATCGAAGGAGCTCCGAGCGTGCGCGTCGCCGCGGCACGGCTGCTTTGTCGCCACTACCGCGAGCAAGAAGCGACGCTCGATGTCGTGCGCATGCTCGAGGTCGAAGCGGATGGGTCCCCGCCGGCGGCCCGCGTCCCGTTGCTCGATGAGGCGGTGGAGCTGCGGCGCGGCCCGCTGGCAGACGTCAGTGGCGCGTTCGAAACGCTTTCAGCGATCGTGGCGCTCGTGCCCGACGATCGCGAGCAGCGCGAGCGCCTGGCGAAGCTGGCTGAAGAGCTCGGCGCGCTCGAACGTCGTGCCGAGGTGCTGGCCGGTGTCGCACGCGGCGACGTGAGCGAGGCAACCCGCGGCAGCTTGTTGCTCGAAGCGGGCCAGACGCTCGAACAGGGCCTGAACGCGACGGTGCCCGCCGCCAACCTGTACCGCGGGGTGCTGGCGTTGGCCGAAGCCGAGCGCGGCGACGTGCTGCTCGCGGCGCGCGCTCTAGCGGGCCTATTGCGCCAAGAGGGCACGCCGGAAGAGCTAGCCTCGGTGTTGGAGCGGCTGGCGGAGCTCGCTCCCCAGGCTCCCGAGCGACGGTTGGTGCTGGGCGAAGCGGCTGAGGTCGCGCTCTCCAAGCTGAACGACCCGGCGCGCGCCATCGTCAACCTCGAGGCGCGCCTCAAGCTCGGTGCCGATGACGCCGAGGCGATCGACGCGCTGTGCAAGGCGCTCGAGCGCGCCAAGCGCTTCGAAGAGCTGGTGCTGGCGCTCGAACGCCGCGCGGAGCTCAGCGAAGACGAAGACGCCGCGCGCAATGATCGCACGCGCGCCGCGCAGCTGCTGTCGCGCGCCCTGAGCGATCGGCCGCGCGCCATCGCTGCGTTCCGCCGCGTGCGCGAGCTGCACGGTCGTTCGCCGGAGCTGTTCGACTCGCTCAAAGAGCTGCTCACCGAAGAGGAAGCGTTCGTCGAGCTCGCTGCCTTGTACGACGACGAGGTGGCGCGTGAGAACGACGCCGAGCGGGCGACAGCCCTGTACCTCGAGCTCGGCGCCGTGCATCGCCACCACACCGGTGATCTGCGGCGCGCGCTCGAGGCTTTCGTGGTGGCGCGCGACTGGGAGCGAGCCATCGAGGTGGCGGGCCTGCACCCGGCCGACGCCGCGCTCGGGCTCCGCGTGGTCGAGCGGCTGCGTGAGCTGGCCATCGTGGCCTACGGCAGCGATCGCGCGCCCGAGGCGCTCACGGCGGCCGACTGGGCCGTGCAAGAACTGAGCGCTCGTCGCCTGGAGCGCGGCGAGTACGAGACCGTGGTGTCCGAGCTGCTCGACGCGGCCAAGTTGCCGTTCTCGGCCACGCGCCAGCGCGAGCTGCGCCGCGACGCGGCCTGCCTTTGCTCGGATCGCCTGAACGACGACAAGAGCGCAATCACGCTCTTCAACGAACTGCTCGCCGAAGAGCCGGGCGATGAAGTCGCGCGCACTTCGGTGACGCGGCTCTCATTGCTGCTCGAAGAGCAGGGGCTGCACGAGCAAATCGTGGCGCTCTGGGAAGCGCAGGCCAAGGCCCGTAAAGAGCGCTCCGACGTCGCGGGAGCGGCGCTCTTGTTTGCGCGCGCCGGTGAAAATGCCGAGCAAAGGCTGGGCGACCGCGCTCGCGCCATCACCAACCACGAGGCGGGCGCAGCGCTGGGGGGCGAAGCATCGCTCACGGCGTTGGCTCGTATCTTCCGCGAGCAAGGCGACTTGCCGCGCGCAGCCGAGGCACTCGAGCGCCTGCTCACCCTGGACAGCTCGGAGCTCATCGCCGAACGTGCGCTCGAGCTGTTGGCTGTGTATCGCGAGCTGGGCACGCCCGAGCGCGCTCGTCTGGCGCTCGAGCGCGCTGCCCGCTTGGCCATCGAAGCCCAGGCGGTGCGGTCGGCGCTCGCCACGCTCTACCGAGAGCTCTCCGATCACGCAGCTCTCGCCACGCTGCTGGCCGAGGAAGCCGGGCGGAGCTCCGACCGCCGTCAGCGCATCCAACTCTTGCGCGACGCCGCCGAGATCCAGCTCACGCACAGGAGCGAGCCCGGCCTCGCAGCGCCGCTCCTGGAGCAGGCCATCGAGCTCGATCCGGACGATCAAAAGCTGCGGCTGCGGCTGGCTCAAGCGCTGTTCGCGGCGCTCCGCTATCCCGAGGCGCAGTCGGTGCTGCTCGAGCAGATCCAGCGCTACGGCGCGCGCAAGCCGAAGGATCGCGCACAGGCTCATTTCCAGCTGGCACGAGTGCTGCTGGCGACCGGGGAGGGCGGCGAGGCGCTGCGCGAGCTCGACGCTGCGTCCAAGATCGATCCGGCGCACCCGGCGATCATGCAGCTGCTCGGTCGCGTCGCGATGGAGCAGGGCGACTTCGACCGCGCCGAGCGCATGTTCCGCTCGTTGATGTTGGTCGTCGGGCGCGACGAAGATCCCGAAGCGCCGAGCAAGGCCGAGGCGCTGCTCTCATTGAGCGAGCTCTCGCTGCGCCGCGGCGACGAAGCACGTGCCCAGGAGCTCGTGGAGTCGGCGTTCGAAGCTTCGTCCGAAAATGGGCGCGAGGCACTGGCGCTCGAAGCGGCGCTGCGCAATCGCGGTCGGCACGAGCTCTTGGCCCGTGCGCTGCAAACGCGGCTCGAGCAGGTGCTGTCGCCCGCCGAAGCGGCCAGCGCCCTGGCCGACTTGGTCGTCTTGCACGCCGAGCACCTGGGCGGCGTGGCCAGTAGCGGGCAAAACTTCCGCGATCGAGCGCAATCGATCGAGCGGCTCTTGGACGGCACACCTGAGAAGGCGAGCGACGGCGCGTGGGCGGCGCTCGGCCGCATCTACGATCACCTCGGCGAAGCGGCGGCAGAAGCGCGCGTGCTCGAGCGTCGGCTGCAGCGCGCCAGCGCAACGCCTCCGACCGATCCGGACCTGTATTTCCGGCTAGCCCGCGCGAAGCTCGCCAGCACCGCCTCGCTCGACGAAGGCCTGGCATTGCTGGGCAAGGCGCTCGATTTGCGGCTGGATCCGAGCCTGGCGCAGCGCGAGCTCGCGAGCCTCGAGGTGCCGGAGTCCCTAGTCCCGAAGCTGGCTCAACTCACCGAGCGGGTGGCGCGTTCGCTGGGTGACGCGCGTTCGCTGGCCGAGGTGCTGGTGATCAAGCTCGGCCAGCCGGGCGTGAGCGGCGAGGCATTGCGAGAGCTGCTGAGCGCGACGAGCGAGCTCGGTGAGAGTGGCCTGGCGCAGCGCGGCCTGGAAGCGGTGCTGGCCAACGCCGACGCAGCGCTCACGCCGCGCGAAGCCGGTGAAGCGCGGCGCACGCTGGCCAGCCTCTACGCAGCGCAGGGTCAGCTCGACAAGAGCTTCGACCTGCGCGAGCAGTCGATCGCCACGTTGCCCGAGGACGAGGTGCGGCAGTACTCGCTCAGCCTGGCGCAAGAGAGCGCCGGTATCGAGTCGGAGCTGCCACGCGCGGTGCGCCTGTACCGCGCGCTCCACGCGAGTGAGCCGCGCGAGCGCGAGCTGTGGCAGCCGCTGCTCTTCTTGCTGCGCGCCACCGGGCAGTTCGAAGAGCTCGCGACTTTGCTGGGAGAAATCGTCGCCGAGCTGCCGGATCCTTCCGAACGCAGCCAATTGCGGCTGGAACGCGCGGATCTACTGCTCCAAACCCCCGGCAACGAGCAGCACGCCATCAAGGCGCTCTTCGAGGTAATTTCCGACGACCCGAGCTGCATCTCTGCGGTCACGCGGCTGCGCGAGCTTTTGGTCTCCACCGGGCGCGCCTCCGAGCTTGCGACGCTGCTCGCCACCGAGCTCGACCGCGCCAAAGATCAGAACGACGTGCCGCGCGTGATCGCGCTGTCGCTCGAGCTGATCCAGCTGCTGTCCGACAAGCGCCAGTTCGACGCCGCGCTCGACACCTGTCGCGCCGCTCTGGAGTGGGCGCCCAGCGATCCGGACATTCTCACGGCCACGCTTGCATTGTGCGAAAAGCTCGGCGATCCGCAGCTGATCGCGGACGCCATCGAAGGCTTGATGCGCGTGCAAACCGGCACGGAAGCAGCCGGTCTCGGTCGTCGCTTGGCGGCGCTTCGCGAAGAGCTGGGCGACCGCGAAGGTGCCGAGCGCGCTCTCGAGTCGAGCTTTTCGGCCAATCCGCGCGACTCGTCACTGCGCGACTTGCTGATCGTGCGCTACACGGAGCGCGAAGACTACGGCAAGGTAGCAGGCCTGCTCAACGTGTCGCTCCGCGAGCGCAGCGGTGATGCTCGCTTGCTCGATCGCCTGGTCGAGGCGTACCGCGCCGCCGATCAGCCGGATGCGGCCCTACGCGCGCTCGACTCGTTCATGAGCACCTCGGCGGCGGACGCTACGCTCCTCCGCAAGCGCGCCCAGCTCCTGAGCGAGCTCTCGCGCGAGGAAGAAGCGGTATCGGCGCTCGAAGAAGCGTACGACCTCGACGAGTCGCTGGCCGGCGACCTGATCGAGGCGCTAGAGCGGGCGATTGCGCGCGCCGAGCCGCCGGAAGATCGGCGCTTGACCCTGCGTCTCGTGCAGCTCCTCGAAGCCGCCGGAGACGCCCACGGCGCCCGGGCGCGCCTCAGCGAGTTCGTGCGCGAAGATCCGAGCGACGTCGAAGCATTGCGGCGCCTGGCCGAGCTATCGACGCGCACTGGCAACGCCGAGCATGCGGTCGAAACCCTGTCCAAGCTCGTGGCGGCCGAAACCGGAGACGAGCTGGTGCGCGACGCGCTGCGCCTCGCCGACGCCTGCGAACAGCTGGGCCGCCCGGAAGAAGCACGAGCAGGCCTCGAGCGCGCTCTCGGCGTCGATCGCCGTCGGCCCGACGTGCGGCAGCGCCTGCAGTCCGTCTATCAAAACATCGGCGCCATGCGCGAGCTCTCGGACATGCTCTTGGAAGACGCGCAAAACGCCAAGGATCCGGCTGAGCAAAAGCGCCTGCTCTTGCGCGCCGGTGAGCTCCTGCTCTCGAGCGACGGCCAAACCGAAGCCGCGCTTCGCATCTTGGAGCTGGTGCGCGAGCAGGATCCCGACAACATCGAAGCCGTGGTGCTGCTTTCGCGCGCCTACAGCGCAGCGCAGCGCAGCGACGACGCGCTCGCGCTGCTCACCTCGATCGCCGAAGCTTCCAAGGGCAGGCGCATCAAGGCGCTCGGTCAGGTCTTTCAAGAGATCGCCAACTTGCACCTGCAAGACGGCTTCCTCTCCGACGCCTTGGCGGCGCTCTCGCGCGCCTTCGAGCTCGACCCCAAGAACGGCAAGCTTGCGATGCAGCTCGGCACCCAGGCGCTCGAAATCGACGAAGACGACGTGGCGCAACGCGCTTTCCGCGGCATCGCCATCATGAAGGCGCCGGAGCCCGGCTCGACCGACGGCGCCACCACCGAAATGAAGGCAGACGCGAACTACTACCTCGCGGCGCTCGCTCGTAAGGCGGGCGACCCGCGCAAAGCCAAGGTGCTGGCCAGCAAGGCGCTGTCGGAGAACCCCGACCACGAAGCCGCGCGAGCACTCCTGGCCGAGCTGTGATAAAGCCGGGCCCGTCATGAAGCGAGAGAAGCGACTAACCAAGCGTGAGCGTAAAGAGCAGAACGGCGGCGGTCAGGCGCACAACCACGCCAACCACATCCACTGCATCGCGTGCGGCCGTCACATCGATCCGAACGAGTTCGCGGCAGCGCCCCCGTCGGCGATCGTGATCACCTGCCAGCACAAGTCGCAATTCCCGTCGTGCGCCACCTGCGAAGTGACCGCGCGCTACCTCGTCGAAGAACACGACCGCACCAACAAACCGGTGAACACGGCCGCCGCCTACCACTGACCGCGCAGGCCAACGGCGTTAGGCGCGCGACGGCACGAACTCTGTCCGACGCCGGTTCCCTCAGCCGGCGTCGAGCCAGGCGAGGGCGGTGCGGTACATTTCGGTCTTCTTCTCGAGCGGCACTTCGTGGCCCATATTGCTGGGCGTGATGACGCGCGTCGGCACGCCCGCTTTCTGCAGCCAAGCTTCGACTTGGTGCGTGCCTTCGATGACGCCGTCGTGCTCGCCGGTGATCAAAACGACGCGGCGCACGCGGTCTTTGGCGGAGCCGAGCGCTTCGAGGCCGGGGCCGCCCCAGTACTTCGGGCTAGCCGCCAAGATCAGCCAGCGATTGAAGGTGCGCGGCTCGCGCACGCCGACGTTCATCGCCGCGTAGGCGCCTTCGGAGAAGCCGATCAGCGTGTTGCCCCAGAGCTGCACGCGCCGCCCGTACTTGTCGCGCAGCGCGTTGATGGCCGCCATCGTGGCGTGGTGTGCGCTCGGCCAGTTGTTGTCCCACGCGCGCCCGTCGCTGTACGGCACCGGCCCGCTCGGACACACTACCCAGCCGTAGCGGCGCGCGACTGGCGCCCAGCGCCGACAATCCTGCTCCGGGTGACCACCACGGCCATGCAGATAAACGAGCACCGGCTTGAGCCCGAGCTGGCCCCTACCCTGCGGTTCGAAGTAATAAGCCGGAGCG
>JBEHXA010000377.1:0-7554 GCA_048498935.1 Myxococcota bacterium
CGTATCCGGCCATCCGGTGCAGTACGGCGAAGTGTGGCTCTACTGCGGCGAGCACCGCGGCTCCGATCAGTGCGCCTGTGCCTACCTCGGCCTTGCGATCGGGGCTGAGCTGAATGTCGACGGTGGTGTTGTTGTCGGTGGCAGTGATGGCAAACCCACCCTGGGCGCTTCCGTACACTTCACCGCCTCCGATGTTCTGCGCCGAGCGCCCCGCCAAGCGATAGAACTGGCGCATCGCGGTCGTGGGCAAGAGCAGCGACGCATCGTTGCTGACCGACAAGCAAGTCTCGGTTCCGGGAGGTAAACCCTGACAGTTGGCGCCGGGTTGCTGGTAATCGAGTGGGCTGAACTGCCACGCGGTGACGGGCACGCTGCTGGTCATATGGAAGGCGCCGCCGGCTACGAGCTCCGAAACGTTCTTGCGGCCACCCGTCGTCGCCTCGGTGCGCGTGAACTCGTCACCCTTCAGCTCCATCACCCACGGAAGCTTCAGCGTCGCGAGCCCGCCTGCCGGGACCGTCGCGCTCGCTACCGCTGCGCCGCCGCGCGTGACTTGAACGTCGGCGTCCTCGCCGCCACCGTTGGCCACGACCACCGCGAAGTCGAACTCGTGATAGACGGGGTTATAAGTAACGGTCGGCCAGAAATCGCAGCCGATGTAGGTTTGCGCGGCCTTGGCCTGTTCGCAGGTGGTGGGGTTGTTGTCGTCCCCACTGCCCGGGTCCGGGTCGCTCCCGCCCACGTTCAGGTCGAGGCCGCCGATCGAAGGCCCTGCGCCTGTCGACGAGCTGCTGCCACCGTGGGAGTTTGCGCCCTTGCCAGAGGGCGAGCCGTTGTCTTTTCCGCCGGCCGAGCAGCCCACGAGGGAGCTCAGCACCAGCGTAACCGCCGAAAAAACCGTGAGCTTCACGCCTCTCAGGTTCCGCCGTCGCGGGCACTCCAACAAGTACGTTTCTGCTCTTTTCCTGGCCAATTTCTACGCAGATCAGTCCGTGCAGCTCACGTAAATCTCAGAGACCGTCCACCACCCCGTGTCGACCGTCGCGCCCGTTTGCCGGATGTGGAGGTAGCGACCGCTGATCGGCGTCGGAAAGCTCACGGTCAAGTTGGTGCCCGGCATGCCTGCGCCACTGGCAAGAACGGGGGCCGCAGTGTTCATGCTCGCGTTAGACAGTCTGATCTCGTAGGCGCGAGGGTAATCGTTGGCGTTGCCACCCACGTCGCTCAGCAGCATCACCTGAACCACGTCCAGGCTGACCTCCTGCTTGAAATCGATCTCTAGCCACTCTTTGCCGTCGGCACCGTTTTGGGTCCTACCGGTGGACCAGCGCTCGCTCAGCAAGCCGTCGAGCACGTGCTTGGGCGGGTTGTAGAGGCCGTCGCTCTCCATGCCGTTGCCCAGGCTCGACAGCAGCGCGCTCGCGCTCCAGGTCGACTTCGCCGTGAGCGGATGATCGCTGCATTTCGGCCCCGACACGCTGCCGCCACTGCCACCGCTTCCACCGCCACCGCTGGCTTTGCCGCCACTTCCGCCGGCGCCGCCGCTGCTACCGCCGCTGCCGCCCGCTCCAGCGCTTCCACCACTACTTCCGCCCGCGCCAGCACCGCCACCGGTGCCTCCGCCGCCACTGCCGCCGCCATCTTCACCGCCGACGCCGACTCCGTCGCCGCCGCCTTCGCTACCAGTGCCGCCTTCGTGCGCGTCGCCGCTGCCGCCAGTCCCAACGCTACCGCCCTGCGTGGACGTTCCAGCGGTGGTCGAGGTCGAGCCACCCGTCAAGGAAGTGCCGCCCGTGCTTTCGCCACTACCGCTGCCCCCGTCGCCGCCGGTCGATGCGCTACCGAGGCCTTCTTCGTTCGAGCGCAGGTCCTGGTCGTAGACCGAGCAACTCGCCAAGAGCACACCAGCGCCCAATAGAGCCTGCGAAAACGTAAAGGAGCGCATCGTCACCAACTGACAAGCGTAGATCGAGCCACGCTGCCGTCGAGCGATTTCTTTTTATATTCAACCACTTACAATGTGGTCAGCAGGGACTCGCTGTGTGGTTCTCGCCCCAGCCTCAACCACATTGCGCGCCGCAAAGTACAGCGCAGGCGGCCGAACGGCACTCACACGGGCCTTTGCCAAAACCCCGCGTCTCGTTGTGATTGGGGCCTCAGCCCCAATCAATTGCGCTGCGAAATTCTGAGCGGCGCTCACACGGGCTTTTGCCAAAACCCCGCGTCTCGTTGTGATTGGGGCCCCAGCCCAATCAATTGCGCTGCGAAACCTCTGAGCGGCGCTCACACGGGCTTTTGCCAAAACCCTTCGATCGGTTTTGGTGCGGTCGCGAACTCGAGGCCACCGAGATAAGCGGCGGGATCGTTCGAGCGGAAGAAGGCCTGCGCCACGGTCGCCCAAAAGTCGACGTGCGCTCGCGTGCCGGTACCGTTGCCGTCTTCGAAATTGACGTATTTGCCGTGCTGCATGCCGAGGGCCTTACCGCCGAAGATGAACGCTGCCTTCGGATCGCGCTCGTGCGTCGCCATGGCCACCTCCGTGAAGAGCGGAATCACGGTCTGGTCGAGAATGTTGGCGCCGAATACGTCGGTAGCGTTCTTGAACGTGTTGATGATGTCGGCGGTTTTGTCGTTGTACCAGGTGTGCACGTTGGCCATGAACTGCGCGATGGCCTTCAACGTGGGGTCGGAGTCGGGCGGAGGCGCGTCGAAGTACTTGTCACGACCGCCGCCGATCTTGTGGCTCTGCGGGTGGTGCATGAAGATCTTGTTCGGCTCGTCGGGGCGCAAACCCTTGAAAGACACGTGATTCGTGCCGGGCGACCACTGCAGCGATCCCACGCGAATGATGTCACATTGAAACGCCGCCAGCAGGATGCCGGCGTGCAGCTTGCCGATCTTTTCGTGAATCTGGTCGTCGGCGTCGGGCACGTCGTTGGCGCCGTAAGGGTTGCTCGAGCCAGCCTGACCCTTGATGTTGGCGTCGGGCATCGGGGGCACTACGCACCCGCTCGGAGTCATCACGTTACCGTTCAGCAAGTCCGAGACCTGCATTTCGATCTTGCGCACGACGTCGGCGTGGATGTCGATCTTCTGCGCCTCGGCGGCAGGAGCGAGCTTCTTCATCTCGTCCAGCTCGCGCAAGCTGAAGTCGAGCACGCTCTTGCGCTGTTGAAGCGCGAGCTTCGCCGCAGCTTGATTCGCTTCGGTATTGCCACCGGGCATGAAGCCGCTGAAGATCTTGGTGTAGAGCTGCGCGGGCGCGAGCTCCGGCAAGAGCGGCACGTGCTCCGTGATCATGCCGGAGGTATTTGCGGCCTTGATCTGCTGCGTTTTATGCCCGTACGAGATGCAGCGTGTCGAAGTTTCTTGCGCGTCGATACGCTGATCGCAGATGGCGTTGGCGTAGCCGATGCCCGGGCGCTGCATGGCGACCGCACCCGTCGCCATGTCGTCTTTGACGTCTTCGAGAATGATCTGGTCCCACGACGGGCCGCCAGCCACGCCGTCGTCAGCCTCGCCGCCGTTCTGGCGCGTGCCTGGACAGCCGCAACCGGTCGAGGACATCGGCGTGCCGCCCTCGTGCCCACCCGCGCCGTTGGTCGGCCCCAGGTCGCGCAGGCCCCAAAACAAGCTCATCTGATCGGCTAGGCCCTTGTCCAAGAACGGCTTCAAGATCGGAGACCATTGAGTGATGGTTCCGACTCCGTTCGGCTTGGCTCCGCCGTTGGGCAGGAACTGATGTTTGATGGTGCCGACCGGCCAGTGCACCATCAGCAGGCGCGGGGGCGCGGTCATGCCTTGCGCCATGGCCTCGAAATCACGGAGCATGATTTTGAGCCCGAAAGCGCCGCCGATGCCGGCCAGGAAAGAGCGACGCGCGAAGCGATACGACCTGTGCAAGTTTCAACCTCCCGAACGTTGGGTGAGGGTCTTGGAAACGGCCACTGCGCGGACCAGAGCGCTGAAGCTCCGATCGGAGGCCAGGAAGCGATCGGACACCGCGCGAGTGGCGCAGCTGTCGCCCTGCACGCCCGTCTCAGCGAGCGCGTAAGTGAGAAGCTTGGTCGCGACGCAAGCGCTAAACGCGCCGCTGTCGGCGAGGGCCTGGCCCATTTCGACCGCGCTGAGCGCCTGCTTGCCGCCCGCGACCGGCGGCAGCGTGACCGACGCGTTGATCGGACGCCCCTCGGTGTCCATGGTTCGAAAGCGCCCGACCAAGTCGAAGTTCTCGAGCGAGATGCCATACGGATCGAAGCTCGGGTGGCAGCCTTTGCACGGCGCGGTCGAAGAGCGATAGTCGGAGCGCTCGCGCTCGGAGAGGTTGGCCTGCATCGAGCTCAAATTCTTGATTTGGTCGGCCAAGGCCTCCGGAAACGGCGGGTTCTGTTGGCAGAGGATGGCGTCGTTCACCGACAAGCCGCGGCCCACGACCGACTGTTGATCGGGGCGCGAGCGCGACGTCAAAAAACCGAGGCTCGTGAGTATCCCCGAGCGATTTGCGGGAAGCTCGACGGCGCCGAAACCGTCGGCGTCCACCTGCGTAGGCGCGGCAACGCCATACAGCGGCGCCAGCTGCGTGTTGATGAACGACTTGCGCGACGTCGCCAAGTCGGATACTTGCCCGCCGTTCCACAGCACTTGATTGATGAACAGCTGGCTCTCGCGAAACATCGACGCCGCGACGCCGTTGTTGAACACCTCGGCCGGAAGACCATCGATCACGACTGCGAGCACGCGCGCGATGCCGAACGACGCGAACACCGTGTCCTGTAGATTCTGCCTGGTGGAAGGCAAGGCCAGCAGACGGTCGACGTGCGCGCCGATCTGCTGCTCGGTAGCGAGCCCATTTTGTGCGGCCGCCGCCAGCAGCTCCGCGTCGGGAGGACCGTCGGTCAGGAAGTACGAGAGTTGGCTGGCGAGCTCGTAGGGGGCAAGCGGGCCGGCAGCCGCGGACACCCCGAGCTCCGTGCGATAGAGAAACTGGGGCGCCGCGAAGATGGCCGAAACCGTAGCTTCGACCCCCTGCTGCACCGTGCCGCCTGCCCCGGTGACCTCACTGAAGACCTGCAGCACGCTGGTGCGTTCGCGCGCGTCGAGCGGGCGCCGGAACGCGCGCTCGGCGAGCGTGGCCAAGAACGAGGTGGCGCAATCTGCGGTCGGCGCATCACCACAACCCGTGAAGGTGGCGAAGCTGGCAAGCGCCTGAGCCCCCGCTCGCTTGGAGATGGCATCGGCCGACTGCCATTTAGAATCGATGTATGACGAGCCTTCGCTCGTGTCACCGAGCGGAGGAAAGGTTCGCTCGGTGGTGGGCGGGATCTGGTTGTCCGTGAGCACCGCCTGCGCGAACGCATCGCCGAAGATCGGCCGCAGCGAGGAAGCCAGTTGATTGAAGCTGAGGCGAATGAAGCGCCGAGGCATCGCCACCTCGGGGCCGTTGCAATCTTGCGGCGCGACCGCATCGTCACCGCCGCCGCCACTGCTGCTCCCGCCACCGCCGCTGCTGCCTCCACCACCAGTGGCCTGGTTGCCGGGGCCGGTCACCTCGGCCGTGCACGCGGTCAGGGCGGATCCGAGAGCCAGTATGCTGACTGCTCTGGCCCAGGCTCGGGTCGACTGAGACTCGATGATCGTCACCACCACGAGTCACGGCTAGGCGACGAAGTGATCCAGAAATCGACTCTGCCGAGGTTCGCTGCGTTTCCGAGGGTCAAACTTGCCCAGAAACTCCGGGGCCTGGGCGGTGCTACGCTGGCCGGGTGTCGACCGGAGCCGCGAACCGATGAACACCGCGCTGAAAGGTTGCGTCTGCGCTGTTACGTTCGCCATCGCCGGCTGCTCGGACGCCGGTGAGGACGCCACCAAACAGGTAGAGCTGCTCACCTGGTGGTCGCAACCAACCGAGCTCGCTGCCATCAACGCCGCCATCGAGGTGCACGCTCGACGCCATCCGAACGTGGACATCAAGGTCAACACGTCGGACACGCAGGGGACGCTCTTCAATGACGTGCAGCGGCGGCTAGCTCAGGGCACCCCGCCCACTGCCTTCCAGGCGAACTTGGGTGGCAACGCACTGCAGTGGGCCAGCAGCGCCGAAGACCTCGGTCCGCGCGCCGAGGCGTGGGCCTCCGCCTTCGATGCCAACATCCTCGAGCGTCTGACCGCCAACGGCAACCTGATCGGTGTACCGGTGGCACTCACTCGCCAGAACAACGCCTACTACAACGTCAAGCTGCTCCGTGAGCTCGACCTCGACGTCCCGGTCGGTCGCGACGGCTTCGACGCCTGGCTCGCCGAGTTGACGGAGCTCGGCTACACCCATCCGCTTTGCATCGGCGACGAAGCGAACTGGGTGAGCGCGCACGTGATCTTCGAAGACATCATTCCCGCCTACGTCGGCGCCGAGTACGCGCAGGACTTTTGGTCGGGCCGTGGTGATCCACGCGACGAGCTATTCGGCGAAGCGCTCGATTACGCAGCCTCGCTCAATCGCTATTGGAACCTGGATTTTGCAGACATCGACATGGGACCCGGGATCACGCGCGCCATGGAGTCACGCGATCCGGAAGAGCAATGCTTGATGACGCCCATGGGCGATTGGGGCGGCGCGATCTTGTCGAGCGAATATCAGGTCGGTGAGGACTTCGAGCAGCGCTCGTGGCCCGGAGCCGAGAACCTGTTCGTGCTCGCCGGCGATGCCTTCGTGACCACGCGCCGCGTCAAGAACGTCGAAGCCGCTCTGGACTTCTTCGACACGCTGGCCTCCGAAGAAGGACAAATTGCTTTCAACTCGAAGAAAGGTTCGGTCCCGGCGCGCAGCTTGAGCGAGGAGCAGCGCGCTGCGTTCGGCCCGCTCATCCAAGCGAACATGGCCGACTTCGCGGTCAGCACCGCGCTCCCGGCTTTCAAGGTCATTGGATCGTCCAAGTTCCCGTTCGAAGATTTGCAGCGCCTCACGCACGACTTCATCCTCTCGGGCGATAAGGCGCCGCTCGTCGATTTCATCGACTCTCACTACGCCTCCCTCGAGCCGTAGCGGCCCCTTGGCCGGAGATTCGTTTACGGGACCGCGCTCACGACTGTTTTCGGGCTAGCATCTGCGGCTCTCGAAGATGGGATTGCTCGAGCGCTCTCTGGCTCTCGCCGGCGTGGCATTTGTTTGCTGGCCAACGCGCGCGCACGCCGAGGCGGCGCCCGACGCATCCGCCATGACGGTGAACCAGTGTCTGGACGCGCACGAGCAATCGCAGGCGGCACGGCAGGCGGGAGACCTGCTCCGCGCACGGACGGCCTTGCGACAGTGCTCGGCGGCCACCTGTCCCAACCTCGTCAGTCGCGATTGTGTGAGTTGGCTAGCGGAGGTCGAGCAACAAATACCCTCCGTCATCTTTCGAGCGACGCGCGACGGCACCGACCTGATTCAAGTGCGTATCTTCGAAGGTGAGCTCGAGCTCACGAACTCCATCACCGGAACGCCGCTCGAGCTCGAGCCAGGTGCGCATCATTTCCGAGCCGAGCTCGAGGGGTCACCTCCGCAGCAAGCGACCTACG
>JBEHXA010000378.1:0-7552 GCA_048498935.1 Myxococcota bacterium
CGGCGCCGCCTTGCATGGTCGGCGTGCCACCTTCGGCGCCGATTCCGGCGTTGCCGTTGCCGCCCTCGGGCGGCGCGCCACCCGTACCCCCTTCGGGTACGGAGGGCGTACCGCCGGTGCCCGAGGTCGCTCCCATCCCGCCAACGGGTGGCGATCCGGCTGCGGTTGCCTCGCCGGCCGCGCCGCCTTCGGGATCGGGCGCCGTGCGCGTCTCGTCGCTCGAGCCGCACGCAGCGAGCACCACGCTCGAAGCGGCACAAGCTAGCCAGAATTTCGGTGAGCGGAAGATGAAGCCCAATGAACGCATGACGAAGCCACCTCCAACAAGTTCGTGCGGCGTGAATGCCCGACGAAACGAAACTCCCGAGACTACCGAATGGTGGGCCGCTCGAACTAGCTGTTATTTCGCCATTGCGCAGACGACATCACCCTACTTGCCATTTGCCGCGTTATTGCGGCTGCAGGCGCTGCCGCGCTAGTGGGCGGCGCAATGACAGTCTGTTCGGCACGACTCAACGCGCGCCGGCGGGCGCGTGCCGAGGGAGTCCGAGGCACGTCTGGGTCTATCGCGATCAAACGGACTTCGTGCTCGCCAAACCGAACAAGCCGTTGTTCAACATCAGCGGCGGCGCGTTGGTACCCTGGGAGCGCCGAGCGCCTCAGCGTCGAAGTAGGTCCCACATCTCAACGCAGGGCGACGGCCTCTGACGTTGCCAACTCGATGCTGCCGAGCCGCGTGTGCCGAAATGTGCCAAGCACCGGTTGAGGAGAGCGAGCGGCCGATTGGCCGCGTGTGCATGGACGATAGTCGGGACTCCGTACGATCATGGTACAAAGGCGACCCATGGGCGGTGGGCCGTCGACAACAACCGCGCGTGAGGAGTCAGAGCATGGCGGCGTGAGCATGGGGCCCGTGCTCGATTGGGTCTGGCCCCGCTGTCGGCGAATGTCGCTGGCGAGCCCCCGACTCGACATCGGTCGCGATGACGGAGCATCGATTCAGTTACTCGGCTCCGGTGTCTCGCGGCGTCACGCCTCGCTCGAGCGCGACGGGCACTTATACATCCTACGTGATCTGGGGAGCACGAATGGGACTTGGGTCAACGGCTCGAAAGCGGAGTGCGTGCATGTGGCGCCTGGCGCCGTGGTGCGAATTGGGGACTGGGTCGGGGTGTTCGGCGAGTGCTCGATTGAGGAAATGGACGACGTCGGCTTCAGCGAGGTCGCGCCCGGCGTTTTCGGTGGGGCGGAGCTGGCTGCAATCGTTCGCACGCTGCGGCGCGCCGCGCTCTCTCGGGCACCCATCCTGTTGGTGGGTGATACCGGCACCGGCAAGGAGGGCTTGGCTCGCGCCGTGCACCATTTCAGCGGCCGCTCGGGAGCATTCCTAGCGGTCAATTGTGCGGCTCTCCCGGAGCAAATGGCCGAGGCTGAGCTCTTTGGTTATCGCCGAGGCGCGTTCACGGGTGCCGAGCGGGGTAGCACGGGCCATTTCCGAGCAGCTCACGAAGGCACGTTGTTCCTGGACGAGATGCCGGAGCTTTCGCCTTCGCTCCAAGCCAAGCTCCTACGCGCTGCAGATACCGGCGAAGTTCTCGCGCTTGGCGAGTCCAAGGCAACGCTCGTCGACAGTCGCATCGTGTGCGCGAGCCAACAGTCGCTGCGTGAGCTCGTGGAACAGCACCGCCTGAGGCGCGATCTGGCTGCTCGCCTCGGCGGCCTGACGCTGCAGCTGCCGCCGTTGCGTCGACGTCGCGCGGACATTGCGCCTTTGTTCAATCACTTCCTGGAGGCGCAATCGGGTGGCCACCATCCCGCTGTCGATGCGCGGTTGGTCGAAGCGTTGTGCCTTTACGACTGGCCCGAGAACGTGCGTGAACTCAAGAGTGTCGCGGAGGCGCTGCTTTCGCTGCATGGGCACGAAGCACAGCTGCGGCGCCGGCATTTGCCTCCCGAAATCGCTTGCGACGGAGACGAACCGCCCCGCGTAGCATCTTCCGCTCCTCCTCAGCCGCAGTTGGATTTGGAGCGCCTCAAGCAAGAGCTGCAAGGAAATCAGGGGAATGTCAGAGCCGCAGCCGAAGCACTCGGTGTCTCGCGGCAGCGCATTTATCGCCTGTTGGGCCCGGATCTGAAGGGCTACCGCGATGGCAACTAGGGGGCTCGGTGAGAGCCAAGCGCTAGCATTTCATGACGAAGCGCCACTGGGACAAGTGATAGCTGGTACGTACCGCGTCACTCGGCAAATCGGAGCGGGGGCCAGCAGCCGGGTCTTCGAAGCGCAGCACATTCGTTTGGAGCGGGCCTTTGCCGTCAAAATCCTGCGCGCTGACATTGATCCGGGCAAGAAGACCGCGCAGCGATTTCGACGAGAGGCCCAAGCCATTGGCCGCATCGACAGCCCGCACGTCGTCAGTGTCGTCGATTGTGGCGAGCTCCTCGATCACACTCCTTACCTTGTCATGGAGCTTCTACGAGGTGAAGACTTGCGGTCTTTGCTCGAGCGTCAGGGGCAGCTCCCCCTGCAGCGCGCGGTTCACATCATCATCGAGGCTTGTCATGGGCTGAGCGCCGTGCACCAGGCAGGTCTGGTGCATCGCGACATCAAGCCCGAGAATATCTTCATCACGAGCCGGCCTGGCGGTGAAGATTGGTGCAAGCTGCTGGATTTTGGCGTCGCCAAGATGCATTCGACGCTCTCAACGGCGGCGGGCGCCATCCTCGGGACCGCGCGCTACATGGCGCCAGAGCAGTTTGCCGCCAGCGCCGAGGTCGAGCAGACGGCCGACGTGTACGCTCTGGGTGCGGTTCTGTTCGAGTGTCTCTCAGGTCACCCGGTACACGACGGCGAAACGGTGCACCAGGTCATGTATCAGGCAATGAACGTCGAGCCCCCGGCGCTCACTTCCGCTTGCCCCCCGGTGCCGAGAAGCGTGGCGGACATCGTCCGCCGCTGCTTGTCGAAACGTCCAGCAGAGCGGCCGCGGAGCACGGCTGAATTAGCCCAGCAGCTCGCGGTAGCGCTGAGCGACGAACGCATTGACCCCGCAGCAAGCACGCTCTCCGAGGACATCGCTGTTTCGGAGCGGCGCGTCGCGCGCCGCCGATTCGATTGGCGAGCCCCTGCGGCGCTGGCTCTCGGTGCGGGCCTTTTTGCCGGTTGGTGGGTCGGCAGCCAGCGTCGCACCGTCGAGCCGGCCAAGGCACAGTCTCCGCCAGTCATCTCCTTGGCAGAGCCGAAGCCGCTCTCAAGTAGCACGCTGCTCATGGCCAATCCGCCGAGCACCCCGCCCATCTCTTCCGCGCTACCAAGCTCGGCGGCTCAACCGCCGAAGCTCGCGCGCACGCGCAAGGCTACGTTCGCCAGCTCCGCGCCCCCACCTTCCTTGAAGGTTGGCGACATCGATGTCGCCAATCCCTACGGCCAATGATTCGATCGCTGCAGCAAGGCTTCGTCGCTGCCAGTTTGCTATCTACCGGATTCGCCTGGGGCCAGACATCCAATCCAGCGCCGCCTGGACAGGCCAGCGCGCGCGAGCACTTTCAGGCTGGGGTCGCACGCGCGCACGCCGGCGAGCTCGAGGGCGCGATCCGAGAGTTCGAGAGCGCCTACGCTGCTCAACCGCACTACTCTGTGCTCTACAACATCGCCCAGGCTCAAGCGGGGCTTGGTCGCACGGCGTTGGCGATCGGCAACTTCGAGCGCTACCTCCAAGAAGGCGCCAATGAGATCCCGAGCGGACGGCGCGCCGAGGTGCAAGCCTTCCTCGAGTCGGCGCGCAAGCGTGTCGGCGCGGTGCAGATCGTACCCGCCGACTCCACGCCGCTTCGTGTCTGGCTGGACGGCACCGAGCTGAGCCCCGACGCGTTCGTGCACCCGATCGCCGTCAACGTTGGAAAGCATCAATTATTGTACTGGCCCGCCGCTGGCGGCTCTCCCACCGTGCTCGAGGTGAACGTCGAAAGCGCAGAGACGACGGAAGCTCGGCTGCGGCCACCGCCGCCAGCACCAGCGCAGACCGCCCACGACTTGGCCCAGCTCCGCGTCGATTGTCCTGTGCCCGGCACGACGGTCACCGTCAACGGAGCCAAGCTCGCCGAAACGCCGCTCAAGGAGCCCCTACTGATCGCGACAGGTAACGTGGAGATTCGCCTCTCTCGCACGGGCTACCCAGTTGTCGATCGGCGCCTGACTATTGCTGCCAACCAATTTGCCACCGTCGAGTGCGCCTCGCAGCCACAGGCTCCGTTGCCGCCTGAAGCTCGGTCAAGCCTGCGCGTGCACACTCACCAGTCTGGGATACGAGTCAGCGTGAACGGTATGGCAGTTGCTCAGCCAGCGGTGCTTCCCGCAGGGCCTCACGACCTGCGCGTCGATGCTCCTGGATTTCTACCTTACCGCGGTCGAATCGTCCTCGAGCCAGGCAAGCTACTCGAGTTAGACGTCACGCTGAAGCCCACGACCGAAACGCTGAAGAGCGCGCGCCAACAACGGAACCTCGGCTACGCACTAGGCGGCAGCGGCATCGTGCTCATGACCGCGGCGGGCGCCCTCACGCTATGGAACGGCCATCGCTACGACACGTGGGAAGCTGGGCCACGCACCGACATGCAACGTGTGGCCTCGCTTCAACGCACGGATGACATCGCCTTCGGTTGCTTGTTCGCCGGGGTCGGCCTGGTTGCAGGGGGTATCTGGGCACTGGCTTCCGCCCACTGATGTGCCTGGAACGTCGTCGACGGTTAGGGGCGGGAATTCAGCATGACGCACCGCGAGGGCTCATGACGAGCCGAGATGACCATTCCGCGAATAGCGCCGACACGTCGTCGAGCGGGTCGCAACGAGAGCCAATTCTCTCATTACGCGCTCCCCGCCGCGACGACGCATCCGCGCAGGGCGCTACGGGACGTCAGCCGCCAAGGTGAATTCCCGTGATGAAGTTCGCGGTACCGTCCTGACAATTAGTTAGTGTTGTGTAGACGATTTTTGCCAACTTACCCGACAGGAGAGCCGCGGTAACTTGACTTTGCCAGGCGCTCAGCGTGTCGGCTGTCACATTGTAAGTAGGGCAGTTGCCGATCGCTGTCCCGGCTTTGTACCATTCATTGCCAGCCTTCACCATCAAGGTCGCGCTGTTGGAGAAGGTGACTTCCTGAACGGTGACGAAGCCGGTGTCGGCTGCAAACGCTGGCGTCGCGATGGTTGTCACCATCAACATGCCAATTGTCCCTGCCCAGCCCGAAAAACTACGCGACTTTGATGTATTACGTTCGAACATTTTCATTCTCCTAATGTGTGACGGCCTGTGCCCCAGTGGCGTTGGCCTTCGTAACCAACAAGGTTTCAGCAGTATTGTCGCGTCCTGCAATTTTAGGACGCTGGCGACTTGGTCAGCGCTATCCACCCGCGCTTGCTGTTGCCAATTCGATTCCTAACAAGATTCGAAGCAGTCGTCGTGTCCGAGAATTTCGGACAGCGGAAGCGTGCATCGGGTGGCACGTGCCTTGCTGTGAGTTGGGCATGCTCAACGGTGGAATCGAACGCGCGCAACCGGCCAGCCAAACCGATGCATTCGAACCGGTGATTGCCGCGTACGCTGCAGAACGCGGTTGCAGTCCCATCCAGCGCATAGTGCTCGGTCTGCACTTCGCAGGCCTTCATAACAAGGCGATTGCGGACGCGCTGCAGGTTGCTCAGGCTACCGTGCACGAGCATTGGCGCAGAATGGCGCTCAAGGCGGATTGCAGAAGCCAATCTGATGTGGTGGCCGACGTGTACCGTTACCTCACCGCTCGCTTCATGGTTGTGGAGAGGGGGTTGAACCGCGCTGAATCGAAGCGCTAGCCGCTCCCGAGCGAGATTGTCCGGGACATGACCAGCGACACGCTCGGACATGGCCCGGACTCCATCTCGAGCACTCGCCTAGCCCGTCACCCACACCTCGATCGAGCTGATCGTCATGGTGTTGCCGCTCGCGGCGCGATCGATACTGAGCGCCAATGTGACTTGTCCGCCGGTCGGCCTGGTCCTGGTGGTGGCGTTGATGCGCTCGATCCCCTGGACCATGAGATGGCTCGAGGACTTCTGCGCTCCGGGGCCAGTTGCCCATATCTCCTGCTCATAGATGAAGAGGGAAAGGGCGGGGATGGTGCCGGGAATCGTGTCTTGGATGATGGGCGCGCCATCGAAGAGCACGCCTATCATGTCGCTCGTATTCAGGATGCCGGTCACGCGAACGCGGATTTTCTTTGTCGTGTCCTCGAACCAGTGTGCGGGCATGGTCCAGAGCGTGACCGAGCTGGAGAGCGTCGCGCCGTCGTAGGTGCGCGTCGTCAAGTCTACGATGCGCCGCTGCTCGGAGGTTGATTGCTGCAGCTGGTTGTACTCACCGCTGTACGAGTGCACGAGCCACTTCGCTCCCTGGTGTGCGTTGTACGTGTTCCCGTTCTCGAACCAGACACCGCCAGCGTCGGCTTGAATCACGGCGACGCTGGACCCCGTAAAGGTGTTCTCCTGCGTATGCACTCGTGAGTTGCTGTCCACGTGAAGGTCCCGAAAGTTGCTCGAGAAGACGCAATAATCGACGTGCCCTTGGGCGCCTCGTGACCAATAGACGGCGGATTGCGTGTTATTCTTGAAGGTACACGCGTCCGCACCTGGGCCGCCCACAGAGCCCCTCGTGGCATTGAGAATGATGCCGCTGCGGCAGGCGGAGTAGGTGCCCCCGTCGATCCGGACCAAGGCGCTCTCAAAACAGTAGATCCCACTCCAATTGCAAGCGTGGCAGAACACGTTCACCGTGCTCAGAATGGCCCCGGAACTGACCTCCAGTCCGATTCCGGCTCCCTCGGTTCCGTTGCAATTTTGGAACTTGATGTTCGAGACTGTGGCTTGCACTCCTGGACCGCTAATACTCAAGATCGTCCCGTCCGTGCCTCCGCCGTCCATGACGACGCCGGGGGAATCGGGGCAGTCGTCGACCGCTACATCGCTCCGAATCCAGACCCGTTGACGCGACGGCGTGTTGTGTATCAGACCACTGATCGAATACGTGTCCGCCTGCGGATAGATGCGCCAGTCACCTTCGAGCACGGGGCCGTAATTGCCGAGCGCCGCGAACGCTTCTGCCCAAGTCACTGGTTGTGACGAGCTTAGGCCATCGTTACCGGACGAGACGTCGCTGTCGGGTGCCACGAAGAACCCGTTGATATCGCTTGCGCCGGGCTCGACGGAGAAGACCTCACTTCCACGCTGGATCTTACCCGGGCCGCTGTGGCGCACGGCATGCAGGTGTGCAATCGGAGCGTTGGTATTGTAGGTGCCTTCCGGCCAGTGCAGCTGGGCTCCCAGGGTCTTCGCGACCAATACGGCGTTCACGATCGCCGCCGTGTTCGCGCCGATGCTCGGTGCCGGAGCTGCGCCACCGGCAAGCGTCGACGCGCCGAACATTTGGACGTTCAAGCCGGTGTGCAGGCGACGCCAGCCCGCGGAAGATGCACCAAAGCCGCCCGCGTTGACGATGGTGCCTCCGTTATCAGCGGCATCCGCACT
>JBEHXA010000379.1:0-7545 GCA_048498935.1 Myxococcota bacterium
GGTTTCGGTACAGTGCAGCACGCCGCAAGATTGATTGGCCGGGCAATCGATCACGCAGCTGCGCGCGTCGCAGGTAATGGGGCTCTGTCCGCACGAATTGACCCCGTTGCAATGCACCGAGCAGGCATCACCGGCGCACTTCACCTCGCCCCGGCAGCTCTCCTGCAGGCAGGTGATGTCGCACGACCGTGCGTCCAAACAGTCGATGCCCTTGTTACAGCTGGTCGCTCCGCACTCGATTTTGCACGCGAGCCCCTTGGGACAACGCGGGATGCAATCCGGCCCGGTGCAGCCGATCACGCACATGTCGTCTTCGCAGGTTCCGCCTGCAGCTGCGCAGCTCGCGGTCGCGCATGGCACAGGCGGCGCGCCTCCTGCGCCGGCGGTGCCGCTCGTGCCAGCCGCGCCTGCGCTGCCGCCGCCACCCATCGAGCCGCCCTGACCGACCGAGCCGCCCTGACCGGTCGAGCCGCCCTGACTCGCACCCGCGGTCGGAGTACTGCCGCCCGAGCCGCCTTGGCCGCCTGTGCTCACTGCTCCGCCGCTGCCGGCTCCGCCCGGCTCGGCGCCGCCTTTGCCAGCAGCGCCGCCGTTGCCGCCTTGGGGAACGATCTGCACGCACACCCGTTGTGAGGTGTCGCACACCGATCCGGTGAAACCGAGCGCTTGGCAATCGGCGTCGGCGTCACACTGCTTGGCTTCTTCCTTGAGCAGGATGGAGCACGACGCTGCCAGCGCTGCAACGAGCCCCATCACCAGCGTCGTGCAGGCGCGCCTCATGGTGGAAGGCACGCGCGAGCCAAGCCAAGCATCGCTCGAGCTTATCGCGCCCGAGCCTGCCGCGGGAGGGGCTCAGTATTGCTGGCTCACGGCTGGCTCGTGCTACTGGAATCGAAGCTCAGAGGGACTTGTCCGCGCAGCTGAACGGCGTGCCAATCAGCCTCCGGTTCCGGCACGAGCACCTGTCCGCCTCCCAAGTGGTCGAAGGGAGTGCGATACACGGTCACGGTAGCGATCACGTTGCCGGAAGCATCGAGGATGTCGGCCGGTTCGGGCTCGCCAGTGGGATAGCGCGGCGCGGGGCGCGGCACGCCCCAGCGTGGCCCGTCCTGGTCGACCAGCAGAAATCGAAAGTGCTGCATGCCGCCGGGTGGCGGCAAAACCCGCATGGCGCCGTTCAAGAGCGCTACCCGATCGGTGAAGAACCGGTAGGTGTAGTCGCTCACCCACTGGTTGTTGCAGTAGCCCATGATGTCGGTGTCCGTGGTCGGGTTGTGGAGCTTTTCCGGCGCTTCGAAACCCCACCAGCCGATCTTTGCGCCCTCGTAGGGGTAGTCGCCGTCGGCACCAGCTGCGCCACCGCACGGAGCGTGGGGGCGGCCATGGTTGTGACCCAGCTCGTGCGCCATGGTTTGCGCCGAGCCGAGCGTGGCGAACGACAGCCCGAGCGCGACGCGCTGATGCCGCGCGAAGCTCTGCGTGCCGCCGATGTACCCGATGCCGGCGACGCAGCCGCCTCCGCAATAGTCGCGGAGCGCGTCGGTGGGTTGAAACAGGCCGTAGTAATAGAGGTCGTTGGGCGCGTCTTCTTCTTCGTGCAGGTTCGAGAGTTGGTCGAGCGCCTCGCCCCAACCGCTACCCTGAGCCGAAATGGTGCGCGCGACGTTGAAGGGCTGGCCCACCGTGTACTCGACGCCGCTCGTCGGGTACATGCGCGCCACGTAGTCGCGATACTGATCCAGCCGCGCCGTGTCGCTTGCGGCGGTTCGCCCGTTCGCGACGAGCGGGATGAAGCGCAGCTTGATCACGCCGGTTTTGCGCGTGACCAGCTCTTGGTAGTCGACAGCCGGAAAGCGCGCCGTTCCGGGCATGCCGGCGGGCGTGCCGTCGCATTCGACGATCTCCACTGCGTAGCGTGTGCCCTCCGTGATGTGCTCGGGCTCGACGTCGAAGTTGAAAGTCGTGGCGAGGCTGTTGTCGGCCGAGCCTTGCGTCACGTTGCGCTTCGAAAAATAGTTCGGTGTCAGGTCGTCGTGAGTGAGCAGCAGATGCGCCGATACGGTGCGATTGGTCCAACCGGCGCCCAGCTCGACGAACACGCGGACCCGAGCCGCCTTGCCCTGGATGATGTCGGCAGGGCGATCGTCCTTTGCGACCGCCTCGCCCTCGCGCATCACGGGGATCTTGCCGCTCTGGTAGACCGCAATTTCGGTGATGCTGATGCCGGTGGCCAACGTGGACGTGCAGGCATCGCCAATGGCTCCCGAGCACTTGCCGGCCAAGCACGTTTCGCCCTCGGGGCAGGCCATGCCGCACATGCCGCAGTGCTGGGCGTTCGAGTCGGTGCTGACGCAGGCGCCGGCGCACAAGGTTTCGCCCTCCGGGCAGGCGCACTTGCCGTCGGTGCAAGGTAGGCCTCCCTGGCATGCGGTGGCGCAGTCACCGCAATGCAGCGCGTCGCTCGTAACGTCGACGCAAGCGCCGTCACACACGACAGCGCTCGCTTCCGCGCACTTGCAGACGCCGGCCTGGCAAGCTTGACCGGCCGTGCATGCCGTAGCGCACGTGCCGCAGTGCAGCGCGCTCGTGCTCAGGTTCACGCAAGCGGCGCCGCAGGTCTGCTTGTCGGCAGAGCAAACGCACTGTCCGCCAGGGCACGCCTGGCACTGACCGTCCACGCAGGCGGAGCCGGCTTGGCAGGCGGTCTCACAGTTGCCGCAGTGAGCTGCATCGGACATGGGATCGAAGCACTGCCCCTGACAGAGCAGCGCGCCCTCGGGACAGCCACACACTCCCCCGTGGCAAGGTTGTCCGACAGCGCATTGCTTACCGCAACCGCCGCAATTGGCCGCATCCGTAGCGGGGTTCACGCACGACTCTCCGCATTTGAGAAAACCCTCGGCGCAGGCGGTGTTGCACGACCCGCTGGCACAGACGGCTGGCGCCGTACACGGATTGCCGCACGTTCCGCAATGGTCGCTCGAGGATTGCAGGTTGACGCAGGCACCAGCGCACGCGGTGAGGCCCGCCTGACAGATCAGCTCGTTGCCGGGGCCAGCGGCGGGGCCAACGCCCGTGCTGCCACCGATGGCGGTGCCGACGAGCTGACCTGGCTCGCCGTCGATGGTTGCCGTGCAACCGGTGAGGCTCGCGAGCCAAAGCACACTCCATGCGAGCCACCGCGAGAGGGCCCGGAGCGATCCGCCCATGTTCCAAAGTTCTTTCATCCGAGCAGCCGACGAGAGCGGGAGAACGAGCTCTCCTGCGCGACTCTCCTAAGGTGGAGAAGAGGCGCGTAATCGGCTCATGGACGTGCGGCCGCTGAATCTTTCTGACGAGACAGCGCGAGCGCCACTTTCTTTTGGCCCGGCGCGAGGTCGAAGTAGAGCATCGCGCCGCCGAGGCTCGTCACGCCGAGCCCGCTGCCCGCGAAAAATGCTGCTGCAGGTGATAAGCCGGAGTCGTCGCTGACTGCTTGCGCGACGAGGGCGCCGCCCAGGAGAGCGACGCCCGTGCTCAGCGTCACCAGCGTGCCGAGGCGGACACCTGACTGCCTCTCCGAGTCCGGCAATGCGCGAGGCGGAGCCGGTGCCGGAGGTGGAGGCAGCGGCACCAGCACGAACGTGGCGTCGCGCGCCGCATGTGCCTCGAGCTCGATGACCTGCTCTTGTGCCGCGTGCCCGCTCAGCGTCAGCGTCAGGCGATGCTTGCCCGGGTAGGTATCGATTGTGAAAGGAGTGATGCCGATGGGCTTGCCATCGAGCGAGACGGTGGCGCCTTCCGGCTGCGACAGCACCGTCAGTTGTTGGAGGCTGCGCTCCGCGAGCTGCTCTTGCAACCGGCGCACGCGCTCGCGCACCTCGGCCCCGTCCGATGGGCGGTCAGCTTGGCGTAAGTAGTCGCGGTAGTAGCGCAGAGCCCCGCTCACGTTGCCAATGTTCTCGTAGGCTCGCGCGACGTTGAACAGCAGCTGCACGTCCGGGTAGATGCGCTGCGTCTCCAAGAAAATTTCGACCGCTAGGTAGTACTTGCCCTCGCGGTACGCCGTGACCCCCCGACCGAAGAGGACGCGCGCTCGATCTTTCGCTTCGGCTTCGGGACCGTCGAGCTCGAGCTTGGGTTGGAGCGGCGTCGCAGCAGGGCTCGCGGTTGGAGGCGTCGCCGCCACGGCTGGCCGAGCGTTCTTGTCGGCGCGGCCCGTTGCTGCTTGGAGCAGCACGCAGCCGAGCAAGCACAGCTGCCCAATTCGAGTGCGAGCGCGCGCCATGAGCGGGGTCCAGCAGACCTACGGCCGACTCCGGCGCGCGCTTAAGAGGCCAGAGTTCGGCTGCCGGCCCGGTTCAGTGCGTGGCGTCTTTTTCGCAGCGATGGCTCAGCTGCTCGACCAGAAAATCGCGCAGCAGCGTGACCCGGCGAGGACGCTTCGGGCCGCTCGGCGTAACGACTGAAATTTCGGCGCCGCGACCCATGCTGTAGGTTGGAAGCACGCGCTCGACCGGCGAAGCCTGCACTTTCTCGCACGCCCCGACGACAAGCGACGGCAAGAGCCCGATACCCAGCCCCGCGCCGACGGCCTGGCGCACGAACAGCATTTCATCGACCGAGATGCGACCGTGCACCTCGATCCCGGCGGGCTCTCCGTCCGCCCCTTCGAGCTGCCACAAGGCCTTGCCGTGCTGTGATCGAAACAGCACGCAGTCGTGCTGCGCGAGGTCTTCGAGCTCTTTCGGTGTGCCGCGACGCGCGAGGTACGCGGGAGCCGCGTAGAGGCCGAGCGAGCCGTAGCCCGCGCGTCGAACTACGAGCGACGGATCACGCGTCTTACCCGCGCGGATTCCGATATCGAAGCCTTCGTCGACCAGGTTGACGACCTTCGAGCTCAGCGACAGGTCGACGTGGATGTCCGGGTACTGCGCTGCGAACTCCGCCAAGATCTCCGCGAGCCCCATCACCCCGATATCGAACGGAGCCGTCACGCGCACGATGCCGCGCGCTTCGGTGTCCATGCCCGAGGCGGAGTCGGCCGCAGCTTGCAGCTCGGTCAAGGCGCGCTCGGCTTGCTGGTAGTAGGCGCGCCCTGCTTCGGTCAGCGCGAGCTTGCGTGTCGTGCGATGCAGCAGCTGCACACCCAGCTCTTCTTCGAGCTCGGTCACACGACGGCTCACTGACGACTTCGGCAGATTCAGTGCCTTGGCCGCGCTGGTGAAGCTCTGCTGCTCGACCACCCTGACGAAAGCCGTCACCAGGTTCAGGTCCATTGTTGTCAAACTAGCAACCAAAAGTTCGAAATCAAGCGGCTAGTTATCCCTCTGGCAACAGTTAGATTCAGGGACATTCGGAGGTAACGACGCATGACCCGCTCTCAATTCAAGGTAAAAACCGCTGCTCGACTGCTGCTCGGCGCGATTTTCACGGTATTCGGCCTGAACGGCTTCTTCCATTTTCTGCCGGCTCCCGCCCCCACCGGTGCGGCAGCGGCCTACGTCGGTGGTCTGGTGGCCAGCGGCTACATGTTCCCGCTGATCAAGGGTACCGAGGTCGCGGTCGGGCTGCTGCTCTTGAGCAACCGCTTCGTGCCGCTCGCGCTCACGATCCTGGCCCCCATCGTGGTCAACATCGTCGCCTTTCACGCCTTCCTGGCGCCTGCTGGCCTCGGCCTACCGATCCTGGTCACGGCTCTCGGCGTCTACCTGGCCTCCACGGAGCGCGCGATCTTCGCGCCGTTCTTCCACGCCAAGTCGGACGAGGCAGTGCCGACCAGTGAGCGCACCGGAGCGCACGCTCCTGCCCACGCCTGATTGTCGCTCGCCGCTGCTCGCAGCCGCCTCGTCACCTCGACGAGCGCGGCTGCGCGTCGTTTCGGTCGCTGTGTCGCGCGCCGCGTCAGTCGTGCTTGCGCTCGAGCTGCGTCACGTCGCGCACCGCGCCGCGAGCCGCACTGGTCGTCATCAGCGCGTAGGCCTGCAGCGCTTGCGAGACGTAGCGGTCGCGGTTCGGACGAAACGCATCTTTGCCCTTCGCTACCATCTTTTCACGGCGTGCTTGCAGCTCGGCGTCGCTCAGCGCCACGTCGATCTTGCGCCCCGGGATGTCGATCTTGATCAAATCGCCCTCTTCGATGAGGCCGATCGCGCCGCCCTCGGCTGCTTCGGGTGAAACGTGGCCGATGCTCAGCCCGCTGGTGCCACCGCTGAAGCGGCCGTCGGTCACGAGCGCGCACGCCTTGCCCAGCCCTTTGCCCTTCAAAAAGGACGTCGGGTACAGCATTTCTTGCATGCCGGGCCCGCCACGTGGACCTTCGTAAACGATCACGACCACGTCGCCCGCCTTGATTTGGTCGGCCATGATGGCGTCGCACGCCGCGTCCTGCGACTGAAATACACGCGCCGGGCCTTCGAACTTCCAGATCGACTCGTCGACGCCTGCCGTCTTCACGATGCAGCCGTCTTGCGCGAAGTTGCCGTACAGCACGGCCAGGCCACCTTCCTTGCTGAAGGCGTGCTCGACGTCGCGGATGCAGCCGCGCTGCAGGTCGGTGTCGGCCTTGTCGAAGTACTTGTCCTGCGAGAAGGCGACCTTGGTGGGCACGCCACCCGGCGCGGCCAGGGCGCGCGCTTTGGCTGCCGCGCTGGCGGTCGCGCGATGGATGTCGTGCTCGTCGATGGCCTGGCCCATGGTCTTGGCGTGAACGCTGCCTACCTCGCGGTGGAGCAAGCCTGCCTTGTCCAGCTGTCCGAGGATCGTGAAGATGCCGCCGGCGCGGTGCACGTCCTCGACGTGGTACGAGCTCGAGGGCGCCACCTTGCACAGGTTGGGCACCTTGCGGCTCAGGCGATCCATGTCGGCCATCGTGAAATTGACGCCCGCTTCGTGCGCGATGGCGAGGATGTGCAGCACCGTGTTGGTCGAGCCGCCCATCGCGATGTCGAGCGCCATCGCGTTCTCGAACGCGTCGAAGGTCGCGATGCTGCGCGGCAGCACGCTTTTGTCGCCGCCCACGTAGTGCTGCTTCGCCATCTCGACGATGCGGCGGCTGGCGGCCTCGAACAGCTCCCAGCGCCGGGCGTGCGTCGCCAGCAGCGTGCCGTTGCCGGGCAGCGCCAGGCCCAGCGCCTCGTTCAGGCAGTTCATGCTGTTGGCAGTGAACATGCCCGAGCACGATCCGCAGGTGGGGCAGGCCGAGCGCTCCATCTTGAGCAGCTCTTCGTCGCTGACCTTCGAGTCGCTGGAGGCGATCATCGAATCGATCAGATCCAGCTTGCGGATCGTGGGCTTGCCGTCGCGATCGTGCGTGCCCGCGATCTTCCCAGCTTCCATCGGGCCGCCGGAGACGAAGATGGTCGGGATGTTGAGGCGCATTGCGGCCATCAGCATGCCGGGTGTGATCTTGTCGCAGTTGGAGATGCACACCAGCGCGTCCGCACAGTGCGCGTTCACCATGTACTCGACCGAGTCGGCGATCAGGTCACGGCTCGGCAGCGAGTACAGCATGTCGCCGTGGCCCATCGCGATGCCGTCGTCCACCGCGATGGTGTTGAACTCCAC
>JBEHXA010000380.1:0-7540 GCA_048498935.1 Myxococcota bacterium
GCCCTCGAACTCAGCCTCGATGCTCCTCAGCCCGACGTCCATCCCCGTCTCCTAGGGATCTCTCGGCATTTGTCGAGATGTGTAGGATCCTCAGACGTGTACGTATCCAATAACAAACGCACAGGTACCGCCATCCGACTCATTACCCCCTGATCTCGTTCGAGAAATCGTCCTACCGCCTATTGGATACGTACACGTAGTGATTGTTCGGAGCGCGTGACGCGTGACGGAGCGCCCGGACGGAGCGCGTGACGCGTGACGGAGCGCCCGGACGGAGCGCGTGACGGAGCGCCCGGACGGAGCGCGTGACGGAGCACCCGACGGAGCGCGTGACGGAGCGCCCGGACGGAGCGCGTGACGGAGCACCCGACGGAGCGCGTGGCGAAGCACGGCACGGAGCGCGTGGCGGAGCACGCGGCGAAGCACGCGGCGAAGCGCGTGCCCGAGTGCGGGGAGTTGGCGCTGGCCACCCGCGAGCTGGCCGCGCCTTTCACGGTCACCGCCGCGGTCACGGTTATCAACATCAGTGACCGCTGGCTGCGCGACGGCCACTCTCACTGCAACGGCCCGCCACCGGGGATGTAGGGGCGAGTGGGGCGACGATGGGAAACGCTTTGGAAACTGGTGGGGCGGCAACGTCCGCGGTGAAGTCCTGGCGCGAAGGTGGTAAGTGCGGGGGCTCCCTCGAGAATTGCGCAAAATGGATACGGCTGCTGAAGAGCTACCCCGCCTCGTGATCGAGAGTCTGACGCCCCAGCTGGACGGGGGGCGGTACCCCATCAAGCGTTTGCTCGGCCAAGTCGTCGACGTGGGGGTCAACATCTTCAAGGATGGCCACGACCTGATCGCGGCCCACATCCTGTACCGGCAGGTCGGGACCGAAGAGTACCGAAGCGCCCCGCTCACCTATCACTTCGACGTGGACCGCTGGTTCGGCTCGTTCAAGGCGGATCGCGCGGGGCGCTGGGAGTACACGGTCGAGGCGTGGCCGGACCGCTACGGCACGTTTCGGAGCGATCTCGGTAAGCGCCTGAACGCCGGGCAAGACGTGCGGTCAGAGCTGCTGGAGGGCGCCGAGATTTTGCGGCGTCTGGCGAGCTTTCTGCGCGGTGATGCCGGCAAGCGCATCAAAGAGGCTTCGCTCAAGCTGCGCGATACGACGCTCAGCCTGGAAGAGCGGCTGCGCATCGCGTTTGCCGACGACGTGCTCGAGACGGTGCGGGTTCCGCTGCTACCGGGCGACGCGACGCGCCTCGAAACGCTGCAGCTGATCGTCGATCGGCAGGAAGCAGGCTTCAGCGCTTGGTACGAGCTGTTCCCGCGCTCGCAGGGCAAGGTGCCGGGCCAGCATGGCACGTTCGCCGACACCGCCGCGCGCCTGCCCGAGATCGCGGCGATGGGCTTCGACGTCATTTACTTGCCGCCGATCCATCCGATTGGCGTGACGCATCGCAAGGGCAAGAACAACTCGGTGACGTGCGAGCCGCACGACGTGGGCAGCCCTTGGGCGATCGGCGGCGCGGAGGGCGGGCACACCGACGTTCATCCGGAGCTCGGGAGCATCGACGACTTCGACGCGCTGGTGAAGGCGGCAGCCGATTTCGGTATCGAAATCGCGCTCGACTACGCGCTGCAGTGCTCACCCGACCATCCCTGGGTGAAACAGCACCCGAACTGGTTCTTCGTCCGCCCCGACGGCACGCTGCGCTACGCCGAGAACCCGCCCAAGAAGTACGAGGATATCTATCCCATCAACTTCTGGTCCGAGGATCGCGAAGCGCTGTGGAACGCCTGCCGCGACGTGGTGCTCTACTGGGTCTCGCACGGCGTGAAGATCTTCCGCGTCGACAACCCGCACACCAAGCCGCTGGCGTTTTGGGAGTGGATGATCGCCGACGTGCAGCGCGAGCACCCGGACGTGATCTTTCTTTCCGAGTCGTTCACGCGGCCCAACCGCATGAAGTCGCTCGGTAAGCTCGGCTTCACCCAGAGCTACACGTATTTTACGTGGAAGAATTCGTCGTGGGAGCTCCGGGATTACCTGAACGAGCTGACCAAGACCGACATGGTCGATTACTACCGGCCGAACTTCTTCGCGAACACGCCGGACATTCTGCACGAGTACCTGCAGCACGGCGGGCGCCCGGCGTTTCGCATCCGGCTGGTCTTGGCCGCGACGCTGTCGCCGATTTACGGCATCTATTCCGGTTACGAGCTGTGCGAAAACGTGGCCGTCAAGCCCGGCAGCGAAGAGTACCTGGACTCCGAGAAGTACGAGGTTCGGGTCCGGGACTGGAACGCGCCCGGCAACATCAAGCAGGACATCAGCCGCCTGAACCGAATTCGCGCCGAAAACGCCGCGTTACACGAGCTCGGCAATCTCGACTTCGTGCCCAGCGACTACGACGGCATTTTGGCTTACCGCAAGCACGCGGCGGGCAACGAGCTGCTCGCGGTCGTGAACCTGGACCCGCACCAGGCCCACGAGTCGATGATCGAGGTGCCGTTGGGCGCGCTCGGCATCGGCCCGAACGAGCCCTATGAAATGAACGACCTGCTCACCGGGACCCGCTACGTGTGGCGCGGCGCGCGCAACTACGTGCGGCTCGACCCCAACGAGCGCGTCGCGCACCTGTTCCGCATTTCGCGGTTGACCTGAGCGCATGCGAACTCGACCCGGTTCACCCTATCCGCTCGGCGCCACGTGGGACGGTGAGGGCGTCAATTTCGCGATCTTTTCTCAGCACGCCAGCGCGATTGAGCTGTGCCTGTACGACGCGGAGAAGCCGGAAAAAGAGCTGATCCGCGTCCCGCTCACCGAGCGCACCAACCGCGTGTTCCACGTGTACCTGCCCGACGTGCGCCCCGGGCAGCTCTACGGCTTTCGCGTCGATGGTCCGTACGCTCCCGAGCAGGGCCACCGCTTCAACCCGCACAAGCTCTTGCTCGACCCGTACGCCAAGGCGATCTCGGGCGAGGTGCGCGGGCTCGACGAGATGTTCGGCTATCGCCTGGGCGACCCGCAGCTCGATCTTTCGCGGAGCGAGCTCGACAGCGCGCCGTACATGCCGAAGTCGGTCGTGGTCGAGTCGGCTTTCAGCTGGGGCGACGATCGGCCGCCGAACGTGCCCTGGAGCCGCACGCTGATCTACGAGTGTCACCTGCGCGCGATGACGATGCGTCACCCGGACGTGCCGGGGCATTTGCGCGGCACTTACTTGGGGCTCGCCTCCGATCCGATCATCGATCACCTCAAGGCGCTGAACGTCACCGCGATCGAGCTCTTGCCCGTGCACCACCCGGCCGGCGAGCGCCGGCTCGAAGATCTGAACCTCACCAACTACTGGGGTTACAACACGATCGGCTTCTTCGCGCCGGATTCACGCTACGCGACCGGCTCGCTCGGCCAGCAGGTGACCGAGTTCAAGACGATGGTAAAGGCGTTTCACCGCGCCGGCATCGAGGTCTTGCTCGACGTCGTGTACAACCACACCGGCGAAGGCTCGCAGGACGGCCCGACGGTGTGCTTTCGCGGCATCGACAACGCCTCTTATTACCGCTTGAGCCCGCACAACGCGCGGCACTACGTCGACTTCACCGGCTGCGGCAACAGCCTGAACGTGCTGAACCCGCGCGCCCTGCAGCTGGTGCTCGACAGCTTGCGTTACTGGGTGACCGAGATGCACGTCGACGGCTTCCGCTTCGACTTGGCCTCCACCCTCGCGCGCGATCCGTACGAATACGACGCGAATTCTCGCTTCTTCGCGATGGTGCAGCAAGACCCGGTGCTGCAAAAGGTGAAGTTGATCGCGGAGCCATGGGACTTGGGGCCCGGCGGCTATCGGCTCGGCGGCTACCCGCCGGGTTGGGCGGAGTGGAACGGTCGCTACCGCGACTGCATCCGCCGTTTCTGGCGCGGCGACGAGGGACAGGTGCCGGAGCTAGCTTCGCGCCTCTCGGGCTCGAGCGACATTTTTCACGGCGGCGATCGCGGGCCGTACGCGAGCATCAACTTCGTCACGTGCCACGATGGCTTCACGCTGAAAGATTTGGTCAGCTACGAGCGCAAGCACAACGAAGCGAACGGCGAAGACAACCGCGACGGCAACAGCGACAACGCGAGCCGCAACTGGGGCGTCGAGGGTGACACGCGCTCGGCGGCGGTGACGCGCCTGCGCGAGCGAATGATGAAGAACATGATCGCGACCCTGGCGTTCTCGCAGGGCGTGCCCATGCTCTCGCACGGCGACGAAATCGGTCGCAGCCAGAAGGGCAACAACAACGCGTACTGCCAGGACAACGACCTCACCTGGCTGCACTGGGACCTCGACGCCACGCAGAAGGAGCTGCTCGACTTCACGCGCAAGGTGCTGGCCATCACGCGCACCAACCCGCTATTTCGCCGACGGAGATTCTTCGCGGGCGGGCCGATTTCCGCTCATGGCGTGAAAGACGTGTCCTGGATTCGGCCGGATGGCGGAGAGATGACCCTGGAGGACTGGGGTAATCCCAAAAACCACATCCTCGGAATGCTCATCCCGGGCGAGGCATCGGACGACGTCGACGAGCGCGGCCGGCCGAACCGCGGCAAGTCGCTGCTGCTGCTTTTGAACGCGAGCACGCGCTCACATAAGTTCGCCCTGCCGAGCCTCCCGCAGGCCGGCCACTGGCAAGAACTGGTCAACACGGCCCAAGCGACGCAGCGCATCCAAAAGGGCAACGGGATCAATGTTGCGCCGCACTCACTTGTGCTGCTTTGCTACCTAACCGACTGATGGCTTCCTTCATCCGCACGTCAGGTTTTCAATCGTCCGACCCGGTCCTGTTGGGCGATGTCGAGAAGCTCACCAGCGTGATCGAGGACCGCTGCCACGAGCCGCACGCGGTGTTGGGCGCCCACCCGGCGGTCCACGGCGGCGGCGAGGGCGTGGTGGTCCGCGCCTTCCATCCCGACGCGACCGGCTGCGAGGTCGTGATGAACGGCAGCTCCTGGCCCATGGCGCTGCTGGCTGGCGGCGTGTTCGCGGTGTTTCTGGCCGGCATGCGGCTGCCGCTCGACTACACGCTGCGCTTCCGTTTCGCCGACGGGCAAACCTGGGAGCGCGAGGATCCGTATCGCTTCCTGCCCAGCCTGGGCGACATCGACTTGCACCTGATCGGCGAGGGCAACCATCGCCGGCTGTGGCAGGCGCTCGGCGCTCACCCGAAGGTGATGAACGGTGTGGCGGGCGTGGCGTTCGCGCTGTGGGCGCCTAACGCGCAGCGCGTGAGCATCGTCGGTGACTTCAACCGCTGGGACGGCCGCTTGGTGCCGATGCGGACGTTGGGCGGCTCGGGCATCTGGGAGATCTTCGTGCCGGGCGTCGGCGCGGGCATGCTCTACAAATTCGAGATCAAAGCCAAGGACGGCGCGCTGCGGCTCAAGACCGATCCGCTGGCGCGCGAGATGGAGCACCCGCCCGCGACCGCGTCGCGCGTCACCGTCTCGAACTTCACGTGGCGCGACGACGCCTGGCTCAAGGCGCGCGCCGGTAAGGACATCCAGCGCGAGCCCGTCAGCATCTACGAGGTGCATTTGGGCTCGTGGGCGCGCGTGCCCGAAGAGGGCAACCGCGGCCTCAGCTACCGCGAAATCGCGCCGCGCTTGGTGGAGCACGTGCTGCGCCTCGGCTTCACGCACATCGAGTTGATGCCGATCGCCGAGCACGCCTTTTACCCCTCGTGGGGCTACCAGGTGACCGGGTACTACGCGCCGACCGTGCGTTACGGCTCGCCCGACGATTTCCGCTACTTCGTCGATTACTGTCACCAGCACGGCATCGGCGTGATTTTGGACTGGGTGCCCGCGCACTTTCCGAAGGACGACTTTTCGCTGCGTCGCTTCGACGGCACCGCGCTCTACGAGCACGAAGACGCGCGCCGCGGCGAGCACCCGGACTGGGGCACGCTGATCTTCAACTTCGGCCGGCTCGAGGTGCGAAACTTCTTGGTGGCCAACGCCCTGTACTGGCTCCAGGAGTTTCACATCGACGGTCTGCGCGTCGACGCAGTCGCCTCCATGCTGTACCTCGATTACAGCCGCAAGGAGGGCGAGTGGATGCCCAACCCGTACGGCGGGCGCGAGAACATCGACGCGATCGATTTCTTGCGCATGTGTAACGCCGTCGTCCGGCAAGAAGTACCGGGCGCTTTCGTGGTGGCCGAGGAGTCGACGGCCTGGGGCGGCATCACGCGCTCACCCGAAGAAGGCGGCCTCGGTTTCAACTTCAAGTGGAACATGGGCTGGATGCACGACACGCTCGGCTTCTTTCAAAAAGAGCCGGTGCACCGCAAATTCCACGTCGATCAGCTGACCTTCTCGATGCTCTACGAGTACACCGAGAAGTTCATCAACTCGATTTCTCACGACGAGGTCGTGCACGGCAAAGGCTCGGTCATCGACAAGATGCCGGGCGACTTTTGGCAAAAGCTGGCGAACCTGCGCTTGCTGATCGCGTACCAGTTCACCCGCCCGGGCAAGCAGCTCATGTTCATGGGCACCGAGTTCGGGCAGCACAACGAGTGGAACCACGACGCCAGCTTGGATTGGCACATCGCCGACCACCCGCAGCGTCGCGGCCTCCAAGACTTCATCGCCGACCTCTCCAAGTTCTACAAAGCGACGCCCGCTTTGTGGCGCCAGGATCCGACCGGCGACGGCTTCGAGTGGATCGACTGCGCGGATCGCGAGAACACCGTTTTGACGTTCTTGCGCAAGGACGGCGCCGACTTCGTGGTCGTGGTGCTGAACTTCACGCCGGTCCCGCGCGACAACTACCGCGTCGGCGTGCCGCACGCCGGCCGCTACGTGGAAAAGATCTCCAGCGACGACCTGCGCTTCGGCGGCAGCGAGTACCAGACGACGACGGTCGTCGAGAGCGACCCGATCCCAGTCCACGGGCGCCAAAACTCGATCAAACTGCAGCTGCCGCCGCTCGGCGCGCTGATCCTCGCGCCGGTGCGCTGATTTCGGCGGCGCCGCTCAGGGCGCTTTGGGTCGAATCGGGTGCACCGGCGACGGTGCCGTGCCGCTCGTCGCGGGTAGCGGCGGCTTCGCGGTGCCTTGGGGTGCCGCTCCGCTGATCGAGTCGACCCAGCGCAGCACCAGCAGGCGAAGCGGCAGATCGCTGTCCGGGAGCACGCGCGCTCGAGCGCGGAGCGCGTCGGGAGACATGCCCGACTTGCGCAGCCGGATCAGCTCGTGCACCGACGGCGGTGGGTCGCGTTTCAGGTCGCGTTCGATGCGCGTCAAAAGCTCGAGATCGCGCGGGTCGCTGCTCGCGACCGCCGTGATAATGCGCGCCCCTGACGGCGCCGTCGTTGCGCTGGGAGCCGCAGAAGCGCTATCGGGAGGCGTTGTAGCGGCGCTCGGCGCCGCCGCCGCGCTGGGCGGCGTGGCAGGTGGAGCCAGCGCCAGACGAAGGCGGAGACGGCCTGAAGGCCGCGATCGACGAGGTCTGTCGTCAAACCTCACAGGCGATTTTGAACGGCCATGGGCTCG
>JBEHXA010000381.1:0-7540 GCA_048498935.1 Myxococcota bacterium
GTGAGCCCCGATTGTCGCTCGAAATGCAAGCCGAGGCCGTGGCGTCCCAGCGAGAACCAAGCGTTGCCCGAGACGGCGCGCACGTCGTGGTGCACCTCGAGCGTGAGCGGATCGAAGGCGCGCGCGCGTTCCTGAATTTCAGGCAAGGTGAGAGAGGTGTCGAGCTCGAAACCCGGTTGTTCGAGCAAGATCTGCTGCCACACGCGGCGTGCCTCGCGTGCGTCTTCACCCCTCAAGTCGAGCTGATGCGGTGCTCCGAACAGCGAGGGCAGGGTGCACAGGCTGAGCTCGGAGGCGTCCACGAAATCCAGGATCAGGCAGTCCTTCTTGTCTGGAGCCAACCGGGTGCCGCGTCCCACGCACTGCGCGTACAGCCCTTCCGAACGAGTTGGGCGCGCCATCGCGACGCACGATACGCCGGGGTCGTCGAAGCCTTCGGTCAGCACCGCCACGTTGCACAGCACGTGGACTCGACCGGCGCGAAAATCGGCGAGCGCCTGCGCGCGCACGTCGGGCTTCATGGCGCCGTGCACCACGCCAGCCGGCACGCCGAGCGCGTTCAGGCTGCGGCTCAGGTTTCGCGCGTGGTTGACGGTGACGCAGAAGGCGATTGTTCGGCGATCACGCGCCAGCTCCTGGATCGAACGCGCGACGAGCGCGTTGCGTTCCTCGATATCCACCGCTTCGGCCAGCTCGTCTTCGCGAAAATCCTGACCGCCACCAGAGATGCGCGTCAGGTCGGCGCTGGTGCGCACACGAAAGCCGCGCAGCGGGGCCAGGTATCCGGCGTCGATCAAGTCGGGCAGCGAGCGCGAGTAGACGATGCGCTCGAACACACGGTCCAGACCCTTGCCGTCGCCGCGCGACGTGGTGGCAGTGAAGCCGAGCAGCGTACCGCTCCAGTTCGGCTCGAACGCGCGTAGCTGGCGCAGCACGCGCAGGTTGTCGTCGGCCGCCGCGTGGTGGCACTCGTCGTAAATCACCAGCCCCAGATCGCGCCCGCGCATGACTTGCGCCAGCCGCCCTTCATGAAGCGACCGAATCGAGCACACTAGTACCTTCGCGCGCTGGTCGCCTCGTTCGGCGCCGCGCTCGATGGCCACGACCTGTTCGCCTCCGAGCGCCTGCTGCAGCTTTTGCCGCGCTTGCTGCAGCAGCTCTTCGCGGTGCGCGAGCACGAGCACCTGCCGGTTTGCTAGCTGGGCCAATCGCGAGAAAATCACCGTTTTACCGGCGCCAGTCGGCAAACAAACCAACAGGCGCCGCAGCCCGCTTCGCCGCGCCGCGAGCACGGCATCGATCGCTTCACGCTGGTACGGACGAAGATCCACGGCCGCTCGACTGACGCTACGCTGAATCGGACTGAGCGCCGGCGCGCGCCAAACGACGCTTGACCTTGGGGCGCGCGTACGACGGCTTCGTCTTCAGCGGCTCGTCGCTCGCCTCCTCGTCAGCGGTTGCGGGGGCTGCCGCCTCTTCCGGCTCTGCGGTGGTGGACGCTGCGGCCTCTGCCTCGGCGACGGGCTTTGCGGGCGACGGCTTGCGCGCCTTGGTAGCGCGCGGCAACGCGATGGCGTTGAGCTCCGCCGTGAGCGCCTCGTCGCCTTCAGCATAGATGCGCGCATAGGCGAGCGCTTGCTGAGCGAGCGAAAGCAACGCTTCTTGTCGTTGAGTCAGCTCTTGCCGGAGCTGAATGAGTGCCGCTTCTTGCCGCTCGAGCTCGGACGCAGCGCCGGCGACCTCGGCCGCGAGCTTGCTGATACCCGCGGCGTCGACATCGGCGAAGCGAACGCCGGCGAGCGGACCTTCGAAAAGAGTGACGACAGCTTGAACGGGTTGAGCTAACGATGTCATGTGCTGGCACGGAGCATACGTTCAGTATATCGAGCCCGCCAGCCCAAAAATGCTCGATGCATCTGCTTCGGTGAGGGCAGCTTTCGCTCTGCGCTCGTTTGAGCCGACGCGTCGCCGGCCGAGAGTGCTGGTTCACCCTCGACCGGCCTACTGCGTTCACTCGTGCGCGGTTGCGCTGAGACCGATCCGCTCTAACGGAGCGACCAGCCTGCGACCGACGTGTTTACCACCCAGATGCTGGCGGCGGCCGTGGTCCCGGTAACGAGCACGAAGTCCGTTTCACCCGCGACGGGCGCGGCCGCTCCGCTCAGGGTCTTCTGCGCCAGCAGTGGCGTCGTGGTTCCGGTGGCTGTTGCGCCCAGGATGACGTTGCCGGGGTTTACCGCAACGCCGGCGTCTTCCGAGCTACCTGCCGGCTCGATGCCGACGAGCAACGTGCTGCTCAGCGCGTCGCTCACCACGGGACCGACGTCCAGGGTCTCGGGGATCGCGGTCACCTTGGCAGCGTGAACACCGCGCAGCAGTGCCTTCGTCGGCTGTTCGAGATCGAACTGTTCATGGATGGTCTGGATGGTGTCACCGGCGATGTAACTGAGATAGTGCTCGCCCACGGCGAGCGAGCTGGTTGCGCCGGTGGCCAACGCAGTTGCCGCACCGTTGGCTGCCGCGTCGTCTACCGCCCGGAGCATGAAGCCCGTCGTGCTCGCCGGCAGCTGGAAGGCTCCCATTGTATTGGCAGCGAGGTCGTTCGCCATGACCTCCGCGTGGGTCGACGCGTAAATGTCGGTCAGACCGATGTCTGAAGCATGGACAACGTGCAGCCACGGGTTTTCCTTCACCCAGCTGACCGCGCCGTCCTGATCGACTACCAAGAGCGCAAAGCCATTGGCTGGCGCCCGGAACGGGAAGCCCGGGTTGCCCGTAGCGATCACGAAGAGCTCGTTCCCGGCGGTGAGCTTGGGAAGAACGAGCTGAGACAGGACGCCGTCGGCGTTTTGGAAGTCGATGTCTATGGTCGCGCCAGAAGGCAGGGCGACGTTGTCGGCGTCGCCAAAGCGTTCGAGGTCCGGTACATCGACGTCCGGCGACCCGACGATGTCGAGATCGACGGTTTCCCACGCCGAGGTAGCGTGCACGATACGCGCGACAGCGGTTCCGGCGGTGGTTGCGTCGAAGTCGTGCTCGAGCGACAGCAGGCGGAAGCCGACGTCGGCGTCGTTCGGGGCCGAAAAATCGCCGGCTGCAATCACCGTGTACTCGGCGCCGCCTTCGAGCTGGATCTCCGCGCTCGTGAAGGCTGGAGCATCGTCCGGATCTGCGCCTGCCGCGCGCAGGTCGAACGCCACCGTTCCGGCGTCGACTTCGATGACCTCGCTGGCCTCGCCGTACGCCAAGTCCTCTGCGGCCGCCACGACCGAGCCTTGGGGGTAAACGTCCACGCTGGGAGCATTGGGCGAGGCGTGCACGACGCGCAGTGTGGCTTTTGCCACGGTGCCGTCGCCGCCGGTGCCGCCCTCACCGCTAGCGCCACCGCCTGTCCCAGCGTTCTCACCGCCTAGGCCGCTCGCGCCCGAGATGTTGCTCTTGCCCCCGGAGCCCGAGGTGCCGCTGTTGCTTTTGCCACCAGAGCCGGACGTGCCGCTATTGCTCTTACCAGCGGTGTTCCCGTTTCCGCCATCGTCGTCGTCACCGCACGCGAGCGGCGTGAGCGCGACGAGTAGACCAAGACCTGCCAAGCCGAGAGATTTCTTATTCCATTGATGCATTTTAGGTCGTCTCCTGAAGGACTGAACCTCGCCCTCAAGCAACACTCGCGCCTTCGTCTCGATGTCGGCTGAGGTGCGCTTTCTCGGCCGTTTGAGCTATGTCGCGCGGATCATGTCGCGGACTGGTTGCCCCACTTACGTCACGCCGCGATCGAATCGACACGCTGCTGCGCCTACGTCGTGGAAGGTCGCTAACGAGCCGTGACGCGATTGCGCGCGTTCATTCGCCCCGCATTCCCGATGGCACGAACGTTGCCACCCGTAGCGAGTGTCGGTGCGCACTCTCCTCTTCGCATGGCAGGTTGCGTTTCTTTGCGTCGCTTCTGTGGCGTCGGGTCAAGCTTCGCCGAGCGTAGCTCCGACGCCGCTCGAGGACGTGAAGCGCGTGCTCAAATCGCCTGACGGCGCGCAGCCCAAGCCCGAAAAGCTCCAAGAGCTCGAGGAGCGACCCCATGCGAAGTCGGCGCGAGTTGAAGCGGACTTGCGCGTGCTCGGGTCGCAGCTCCAGCTTTATTCGGAGGAAGCTGATCGAATTCGGGTTGCCACCGCGCTCACCGGGCTCGGGATTGGCGCGGTGTTGCTGCCTTCGGGGCTCGTGCTGCTCGGTCGCAGCGATGGCCTCGCGCGCTCCGTGGTAATCGGGATGATCATCGGCGGCACGGCGCAGTTGATCTCCGTGCCGCTGGCATTCATTCCGACGCGCATGGACGAGATCTACGCGGACTTCATGGCACGCCCCGTCGAAGCCGAGAGTTTGCGCACGATCCGAGACATCGAGGGCAAATGGCAGCAAGCGGCCGCCGACAGCAAACATCGCCGCAAAGTCGTGGGCACTATCTTGCTGGTCGTCGGTGGAACGAGTCTCATCACGGGGCTCACGCTGCTGCTGGCCCCTGAAGGCGTTCTCGGCATGTCGCGCCAGGCTCAGTACACGGTGGGTGGCGTCACGATGGGTATCGGAATCCCGATGACGACCGTCAGCGTGCGGCTCTTGCTCCAACGCAGCCTGGAAGAGTCTTCCTGGCAAGCGTACCGGACCATGAAAGAAGCGTCGCGGGTGGCCCGCCTGCGAGCACCGACACTTGGCGTTGCGCCGGTACGCAACGGCGCCGTCGCAGTTGCCGGCTTCGCCTTTTGAAAGGTTCGTCGTCGCCGCGGGTCGTTTGAACGTGATGTCAGGGTCTCGTTTCGGCGAGCGTGGCGCTGAGCAGTTAGCTGACAACTCTCGTCACCAGTCGACCCCGCAAGTCGATGTTTTGTGATCGCGGGTGGACTGCTCGCTCCACTGAAGCCGTCGGAGCCTCATTGGTAATGGAGCGCGTGCTACGCGTCAGTGGACGCCTTTGTGTTTTGCAACGGATGGCGCCTCTGCTTGCGATGCTGTGCGCGGCATGCGCGTACAAACCAGTCGAGTTACCGCCGGCCGCGAGCGGCGGTAGCACACCGATCAATATGGGCGGTTCGGCACCCGCGTCGGGCGGCATGCCGAGCACCGCTGGCACGAGCTCGAACCAAGGCGGCTCAGTTGTTGCGAACGCAGGTTCGAGTTCGACCGGTGGCTCTGGCTCCAGCATTGGCGGTGTCGGCGTCGGCGGCTCCGGCGGCACTGATGCTACGGGCGGCACCGGCGGCGCCCCGCCGCAACCCGTGAATCCGAACCTGACCTTCACGAAAATCACCATTCATACGCGATTTTTGGCAGAGGCCGTCGCGGTTGGCGACTTCAACAAAGACGGCACGCTCGACATCGCGGCGGGCCGGCGCTGGTACGCGGGGCCCTTCGCCCCGAACTACAACGCAGCTGCGGGCGAGCATCAATACCGCGACGGTCACGAAGACTTGCCGATCACCGGTGCTGCCATCGAGATCAACACGGGCGTTTCGGACTCGTGGGCCGCGTACAGCTACGACATCAACGGCGACGGTTGGGACGACGTCATTCAGATCGCCGCTTCCGACATGGGACCGAAGCTGGCCGGCAATCCGATGGCTGGCAATCCGGTTACGCCCGGCACCGGCAACTGGTACCAAAACCCCAAGAACGGCGCCGGCAACTGGCAGAGCTACCAGATTTCCGCCGACATGAAGGGCGAGCACAAAGCTTTCGCCGACATGACCGGCGATGGCAAGCCGGAGATCTTGGGCTCGTCCAAGAGTGGCGATCCGATTCAAGCCTGGGGCTATTGGCAAGCTGACTGGACTAACCCGAGCGCGCTCTGGACCTTTCACCCGGTCACGCGCACCTACGACTTCAAAGACGGTTGCTGCGGTTGGCTGCACGGCCTGGGCGCCGGCGATGTGAACGGCGATGGCAAGCTGGATCTGCTCGAGCGCAGCGGCGTGTGGCTGCAATCAGCAGCCACTGGGATGCCCTGGGAGTTTTTGAACGTCGCCTTCTCGATCCCCGAATTCTTGGGCATTCAGCCGGATATCGGGGGCGGAAACATGTACTCGTACGACGTGGACGGCGACGGCTTGAACGACGTCGTGACGTCGCTCAACTCGCACGGCTTTGGGCTCGCCTGGTTCAAGCAAGGACCGGCCAAGTCCTTCACGCGCATGATGATCATGAACACGCCGGAAGAGAAGGCGATGTACGGCAACATCGCGGTCTCGCAGCTGCACACGGTGTGGCTCGAAGACATGGACGGTGATGGCCTGAAAGACATCGTCACCGGTAAGACTTGGCTCGCGCATCCGTACGCCACCGGCGACGCAGGCGGCAACGACCCGGTCGAGTTTTACATCTTCAAGCTGGTGCGCACCCCGACCGCGCATTTCGAAGCGCACCTGCTCGACGCCGATAGCGCGAACAACAAAGCTGCCGGAGGCGCGCGCGAATTCAAGGTCGTCGACCTCAATGCCGACGGTTTGAAGGACATCGTGGTCGCGAGCAAGCGCGGCCTGTTCGTCTATCTCGGCAAGCCCTGAGCCCCATGCCGAGCAGCCGTAGCCAAATTCAGCTGATCGCCCTGGGTGCGCTCGCGCTTGCGGCATTTTCGCCCCGAGCCGCCTGCGCAGAGCTCGTCCTCTACGACAAGGACGGCTGGAGCGTCTACACGATGGGCCGCGTCGAAGGGCACTACCAGCTCATCACCGGCGACGGTGACCCGGTGTCGTCCAATCGCTTGGTCGGCGGTCAAATCCAAAATACCGCGAGCCAAGACGAAAAGAACGAGCTGTTCGATTCGCGTATCCGCAGCGGCTTCGTAGCCACGCAGATCGGTTTCGGCGTGCGCAACCAGCTTTGGGAGGGGCTCAGGGCAGAGGGCTTCATCGGAGCATGGCTCGCTGGTATCGACAGCAGCAAGGGTACGCCTCCCGCGCTAAAGATGTTCGACGTGCGCGAAGGCTGGGGCGCGGTCGACGGCCGCTACGGTCGGTTCGTCTTCGGTCGCGCTTTCTCGGTCTTTGGCTCAGCTTCGGGTGAGGTGAACAACTATGCGTTCGCCTATGCCGTGGGGCATCCGTGCCTGGCGGATGTGTCGACGATCGCGTGCGGATCGGTGGGCGCGGGTCCGCTGTACGCGGGCTTCAACTCACAGCTTCGCTATGAGTCGCCGCGCCTGGCCGGGGTGCAGCTCCAGCTTTCGATCGAAGACCCGTCGTCGCTACCCGACTTTCACATCACACGCTGGCCGCGCTTCGAAGGGGAGCTGAGTTACCAGCGCAGCTTTGCGAAAGACGGCTTTTTGTCGCTAAAGGGGCAGGGGTTGGTCCAGCAGCTCGGCAAGCTCAACGCCGCGCGCGACGGCACCGAAACCAGGACGGCTTGGGGCGCGATGGGCGTCGTGCGTTTCGAGCTCGCTGGCTTCAAGATCGGGGGAGGGGCTTGGACCGGCAAGGGCATGGGCACTCACAACGCTCTCCAGCAAGACGACCAGGCCAAGCCGCTGGCGCACGACTTGCCGGGCGGCAGC
>JBEHXA010000382.1:0-7518 GCA_048498935.1 Myxococcota bacterium
CGGTAATGCTCACGCAGCGCGGGTTCGAGCTGCTGCGTGGCGCGGCCCGCGAAGGCGACCCAGGGCGGGTTGCCGAGCACCAGATCGAAACCGACGGGCGAGAGCTCTGCGAAGTCGATACCACGACGCTTCAGCTTGGCGGCAGCGGCCGGTCGGCACAGCGCGTCGCCTTCGCGCAGATTGCGACCGGCGGCTGCGAGCGGCAAATCGGGCGCGTCCGCGAGCAGCCACAGCGAAGCCTCCGCGACCGCCACCGCGAGCGGGCTCACGTCGACACCGAACAGCTCACCGAGCGCGACGTCGGCGATCGGCCGCCCGAAGCGGCTGGACAGCTCGCGCCCGGCCTGCACCAAGAATGCGCCTGCACCCAGCGCCGGGTCGATCACCCGCAAGGCCCGTCCGCGCGCCGCATCCGCACCCTGATACGCTTCGAGCGCGTCCAGCGCGCGGCCGACGACACACGCGGTGAGGGCTGCGGGCGTGTAGTAGCTGCCGGTGCGCTTGCGCAAGTTGCGCTCGGCGTCGCTCGGGCGCTGCGCGAGCAGCGCTTCGTAAAGCTGTCCGAAAGCCTCGAGAGGCCGCGTCGGCCAAGCCTGCTCCGACTCGGGTCGCGCGAGCTCGAGCCGTGCGAGCAGCGCCGCACGCCGCGGCTCGTCGCCGTCCATTTCGAAGCCGGGCACGCTACGAAACAAGCGACCGCCGCGCAGCAGCTCGGGGTCACGCCCTCGCGCCCGGCAGAGCTCGCTCAGCACGTCGCGCAACAAGCCCACCACCAACGTATTCCACGCTTGCGAGCGCCCCAAACCGGCGCGCCGAGCGGGCTGCTCGAGCCGCTCGAGCTCGGCGCGGAGCGCGCTCAGCTCGAGCCCGAAGCTCATCTCCGACGCCCCGCTACGATCCGCGCACCGAGCTCGAGCGCCGCCAGCATGCCGGTCGGGTCGGCCTTCCCCTTCCAGGCGATGTCGTAGGCGGTGCCGTGGTCGACGCTGGTGCGCACGATCGAGAGGCCGGCCGTGACGTTGACGGCGTCACCGAACGCCACGAGCTTCATCGGGATCGTGGCCTGGTCGTGATACATCGCGACCACACCGTCGAACGCGCCCGCGTAAGCCTTGCGGTAGGCGGTTTCGGCGCCGATCGGCCCCGTCAAAATCGCGCTTTTACCCAAGGTTCGGCGCGCGGCTTCGATGCCGGGCACGATCGCTCGAGCTTCCTCACGACCCAGCAGCTCGCTTTCCCCGGCGTGCGGGTTGAGCGACGCCACGGCCAGGTGCGGCTTCTTCTTGCCGAGCCCTTGCAGCAGCCAGGCGAGCTCCACGGTCGCGCTCGCCACACCAGCGGCCTTGAGCGCGTTCGGCACCTTGGCGACCGGCAAATGCGTGGTCACCAGGCTGGTCGAAAGGCCTGGGCTCCAAAAGCACATCACGCTCGTTTTTGCGCCGTCGAGCGCTTGTAGCCACTCGGTGTGTCCGAGAAAGCGCCGAGCGCGCTGCTCTCCCGAATGCGCGATCGCTGCCTTGCTCACGGCCGCCGTCACCAGCGCCGCGCGCTCGCACGACTTCACGAGCGTGTAGCCAGCCTCCACGTATTCGAGCTGCGCGACGCCCGCTCCAGCGTTCGGCTTGCCGGGGCGGCGGTCAGCGGCTGAAAGCCGATCGCCGACTTGCGCCCAGTACAGGGTGCCGGGCTTGCGCGCGTGGCCGTCCCAACGCACGAGCTTGCGCTGCGCGATACCGGACAGCTCCGCCGCGGCGCGCAGCGTCGACTCGTCTCCGAGCAGCAAGCAGGCGGCGCCGCGCACCTTCTGCGCGGCCTTCCACGCGATCTCGGGCCCGATGCTGGCGGGGCAGCCCGTGGAGACCACGAGCAGCGGCGTAGCTGCGCTCATCCGCTCACCACGGCCAGGCCCTGCTTACCTTCCGGCACGCTACCGGTGAGCGCCTGGAAGAAGTCGTTGCCCTTGTCGTCGACCACGATGAAGGCCGGAAAATCCACGACCTCGATGCGCCACACCGCTTCCATACCCAGCTCCGGGTACTCGAGCACTTCGACCTTCTTGATGCAGTCTTGCGCCAGGCGCGCGGCGGGTCCGCCGATGGATCCGAGATAAAAGCCGCCGTACTTCTTGCAAGCGGCGGTGACCTGCGCCGAGCGATTGCCCTTCGCGAGCATCACCATGCTGCCGCCATTGGCTTGAAACAGGTCCACGTAGGCATCCATGCGCCCGGCGGTGGTCGGACCAAAGCTGCCCGACGCATAGCCGGTCGGAGTTTTGGCAGGCCCCGCGTAATAGACCATGTGTTCTTTGAAGTACTCGGGGAGCCCCTGACCGGCGTCGACGCGCTCCTTGAGCTTGGCGTGCGCAATGTCACGCGCCACAATCAGCGGTCCCGTGAGCGACAGCCGTGTCTTGATCGGATAGCGCGACAGCTCGGCGCGGATTTCGCTCATCGGCCGGTTCAGGTCGAGCGAGACGACCTGGCCCGAAAGATCATCGTGCGTGGTCTCCGGCAAGTACTTGGCGGGGTCGTGCTCGAGCTGCTCCAAAAACACGCCGTCCTTCGTGATTTTGCCCACAGCCTGGCGATCCGCCGAGCACGAGACCGCGATCGCCACCGGGCAGCTCGCACCGTGGCGCGGCAAGCGCACCACGCGCACGTCGTGGCAGAAGTACTTGCCACCGAACTGCGCGCCGATGCCGGTGCGCTGCGCGAGCTCGAGCACCTTCGCCTCGAGCTCCAGATCGCGGAAGCCGTGACCGAGCTCGTTGCCGGTGCTCGGCAGCGTATCGAGGTAGCGCGCCGAAGCGAGCTTGGCAGTTTTGAGCGCGTATTCGGCGGAGGTGCCGCCGATCACGATCGCCAGGTGGTAGGGCGGGCACGCCGCGGTGCCGAGACCGCGCAGCTTTTGCTCGATGAACTTGAGCAAGCTGTCGGGGTTCAGGAGCGCCTTGGTCTCCTGATACAGGTAGCTCTTGTTGGCCGAGCCACCGCCCTTGGCCATGAACAGAAACTTGTAGGCGTCGCCGTCGGTCGCGAAGATTTCGATCTGCGCGGGTAGGTTGTTGCCGGTGTTTTTCTCGCGATAAGTATCCAGCGGCGCGAGCTGCGAGTAGCGCAGGTTCGCAGTCTGGTAGGTGTCGAACACGCCGCGCGCGATGGCAGCCTCGTCGCCACCACCGGTGAAGACGAGCTGCCCCTTCTTACCCATCACGATCGCGGTCCCGGTGTCCTGGCACATTGGCAGCACGCCGCCGGCGGCGATGTTGGCGTTTTTCAGGAGATCGAGCGCCACGAAGCGATCGTTCGGCGACGCTTCGGGGTCCTGGAGAATGCGCGCCAGCTGCGCGAGGTGACCGGGGCGAAGCAAATGCGCGATGTCGCGCATCGCCTCGCGCGTCAGCAGCGTGAGCGCCTCCGGCTCGACGCGCAGAAAGCGCTGACCGGCTGCCTCGAAGGTCGAGACGTGATCGCTCGTCAGGCGTCGAAACGGCGTGTCGTCGGCTCCGGTCGGGAGCATTTCTTGGAACTGAAAGGCGCTCATGTCAGAGGCCCCTGGTTTCGCAGAGCTGGGCGGCCGAAACAAGGCCTGCGCGCGCCGCGAGCCTGAATTCAGCAGCGCTGGCTAGAGTGATTCGGGCCGCGCTACAGCCTCGGGCTCGGCCGGCTGAAACTTGAAGAGTCCCGTGAGCTTGACCTGACCGGCGAGTAGGAACGGCAAACCGGTGATGAGGAGCTGGCTGAACTGCAGCAGCCAGATGCTGTTCGCGTAGGCCGCCACGCGCGAGGCGACTTCCGGCTCGGTGAGCGCGCCAGCGACGAAGATCGAAACCCCGAGTTGGATGAAGAACTGCATCGTCCCCACCATGCCGGGCCCGGCGGGGATCATGATGCCCACGACCTGACAAGCAAGCACCGTGCAGGCCATGAGCGGCGTGATGCTCAGGCCGAAGGCTCCGGCCACCATCCAAAACCCCCAAACGTGCAGCGCCCAGTAGGCGACGGTCAGCACGAGGAACGCGATGGCGTTTCCGACCGAGCCCAACCGGACACCCAGGATGAAGCCGTCGACCAACCGCGAAATGCGCTCGGCCAAGTGTGCCGAGATTGGCTGCAAGATGCGCCGAATCAAGCTCACCGCGCGCTCACGCGCCGCGAACGAAAGCACTAGCGCCACGCACAAGCCGCCGAAACCGAGCGTCATCAGCGTCGCGGCATGCCGAGCCAGCTCCGCCGCGTGGCCCTCCGCCGCCAGCAAGCGCAGCGAGATGATGCCCAAGATACCCATCGCCAGCGAGTCGACCAGGCGCTCGACGACGACTGAAGCGAGCGCCGAGCTGCGCCGCAGCGGCTCCTCTCCGTCCGCCGAAGGCTGCGACACGATCAGCGGCCGCGCCAGCTCGCCGAGCTTCAGCGGCATCATCCCGAGCAGCATGAGCCCGACCGCGGAGGCCGCATTGACGCGCCGAAAGCTGGTCTTTCCGAGCGGCAACAACAGCAGCCACCAGCGCACCGTCTTGACCAGGTGCACCACGAGCAAGATCGCGAAGTAGCCCAGGATGGGCCGAGGATCTGCGCTCAGCAGCTCGTGCACCACCGCCCCGACGTCGGTGTTGCGCAGCGATAGGAACACGAGCACGCCGCTCACCAAGAGCGAAAGCGCCAGGCGCACCACGAGCTTGCGCGACTTCATCCGAACCTCAGGCAGGCGCAGCCGTGCGGGCCGCCGCGCGCCGCTCCAGCAAGGTATCGAGGCCGAACGCGGCCAACACGGCCAGGCACGGCAGCACCGGCACCGAGTAACGCCCGAGCGGGATCAGCGCGGCCACGAACAGGTTGGTGACCACGATGGGCAACAGCAAGAGCCAAAACGGCCTCCCTTCACGGTGCGCTCGTCGCATCCCGATGACCGCCAAAATCCAATTGCCGATCGCGAGCGTGAAGGGGATGAGCGAGTTTTTCAGGCTCGTCATCTCGTACCAAAAGGTGAAGATGCCGACGAATACCTTGCGCATGGTGTCGAACGGGCGCTCGACGATCCAGCGCTTCATCACGCGCGAGTTGTTGACGTCGTCCACGAGCTCGTCGAGCTCCCAGGTGGTGCCGGCGTCCTTGGCGATCTGTCGGAACAGCGCGTTGCACTCGTTCTCGGCGTCGGTGTACGGAGGCTTTTGCAGCGTCGCGAACTCCAGGCGCGTGAAGATGTAGCCGCGCAGAAATGCGTCGGGCGTACCCGGCGTGAGCAGCACGGCTTTGCCGCTCACGCTGTAGTTGCGATATGTCCACGGGGCGAGCAGCGCGACCATCGTGACGCCCATGGCGATGATGCCGGGTAGCGAGCCGATGGCGCCGGGTGCCTTGCGGAGCCAGCGGAGCGCCCAGGCCGCCGCGAAGGCCACCAACACCGGCAAGAGCACGCCTTTGGTGAGCGTGCCCACCATGCCGACCACGCCCAGCAGCACCCCGTTGAGCACCGTGGGCCGATCGTAAAACTTGATCGCCTGCCACACCGTCCAGGTGAAAAACAGGGTCAGCATCGCTTCCATGTGCAGGTCGGGCACATAGCGAAGCAGCATCGGGTGCACCGCCATGAACAGGCCGGCGACGAGCCCCGTCCGCGCGTTGAACAAGTGGCGACCGATCAGGAAGGTGAGTGCGCACGTACCCGCGTGCATCAGGCACTGCAGCAGTTGCACTGCGAAGTCGCCACCACCCACGCCGTACACGAGCGCTAGGAACGTCGGGTAAAGCGACGCCGCGCGGCGCGTGAGCTTGACGAAGCCGTGCTCGACGAACCCGCGCGCGATCGCGCCGTACTGGTACGGGTCGCCCGCGTTGTCGACGAGACCCTGCCTACGAAACAGAATCAGCACCATGACGAGAGCCGCGACCAGCGCGACGCCCGCTACGATCCAGACATACGGTGCGCGTTCCCTCGATGCTTGACCGACATTCATGGTCCAACCGCGGCGCCACGCTACCAGAAGGGCGTGAGCCCGGCTAGCAAGCTGGCCTTGGCTGTTTCGACGGTTCGCGGTCGAGCGTTTTGACGTTCGACAGCTTGCTTTCCGCGTCAGGCGCGTTTCCTATTCGCGAGAGGGACCGTGTCCGATCGCTCCGTCTTGCGCTTGCCATATCTGGATGGGCTGCGCGCGCTCGCAGCCATCTACGTGGTCATGTTTCACGCCGTGCTCGGCTTCTCGGTCGGAGCGCTGAGCGGCCCGTGGCGAGTCCTGCGGCGCGCGTTTGCGTTCGGGCACGAGGCCGTGGCGATCTTCATCGTGCTTTCTGGCTATTGCCTGATGCTCCCGGTGGTACGCGCGCAAGCGCAAACGCTGACCGTGGCGCTGCCTCGCTTCATCGTCCGGCGCGCGATCCGGATCTTGCCACCGTATTTCGTCACACTCGCCTTGTCGCTGGCGCTGATCGCGCTCGTGCCGGCGCTGAACAGAGGCGGCACGGGCACCATCTGGGACGATTCTTTGCCGGGCCTCCAGCTTGGCCCGATCGTTTCGCACCTGCTGCTGATTCACAACTGGGTGCCGAGCTGGGCCGTGCAGATCAACGGCCCGCTGTGGAGCGTCGCCACGGAGTGGCAGATCTATTTCTTCTTTCCGCTGCTGCTGCTGCCACTGTGGCGCCGCTACGGCATGCCGGCCGCGCTGCTCGCCGCCGCGCTGCTCGGCTATGCTCCGCTGCTGTTCGCCCGCCACGCAGCGGGCATCGCCATTCCCTGGTATTTGTTGCTGTTCACGCTGGGCATGGCGGCGGCCGCGATCAACTTCTCGCCCCAAGCGCTGCCGGCGCGACTGCGCGAAGGCGTGCCGTGGCAAGTCGTCTGCGCAGGCCTCTGGGCGACGTGCGCCGCGCTCAGCCTCGGCGCGGGCAAGCTCTGGTTCTCCGCAAAACCCGCGACCGACGCGCTGTTGGGCTGCGCGACGGCAGCGCTGCTCGTGCACCTGACCTCGGTCGCCGCATCCGGCTCCCCCGAACGCAGCCGGCTACTGGGCGCGCTTTCGTCGCGGACGCTGGTCGGGCTCGGTCACTTCTCGTACAGCCTCTACCTCAGCCACCTGCCGGTAATGGCTCTGTGCTTCTTCGGCTTGCAAGCACTCGGGCTATCACCGATAGCGCTCGCGGCAGCGCTGCTGCTCGTGAGCACGCCGGTGTGCGTGGCCTTCGCTTACGCCTTCCACATCGGCTTCGAACGCCCGTTCATGTACCGCCGCTAGCTGCGGTTTGCTTGATGAAGTCGCGGGTCAGCGACAAGGCCTGTGGGTTGACGAGGATCGGCACGTGGTCGACGCCGGGCAGCTCCTCGTAGCGCGCGCGGCTACCCAAGGCGTGCGCGATGTCGTGCCCTTGCTGCGGGCCGTTGAAGGCAGAATCGGCCGTGCCCTGCACCACCAGCACGGGCGCCGGCACCTCGTTCAAGAAGGGGCGCGTTTGGTAGTCTTCACCGGGGCTCAGCTTTTCCCACTGTGACGGGTGATACATCACGATGTCGTCGGCGCTGGCC
>JBEHXA010000383.1:0-7515 GCA_048498935.1 Myxococcota bacterium
GCACCCGCTGCGTCTGCTGCACCCGCTGCGTCTGCTGCACCCGCTGCGTCTGCTGCACCCGCTGCGTCTGCTGCACCCGCTGCGTCTGCTGCACCCGCTCCGGCCGTCGCGCCGCCGAGCGCCGGCGCATCAGGTGCGCCTCCCAAGATCAAGAAGGGCGCACCACCGTCACCGCCCCCCACAGCGGCTCAGCTCAAGGCTTTCGGCCTCTTGCAGCAGGAAGCCGCGGACTACGAGAAGGGGACCAAGGACTTTCGGCGCAACCTGACGATGATCGTGCGCCACCACTACGAGCAGCGCCGTAAGCGCGTGCTCTCGTCGCTCGATCGCGAGCTGAACATGGAGAAGCGCGGGCTCGACGAGTCTCGCGACGAGGCCATTGCCAGGCTAGAAGAGTTCGTAGCGCGCTACTCCGGCAGCAACGCGGATCCGCGCGCGACGCCCGACGCGATGTTTCGCCTCGGCGCCCTCTATGAAGAGAAGGCACGCGCTCGCACCGACGCCGACCTGAGCATCGGCCTCGAACCCGCGATCGCAATGTACCGGCGCATCACGCGCGAGTTCCCTCAATACGAGGAGATCGCCGCGGTTCACTACTACCTCGGTCACTCCTTCACCGACGCGGGCCGTATCGAAGAGGGGCAGCAAGCCTGGCGCGTCGTGGTCTGCTCGTCGCGCTACTCGGTTCAGGACGATCCCAAGGACGCCGGCAAGATCTTGCTGCAGCCGATGCCACAGGACCACGACGATAAGTTCTGGAACGAGTGGTACAACAAGAACCCGATCCCGCTCGATCAGGCCAAGGGCAAGCGCAACACCGCCAAGCGCGGCGCCAACCCGCTAGTGGACACGGAAGAGCTCACGTTCGTCGATCCGTACGACGGTTGTAAGCCGCTGCCTCAAACCATCGAGCCCGGCGAAGATCCGCGATATTTGGCGGAAATTTGGTGGCAGCTCGGCAACTTCCACTTCGACCAGATCGATCCGCACGGCGGCCCCTACAACCTGAACCGCGCCGTCGTCGCCTACCAGAACTCGATGCAGTACACGAAGCCGCCGATCTACGGCGTCTCGCTGTACAAGCTTGCGTGGACGTTCTTCAAGCAGCAGCGCTACCGCACCGCGGTCGACAACTTCGTCAAGCTGCTCGGCTACGCCGACGAGCAAGAGGCGAAGACCGGCGACCCCGGCGCTGACTTTCGGCAGGAAGCGTTCACCTACATCGCGGGCTCGCTCACGTACGTGGACTTCGACGGTCCGCCGCCCGAGCACCCCTACATTCCGCGCAGCGACGTGCTCGACACCGAGCCCGATCCGGTGCGCGCCGAAGAGAAGATGGCGATCGCCATCCAGCGCGTTCAAGATCCGCAGCTGATTCCACAGGACAAAAAGTGGACGGTCGAGATCTACAAGGCGCTCGCGCAAGAGTTCATCGAGATCACGCAGAACCGCAACGCGGTCGCGACGCTGGAGCTCACGCTCAAGAAGTTCCCGATGGATCGGGACGCGCCGGTGATGCAAAACAAGGTCGCCGAGCTGTACGACCAGCTCTCGCGACTGGCGCCGGAAGGCTCGGCCGCGCGCGCCGAATACGCCTCGAAGGCGCTGGAGGCGCGCACCAAGCTCGCCGCGTACGTGGGCACCACGCCCTGGGTCGACGCCAACCGCGATGATCCCGAGGCGCTCACCACTGCGGAGCAACTGGTCAAGGGCGGCCTGAAGCGCGCCGCTGCCGATCACACGAACTTCGCGCGCGCCTATAAGGACAAGGCGCTCGAGCTAAACGACCCCGGCGAGCAGCGCGCGCTGGTCGAGAAGGCGATTGCCGAGTATCGCCTCGCCGAGACCGGCTGGAGCGCCTACCTCGAGCAGGACGCGCAGGCGATGGACGCCTACGAGAGCCGCTTCTGGCTGGCGGACTCGCGCTTCTGGATCGTAGTGCTGCAGGCCGGTATCGGCCGCACCCCCGCGGCTCAAGAGGTGAAGCTCGCGCGCGAAAGCGCGGCCTCGGTGCGTGATTCGAACGAAGACGACAAGTACCTGCAACCGTCTGCGTACTACGTGGTGACGATCGCCGAGAAGGTGCTCGAGGATCAGTACCGCGTGTTCCAAGAGAGCAACGGCCAGCAGGGCATCGAGAAGCGCGAAGAGCTGAAGTTCACCGGCGAAGGTGACTCGCGCAAGGTGGTCAAGGACCCGCTGCCGCCGCAGGTGCTGGACGCGATCCGCGCGCGCGACGAGTACAACGATCGGATCGCGCTCGATCGCGATCCGCAGAAGAACGGCCTGCTCTACGCCTTCCAGTCGGCGGACTTGTATTTCGTCTACGGCGACTTCGAGAACGCTCGCAAGCGGTTCCAGCCTATCTACGACCAGTACTGCGGCACCAACGAGTGGGGCTACAAGGCCTGGGAAAAGCTCATCAGCATGAGCAACTTCGAGGGCAACGCAGCCGAGAGCCGTCGGCTCGCGGAAGGCAAGAGCTGCGCGTACGACGCCGAGACCAAGAAGGCCGAAGACCAAATCCGCAAGCCCGTGAAGCAGGGCGTCGCCTACCTCGACGCGCGCAAGCTGTACGAGGAAGCGGAGAAGATGCCGGACGGCCCCGAGCGCAACAAGAAGTGGCGCGAGGCCGCAGCCGCCTACAAGGTGGCGCTCGATTCGGCGCCCGATCGCGACGAAGCACCCGAAGCCGCGATGAACGGCGCCTTCGCGTACAAGCAGGTGGGCGAGTACGACAAGGCGATCGAGATGTACGAGCTGTTCATCTCGCGTTACGGCAACGAGAAGACGCTCACTGCGCTGAAGAGCGGCGACGCGAAGGCCAAGCCGCCGGTCGCAGCCCAACCGAAGAAGTACGAGGAGCGCGTGAAGTACCTGCAAGGCGCCTACGACGCCTTGGCGGGTGCGTATATCCTCTTCTTTAACTATCCGCGCGCTGCCGAGACGTACGACAAGATCAGCAATAACCAGCACTTTCCGGAGAAGAGCCGGCGCGAGGCAGCGCGACAGGGCTTGTCGCTATACGCCAGCCTCGGTGACCGCGGCGGCATGACACGCGCTCGCGAGCGTTTCCAAACCTTGGGCGCCTCGCCGAAGGAGATGGCCGAGGCCGACTTCATCGTCGCGAGCGCGGAGCTCAAGCGCTGGGATCCGTACAGCGGTGACGAAGGTGCCAACGGTGCCGCTCGTCGCAGCGCGCAGCGCGCGATGGACGACTACTACACGGTCAACAAGAACAAGGACGCCGCCGCCCAGTACGTGGTGCAAGCCGCCTATTGGTCCGCCAAGACTCGCAAGTCGGTGCTGGCTGGCGACACCAACAAATGGTGGACGTCGACCATCGAGGCCTTCGACAAGTGGAAGCGCGTCGCTCCGCAAGACGGCGGCAAGAACAGCGCGCTCGGCTCACGTGAAGCGAACATGGCCGCCGAGGCCGACTTCACCATGCGCGACGAAGAGATCAGCCGCGCTTTCGACTACGAGACCGGCCACCACCGCTACAAGGGCACGATGCAAGAGGTGGTCGCGCAGTACAACAAGGACGCGGTCGAAGCGAAGCAGTGGTACGACAAGCTGCAGCACGTGGTCGACGCGTACGTCTCGCCGGAGTGGACGACGGCCGCCATCGCGCGCCAGGGCTCACTCTACGATTCGCTGCGCACCGGCCTGTACAACACGCGCGCTCCCGAGCTGAAGATCTTCGACGCGAAGACCGAAGCGCTGCTCAAACGCGCTGAAAACAGCGACAACCCGGACCTGCAAGAAAAGGCCGACGCGGCGCGCGTCAACGCCCAGAAGGCCTGGCGTGACAAGCGCGACCAAGAGCTCAACAGCGCCGATCAGATCATGATCGATCGCTACGGCAACGCGGTCGTACTGGCCAAGCGCTACAACGTCTCCAATCCTCAGGTCATTCGCTCGATCCGTCGCTTGGCGTTCTTCACCGACGTGATCGGTGAGGCGAAGATGAAGCAGTACACGGCGGGTGTGAAGGACCTGAACTACACCGAAGGCATGTTCCCGCGGATGCGCCCGGGCATTTCGTCTGCGCCACCTCCGAACGGAAACCCCGCGCCACTGCCGGCGTTCGTGCAATGAAGGACCTGGTCATGAAAGCGCAGCTTCGTCACCTCGTACGTTCGGGCGCACCTTGTGCCCTGCTGCTCTTCACCGTCGCTTGCGGCGGTGCCGGCGCCGAAGGGGCAGGGGCCAAGGCTCCTGCTGGCGGCGCCGCTCCGGCGATCGCTCCGGGCACGGTCGCGACGGCGCCCGGTGGTCAACAGGTCGGGATGAGCGACGCGCCCACCAGCGGTGAAGCCGCGCAGCGTCCGGCCATGAACGCCACTGCGCTGAGCGCCTATCAGGCAGGAATGCAGGCCTTTCAGGCCGGGGATCTGCAGGGGGCGAAGAACCAATTCGTCTCCGCCACACAGGCCGACCCGAAAGCGTACCAGGCGTACTACTCGCTCGGCGTCGTGCGTGAGCGCTTGAACGAGACGGCGGGCGCTCTGCAGGCTTACCGGCAAGCGACCACCATCGTGGCCGACTACGAGCCGGCCGTCGTCGCGTACGGCGTGTTGCTCGCTCGCACCGGCAAGCCGGATGAAGCGAACGACTTCTTGAACGGTCGGCAAGCACAGATGCCGAAGAGCGCTGCCGTCACTGCCGCGATGGCCGAGGTGAAGTCGATTCAGGGTGACTCGGGGGCCGCGCAGCGCCTGGCGCAGGAGGCCCTGAAGAAGAACCCCGACTATCGCCCCGCGATGATCACCCTGGCGCGCGATCACTACCGCTCGCGCAGGCTCGACCTCGCGCTCTACGCGCTCAAGGGCATCCTCGATGGCTACGGCGACGAGAACCCGCCGCGCGACAAGAACAACGCCGAGGCGCACCTGCTTCGCGGCTTGATCTACAAGGAGCAGGGCTCAAAAGCGCTAGCCATTCCGGAGCTGCAGGAAGCGATTCGCTTGCGACCCGATCTGGTCGAGGCGCGCGTGCACCTCGCCAACTACTTGCTCGAGTCGGGCAACGCGACGGAAGCTGCCGGCTTGCTGGAGGGCGCGCTGCGCTACGACTCCCTCAACGTGCTGGCTCGCCTGAATTTGGGCGATGCTTACCGCCTGCTGGGTAAGACCACCGAGGCCCAACGCGAGCTCGATTGGGTGGTGAAGGCGGACCCGAGCGTCGCGCAGGCGCACTACAACTTGGGACTCCTGTATTTGTTCTCGCAAAGCGTGCCCGGCATGACGCCGGGACAAGCAGCGGACAAGGCCATCGTCGAGCTCGAGACGTACAAGAAGCTGAAGCCGCGCAGCGCGGGCGGCACGCCCGACGACACAGACGAGCTCATCACGCGAGCCAAGACTCAAAAGGCCTTGGCCGAAGCCAAGGCAGCTGAAGCCGCCGCGCCTGCCGCGGCGCCCGCGCCCGCCGCAGCACCCGCACCCGCACCCGCCGCGGCGCCCGCGAAGAAGTAACCCGAGGATCCATGAAGCAGCTCAGTCTCAGCTTTCGTCGTTCAGTGCCGCTTCTGCTGGCCGTCGCGCAGCTTGCGATCTCCGGCGCCGCTTGGGCGCAAAAGAAGCCGCGCGTCGTGACCATCAGCGAAGTGACGATCGTGGGCCGCGTGCAGAAGCCGATCGCCGCCGTCGATGTGAGCCGCATTCAACCCAAGCTCACGCTCGCCGAGCTGCGCCAGCCGTTCTTGGATCGGATCGAGAAGGCCGTTTATAACGATCCGTTCTGAGGGCAGCGCTTGTCGGCGCTGCTGTTCGTGGGCGTGCTTTCGCTCTTCGCCCTGTCGATTTCGCTGCGCACGTACCTGCGCTGTCGAAAGCTGATCGCCTCCGCGCGCCTGCCGACCGAGGCAGAAGACGACGAGCTCGAACGTCGCCTGCTGGCGCGCGAGCGCTCGCTCGAGCTTACCCTGGCGGGAAGGAGCGTTCAGGTGCTCGGCCGGTCGTCTCTGTTCGGCGGCACCGGTGCTGCGGTGTGGGAGCTGAGCGGTGGTAGCAGTCACTACCTCGGCGCCAGCGTGGCGTTCGGTTTGGGGTTCGTGGGCTGGACGGGCTGCGGCGAGCTCGGGCGCCGCATCGGCTCATTGGCCGGCTCGCTGCCGCGGACCGCGCGAGCGCGAGGAGCGATGGGTGAAGGACGTCGAGAGAAGTAGACCCGCCTTCCGGGACTGGGTAGCCTGGTGGAACTTTGCGGAGTGCCTGGTGTCGGCGCCGTGTAGAGCGAAACTGGCCGTGGCACGTACCTAGTAGTTTGCGGCCCTAGAGGACTATCGATGACTCAGCAGCAACAGCCCGGAACTTCCCAGCGACCTGGCCAAATGACCGCGGTGATGCGTGCGGTCGCGGCCAACGCCGGTCCCAAGGTGCTTCGCATCGGTGTGGTTCAGGGCGGTCGCGTCGCTGAAGAGCGCATCATCAAGCAGCGCACCCACGTCACCGTCGGCGCCAACGAAAAGAACATGTTCGTGGTGGCCACCCAGAGCCTGCCGCCGACGTTCCGGCTCTTCGAGCTCGTCGGGAACGACTATCACATCAACTACTTGGACGGCATGAGCGGGCGCATCGCGCTGCCGACCGGTATCTCCGATCTCGGGCAGCTCAAGGGGCAGGCGAAGCGTAACGCGCAGGGCGCGTACCAGGTCCGACTTACCGACGACTCGCGCGGTAAGGTCGTCATCGGCGATACGACGTTCCTGTTCCAGTTCGTCGCGCCGCCGCCGGTGCAGCCGAAGCCGCAGCTGCCGGTCGCGGTGCTGCGTGGCGCGAGCTCGATCGATTGGAACACCACGATCATCGCGGCGCTCTCGTTCCTCTGCCACTTCATGGCGCTCGGCGCGATCTACTCCGACTGGCTCGATCCAATCGTCGACGATGAGGTGAGCGTTGCTGGCTTGATTGACTCGCTGAAGAATCTGCCGCCGCCGCCGCCCGTCGAAGAGAAGCCGGAGGAGAAGCCGGACGAAGCGGCGAAGCCCGAGCAAAAAGCTGAAGCGCCCAAGGCTGCTGCCGCGGCGCCGGCAGCGGGTCCGAAAGGCCCCTCGGCGCCGATGAGCGCCAAAGAAACCGCAGCTCTCTCCAACGAGCTCGACAAGATCGACATGGCGGTGCTGGCGTTCGCCGGTACGGGCCCGGCCACTGCGGGCGTGCTCAAGAGCGGCGAGGTGCCGACGGGCTCGCTCGACCAGGCAGCGGCGAGTGCCGCCGCGGTCGGTGCTGGCGGCGGTGATTTGAATTTGCGCGGCGGCGGCGGAGCGATCCGTCCTGGCGCGGCTGGTGGTGGCCTGGCCGGTATCGGCTCGACGGGTCGCGGCACCGGTACCGAGGGGACGGGCTCCACCGCCAAGGTCGAAGGCCCGAAGGGCAACGCCTCCGTCGGTGGCGCAGCGGTCAGCGGCGGTAACGTCAGCAACGCCGCGCGCGTCGTTGCCGGCATGCGCGCCGGTTTCCGTGCATGTTACCAGCGCGGTCTGGCCGAGAAACCCGATGCGGCGGGCAG
>JBEHXA010000384.1:0-7508 GCA_048498935.1 Myxococcota bacterium
ACGGGCTCAGGGTATGTGATTGTCGATCACAAAAGCTTCCCTGGGCGGCAGGAATTCTGGGCCGAGCGTGCGCTCGGCTATGCGCCGCAGCTATTTACGTACGCGAAGGCCATTCGGATGACTGGTGCGGAGGTGTTGGCGATGTTGGTGCATTTTACGGTGGGTGGGGGAGTGGTGGAGGTGGCGTCATGACACCTGCGTCAGTACCTAGCGACGCCCGTTGCCTGGAGTGGTTGAGGGCGCTTCTTGGCCTCGGAGAGCGGCAATCGCCTTTCCCTTGGCAGGAACGTCTCCTAGGCGAGCACTTCCGAAGGGGATCCATTCCTGATGCGCTCGATATTCCAACCGGTCTTGGTAAGACGTCAGTGATCGCGATCTGGGCCGCGGCGCGCGCCGCTGGCGCTAGTGTCCCGCGGCGACTCGTGTACGTCGTGGATCGACGCGCGGTGGTTGATCAGGCGACCGCAGAAGCCGAGCGGATCAAGATCGTCGTGGACCAAACGCTCGCGATCAAACAGGCGTTGGGCCTGGTCCGGCCGTTGCCGATCTCTACCCTTCGCGGTCAGTTCGTGGACAACTGGGAGTGGCTCGAAGACCCAGGCTCGCCAGCCATCGTGCTTGGCACGGTCGACATGATCGGGTCTCGGCTTCTGTTCGAAGGCTACCGATGCTCGAGGAAGATGCGCCCCTACCACGCGGCCCTGCTCGGCGTCGACACCTTGATAGTATTGGACGAAGCACACCTCGTGCCCCCCTTCGAGGCAATGGTTCGGGAGCTCGTCAAGAGCGAGTCCCTCAAGCCACAGCCGAGCGTCCGCGAAGCCGTGCCCGCGTCGTATGTGATGGCGTTGTCAGCGACCGGACACGGTGGCGCGAACCCGTTCCGACTCAACGGCGCCGATGAAGAACATGAGGTCGTGACGCGCCGCCTGGACGCTCGGAAGCACGTCTGCATCTTGCCTGGGATCGAAGAAAACTTTCTCGCACAGGAGCTAGCGAATCGGGCCTGGAAGCTAACCCACGATGGGACGCACCCCGCCCGGGTGATCGTCTTTGTCGATAGCCGAACAGTGGCGCAGGACGTCTGCGAAGCGATTGAGAGGCTCGCAAAAGGGGCTGAGAGCTCGAAGATTGCGATCGAGACAGAGCTCTTCGTCGGTGGACGGCGTGTGGCTGAGCGCGAGGCGGCTGCGAAGCGACTCGCAGAGCTCGGCATGATCGCCGGCTCGAGTGGGAAGCTCGACAAGCCAGTTTTCCTTATCGCAACCAGCGCGGGCGAAGTAGGCGTGGATCTCGATGCTGATCATGCGGTGCTGGACCTCGTAGAGTACGAGCGGATGGTTCAGCGTCTCGGTCGCGTAAACCGGCGCGGTGACGGTGAGGCCCTTGTCTGCATCGCCTCCGCCGCCCTCGATGACAAGACCAAGGCTGCGCTCGAAAAAGAAGAGAAGATTCGGACCCAGCAGCGACAGGGCGATGAGATCGACAATGACGATGGCGATGAGGCCGACGAGAATAACGAGAAAGCACCCAAGAAGCTGAAAGAGGACGAACGCTGGCGAGTCGAGCGCTGGCGAAGAAGGGAGGGAACAGCGCGTGCGCTGCGTAGCCTTCCGTTGTCGGGTGGAGAGCAAGAGGAGTACGAGTTCGATGCGAGTCCGCGTGCGCTCACCGCGTTGAGGACGAACAAAGACTCGGCAAACTGGGTCGAGCAGGGTTCGACTCCAGCACCGCTCCACCCCGCATTGACTCGCGCCGTCGTCGAGTCATGGTCAATGACATCGCTCAAGGAGCACACGGGACGACCGAGTGTGCGCCCTTGGCTTCGTGGCTGGGTCGATGAAGAGGTTCAGACGACGATCGCGTGGCGTACTTGGCTGCCTCGGAGGGCGGACGCAGAGGCGTTCTTCGAGGCAGCGCCAGTGGAGACTGTGGAGACTCTTGAGATCGACACGACGATCGTGACCGATTGGCTCAACAGGCGTGCGAAGCAAGTTGCCAAGTCTCGAGATAGACAGGATGGATCGGAAGATGAGCGCCCTGCCCAGGACGACACCGAAGAGTCAGCTGACACGCGGCCGCCGCTAACTTCAGAAGACGTCGTGATGTTTGTACTCGATGAAGGCTTGCGCTCCTACACGCTTGGTCAGCTCAACGACCTCGACAAGAGGCAACGCGACGAACTCTTTCGTGGCATCGCGGGTGAAACAGTTGTGTTTGACGCTCGGCTCGGAGGACTAGACCGAAACGGGTTACTGGATTCAAAGAGCGACATCGCCACGGACGTTAGCGAAAAATTTCGCCTCGACTTTCGTGTGCGAGAAGTGGACCAAGTTCAAACAATGACGAGCGACGGCGAATGGCGCGTCGAAGCAACCTTCGTGTCGCGCATGAACGACGACGGGGACGCCTTGGCCTGGCTCGTTGTCGAGACGGATCGGTCCAAGCAGTCTACGACCGCCGACGGCCGTTCGACGGGGCGAGAGCAACGTCTCGACGAGCACGAAGCGTTTGCTGAGCGTCATGCGAGGCGAATCGGCCAGAACGCGAACCTGGAACCGGCACAAGTCGAGCTTTTGGCGCTTTCGGCCGTGCTGCACGACGAGGGCAAAAGGAGCGAGCGATGGCAACGTGCGTTCCGAGCTCCGGTGGAGAAGCGGCCACTCGGTAAGACGACAAGCCGACCGATCCAATCGATCTTGGCCGGATATCGACATGAGCTCGGGTCGCTCTTCTACGCTGAAAACGATTCGCGTGTGACCGCGCTATCCACCGAGGATCGCGATCTCGTCTTACACCTCATCGCTGCGCACCACGGCTTCGCACGGCCAATCTTGCGAACGGATGGGTTTGATGAGGCGCCGCCGAGCGCTCTCAGCGAGCGCGCGCGCTCGATCGCACTCCGTTTCGCTCGACTCGAGAAGCGCTGGGGGCCCTGGGGGCTGGCGTGGTGGGAGACTTTGCTTCGCGCCGCTGATCAAGCCGCGTCGCGCGAAAACGACGAAGGTGCAGGAAGACATGGCTGAAGGTTCAATCCCGGTCGACCTTTTCAATCCCGGCCAGGTCTTCGCTTGCATTGGCTTTGCCGAGGCCGCTGAAGTCCTGCTCGGCGGCGCGGAGGGCGGTTTCGATTGGTCCGGTCGCGACTCGGCTCGTTTTCACCTTCGGGTAGATGGTCATCACGATCCGATAGAGCGAGTCCTCAACTTTCTATCGCGATCTCGAGCCTTGGCCGTGGCGCCCCACGGTAGTCGCAACATCGAGTTCTGGAATAGTACCTGGGGCGAGACACCGATCATGCTGCCAAAAGGGGCACCCTATCCCGCGGCAGACCCCGAATCGCCGGCGACGCTCGTGACGGTGCTGCGTACGAACTCTGCCGAACTCGAGCTCCGGCTCGAATATTGGGCAGATACGGATCGCGAAAATGCGAAATTCTGGGCCGGCTCCGGCGGCTACCCCGGGGCTGCTCTGACGCGCGACGCCCTGTGCCTTGTTCGTGAAGGTGCGACCGCTGCTGCACACGATCCATTCGCACTGGCGCGGCCGCAGAGCAGCAGTTTTCGGCTCGACTGGCGTCGTGACTACGTACCAATCGACACGGGTTTCTCACTGAACGCACACGACGGCGCGATCGAGGCCGTTGGATACCCGCTGGTGGAATTGCTTGGGGCGATTGGCTTGACACATGCTCGACCGAGGCGTCTCGCTTCCAAGCTCGAGTATTGCTACGGGGTGATCGGCGCTTCGCGTGAGGTCGGTCTGTTACCACTCACGTTCCTCCGAGCAGCTCTCGGAGGTGCTGCAATGCCGTTTCAAACGCGACGTTTCGTTATGCTTCTAGGTTGGCCTGGCAAAGAGGGACAGGCTCGCGCCATTACCCAAGTCATCGAGAAAGAGGAGTCATGAGCATCAGCTTAAAGGAAAACGCGGACCGCTGGCTATCACCGACAGGTCCGGTAGCGTTGGTTTGGAAACAGATGCTCGAGCCGGTAGAGGGCGATGGCAGTGTGTTCTTCCCCCCAACGTACGCAGACGTGGGCTACAACATTGACAAGCTGTCGGACGGGACAAGGGTGGCGACTGTCGACAGCGTCGGTTCGCAAGCGAACCGCATCGAACCAATTTTCCAGCAATCCGCGGGCGGCGACAATGAACTCGCGAAGCTAGTGCCACAAATCGAGATCGAACACGGTGGTGGCCGAGTCTCAATCCTCCAAGCCGGTCATCGACTCGGCGACGCAGTCATTCGCTCGTCCGAGCTAAAAGCTGATGCCCGTGCGGCCTTCGCCACATTTCTGGACACAGGCGACGCCAGCGCGATTGCGAAGCTAGCGCCAACATCCCTGGTGTTCGGTGTGTGGGACTCGCGCGATACACAGGCTAAGCTGCCGCGTCTCGTGCAGTCCGTGATTCGAGCCTGGGACGTGGATGAGCTGAAGAGATCGGCCCAATATTTTCCGGCGATCGACTACGCGGCCCTTGATGTCTTTTCCGAGGAAGAGAAAGCCAAGCAGGAGGGCGATCCGAAGAGTAAGCTTGCAAAGCGCGGATTCGTAGCCGTCCCCGCTATAGGAGCGCCCGGCGGAGTTGTTGCACGGGGCCCAATCCTTCGCGACGTCACGATCAACCTAGTGGCTGTTCGTCGCCTCCGCGGCGGTGACATCACCGACGAGCTTCGTCGATACATTCTCGGGATTGCCTTGGTTGCGGCGACCGAGCCGCTAGATGGCTTCTTGCGCGCCGGATGCTTGCTCGTTCCTAAGGCAAGCATCAAGTCGCCGTGGGTTGAGGTCGCGAGGACAGGCGAGCGCACGGAATTGGGCCTTGATTCTGCTGCTGTACGGGCATTCGCGGCGGAAGCAGCCAAAAAATTTGGGGTCGGCGCAGACCGAGTGGTGAAGTTCGATCCCAAGTTCGCGAGCGACGACCTCAAGGCCGGAGACAAGGGTGAGAAGCCCGCCGCCAAGAAGGCCAAGAAGAAGTAGTCATGATGCGCCACTTTGCGCTCACAATTCACCTGCACGACCAGCGGTATCACGGCGCACCGGAGTGGCCACCCGCTCCGGCGCGCGCATTCCAAGCGCTTGTCGCCGGTGTTGCGCAGGGGCGCCACGTTCCGGAGCGGGCGGCACGAGCCCTCAAGTTGCTTGAAGAAGCGCCGCCAGTGATCGCGGTCCCCGTGGCGCAACGCGGGCAGCGGGTGTCGTCATTCGTCCCCAACAACGACTTGGACACGGTCGATGGCGACCCAAACCGTGTCGGCGAAACCCGAGTCAAAAAAGTCACTCAACCGTACCTCTTGGAGTCCGGCGCGTCGTTTCTGTATGCCTGGCCGCTGTCGGAAGGAGAAGACGACTGTCTATCCTCGCTCGCCGACGAGCTTTACCAGTTTGGACGCGGAGTAGACCCAGCCTGGGCGGTGGGCGAAGTGTTAGATGATGAACAGCTTGAGGAGCGATTGCGTCGTCATCGGGGCACTGTTCACCGGCCCACGTCCGGAGACGCGTCGAGCGACCTAGCGGTGCCGACCACGAATAGCTTCGAGAGCGTTGTTCACCGCTTCGAGGCGGCGCTTGTTCGCCTCCGGCCGAGTGGTGACGGTCGAACGCGTTTCGTGCAACCGCCGAAATTGCACTTTGCAATGGTGCGATACGACGGGACGCCGCCCTATCATCTCTTCGAGCTGCGCAGCGAGGCTGACCCCGCCAGCGCGGCTCCCTGGCCCACCTGGCAAGTCACTTCGCTCGTCGAGCACGTTCGCGATACAGCGGTCGACGCTCTGTCCGCGGCGTTGCCCCATCGCAAGGGAGACATCGAGCGGGTGCTGGTGGGGCGTAGAGCAGATGGCACGAACGCGGGGCCGATCGAGGAGAGGGTCCAAATAGTCCCGCTTCCGTCCATCGGTCACGAGCAGGCAGACCAACGAGTCAGACGTATTCTCGTCCGGATACCATCGGGGCCGCTTTCGGAGGGCGACGTCCTCTGGGCGCTCGCGGGGCGTCCTCTGCTCGATGCGGGGACCGGGGAAGTCAAGGAAACAACGCTGGCCTCCGCGTCCGCAGACGAGATGGTGACCCGCTACAGAGCCGCTGCGCGAACATGGAGGTCAGTGACCCCACTCGCGTTGGGATCGGCCGCGCGTCGCCGCATCGAGCCGGAACGGCAGCGGGAGCAGGCCAAATCGGCCAGCGAGCGTCAACGGGAGGAGCATGATGCCCGCCGAGCTGTCGCGAGAGCGCTTCAACAAGCAGGGGTGGAGCCTCTTCAGGTTCGGACTCACGTCCAACGAGAGCCCTTCGAGTCTCGTGGAACCCGGGCCGAGCGTTTCGCCGAAGGAACGAGGTTTCCCAAAGAGACGCTTTGGCACGTTGAGCTAGAGCTCGACCGTGAGATTCCGGGTCCGCTCGTCCTGGGTGATGGCCGTTTTCTTGGCCTTGGAGTCATGGCGCCGAAAGTTGAGCATGGCGCCTTCGCTCTTACGGTGGAGGGCGGACTGCCCGTCGATGTCGACACGACTGTGCTCTCCCGCGCGCTCCGGCGCGCGGTGATGGCGCGAGTCCAAGCGACTCTCGGTGCGAGAGCGGAGCACGACCTCCCCTCATACTTCCACGGTCACGCGAGCAATGGAGAGCCGCTGAGGTCTTCTGGCTCCACTCATCTCGCCTTTTCTGTCGACGTGGCGCGATCGCGTCTCCTCGTAGTCCCTCCGCACTGCCTGGATAGATTCGAGCGGCCACTTCGCGCGGCAGAGTTGCACTTTGCAACGCTGGCGCGTTCCCTCGTGGGCATGACAGAGCTTCGCGCAGGGAGCGCCGGTGCACTGTCTTTGCAGATGTCCACGCTGTGTCCCGACGATCCGTTGTTGGGAAGTTCGCGTGTCTTTCGATCTATTTCGGACTACGTGGTCGGTCGACATGCCAAGCGCGTGTCGGCGGTGGAAACAGTTGTCGCCGATGTTCGACACGAATGCGAACGCCGTCGACTCCCAAGACCAGAGGATGTTCGAGTAATCAGCGTCCGCGGACTAGCGGGTATCGGGGTCGTGGCACGCATCGAGATTGTATTCGGCGTTGCGGCGCAAGGTCCACTCCTGCTCGGCAAGACTCGATACCTCGGTGGCGGCCTCTTCGAGCCGTCGAACGAGCCCGTCGCCGAGCTAGATGCTCCCCGTAGAGGGGGTACAAACGCGCCATGAAGAGCGCGGTGAGTATCGATAGCCGGACTAAGAATCCGAAGGTGGGTGACGCAACCTCGGCTGTCGCTTGGCGGTTACACTCGCGAGGTGAAGGTTTTACCCTACCTTGCCCAAAGCGCCGCCAACTCGAACTCGAACGCCTCAAATGGCGCCACACGCACCGACTCCGGGCCCCGCCGAGCACCGAGCAACTGGTATCGATCTCCGGCCAGCGCAAATGCCTCAATTGTCTGCAGGACATCGTCTTGAGGAGCGCGGCGAGAGGCGATGCTCGCCATGGCTTACCGACCCCAAAGGCGCTTCAGATCGA
>JBEHXA010000385.1:0-7507 GCA_048498935.1 Myxococcota bacterium
TCGCGGCCGGCTCGCAAGTGGGCGCGATGACCCAGCGCGGCGGCGGCACCGGCTGGAGGTCGACGATCTTCTTGTACTCGGCCGAAGCTTCGTCGATCAGCGGGCGCTTCTTGCCGATCCAGTCCTTGACCTTGGTCTGGATGTGCTTGAGCACCGCTTCTTTACTGCCCTGCCCGCGGTACTCGGGGAACGCCAGCTTATCGACCTTGGCCTTCTTCCCTTCCGCGAAGAAGAACAACGCCTCGCCGACGGCCTCGAGAGCGCGACCCAGTCGGCGCTGCTTGGCAGCAGCGTCCTCACCCGGGATGTTCTCGATCGACGCTACGGCCGCCTTCGGATCCTCCCAGAGCTTACGCACGGCAGCGTATTCCTTGGAGGCGATGGCGCCGCGGTTCCCCTTGACGAGGGCGCGTGCCAGCAGCGCGTGAGCCTGAGCGCGCACGTCGGTCGTGGCCTTGGTGTCGATGAGCTTCATCGAAGCACCCGACAGCCGCTTCTCGACGTTGCCCCAGTCCTTCTTCTCACCGTAGTGAGCGGCGATGGCGAAGGCGATCTGCGCGGTCTGCGCCGGCTTCTTCGTGCCGTAGTAGCGGTTGTAGTTGTTGGCGTCCTTGATGGCCTGGTCGTCGTTGCCGATACCCAGGCGCAGCACCACCGCGTCGCTCAAGGCCTGGTCCGCGAACTCGCCCTTGAACTGCGTCTCCTCGCAATAACGCTCGAAGAAGTCAGCGGCGCGATCGTAGACCGCGATGGCCTGATAGTTACCGCCGATTTCGTAGAGCGCCTTCTTGGCCAGCGGTGAGTCCTGCATGCCGTACTGCTTGTTCAGCAGGATGGTCAGGCGCACCTGGATGGCCTTCGCCAGCAGGCGTGACGCCTGGTAGGCCTTGGCCATGTTGTAGACGATTTCGTCGGCCTTCTCGCACTGCTTGGGCTTCTCGCCCTTGCTGAGCGGAGTTTCGCAGTAGGTGCGCCACAGCTCGAGATAAGCCTCGGCGCCCTTCTTGTACGTGTCGAGGCCTTCTTTGTAGTTGCCCTTCTCGGAAAGGCTGTCGCCCTTTTCGACCAGCTTCTGCGCCTTGAGGCGGAGAATGTCGAACTGGATGCGAGTGAGAGTCTCGCACTGCTCCTTGTTGTCCTCGAACTTGCTGCCCTTGCAGTACAGCTCGAGGAATACCGGAACGTCCTTGGCCATGTCGTCGAAGCAGCTCGGACGCGGCGGTTCGGCACGGCTGCCGAGCACGTTGACCGACTCGAGGTACAGCTGCGCCGCGAAGATGCCGGCGTCCTTGTCGGAGTGGTTGATGGCGACGTCGCGGAACGCGAGCGCTGCCTCCTCCCAGTGCTGAGCCTCGAAGTAAGTGCGCGCGCGGGCGTACTTGACCTCTACGTACTGCTCTTCGGCTTCCTTATCGCCCTTGGGCGGCGTGATGTAGCAGACGTAGCGATTGAAGGCCGTGACCATGCCCTTCTGCATGTCGGTGAAGGGCTTGGGCTTGAACTTCTCCCACTCACCCTTCTTGGCCTCGCGATCCTTCTCGTCGGCGCCCGTCGGACCAAGCCCCTTGGACTTGCGATCCGAGTCGCCCTTGTACATCTGATCGTACATCTTCTGGTAGCAGAGCACCGAGGCGTACGCGGCCTCTGCCGCCTGACCGCCCTTCGGGTCTTCCGCCACAACCGCGTCGAACGCCGGCCCGCATTCCTCCCAGCGCTGCTGGAAGTAGAGCAAGTCCGCCATGGCGTACTTGATCTTGTACATCGTGGGCCAGTCGTCCTTCACGATGCGCGGAAACTGGAACTTGGCGAAGTCCGCAGTCGTGAAGTTCTCGGCGACCTTCTTGTAGAGGTACGCCGCCAGATCCATCGTCTTCTTGTCGCCGGTGCCGCGCACGCCGCCGGTGCCGACGGCCTCGAGGTGCCAGCTCATCGCCGTTTCCGCCAGGAGCTCCGCGGTCTTGTTGGCGCACTCTCCCTTTTCTTTTTCGGGATTGCCGCTCTTCATGAAGTCGTTGTAAACGCGGACTTGCTGGTCCATCTCCTTGCGGACCGCTTCCTTGTCGCCCGACATCAGAGCTTGCGTCGCCGTGGTGATCTGCCCCTGATAGAAGCAGCCCTTGGCGCCCGGATCGCGGCTGAGCAAATCGCGATAAAGGACGATGGCTTCCTTGTAGTGACCGGTGTCGAGGTAAGCCAGACCGAGCTCGTTGAGCATGCCGACGGTCTTGGTCTGCTCGCCGCCCTTGTCGCCGCTGACCGGCTTGAAGAAGTTGAACGCCTTATCGGGCGCGCCGGCGACGGCGTAGACCGGGATCATGTCGCGGCGCGCAGCCTTGGCCAGCTGCGTGGCGTTCGGCACGTCCGTGAATTGATCGCCGTACTCGATGACCTTCTTGAACTCGTTCAGGGCGTTCGCGTACTCGCCCTTGTTCCAGTGGACGTAGCCGAGCTTGTAGCGCGCGTAGCCGAACTGCTTGTTGGTCGGCGGCGGGTACTTGATCACTTCCTTGTAGGCAGCTGCAGCCAGGTCCCACTTGGCGGGATCGCCCTGGGCTTCCTGGAAGAACAGCTCGCCGAACGCCAGGTACGCGTAGGGGATGTACGGCGACTTGGGCGCCTTCTGGATTAGCTCGAAGTAGGTCGAGCGCGCATCCTTCAGGTTGCCACCCTGCTCGTGCTCGTACGCGAGGTAATAAAGCACCTCGTCGAGCTTCGAGTAGTCAGGGTAGTCGTTCTTCATCATCGTGTAATAGACGATGGCTTTGTCGCGCGCGGCCTTGACGATCTTCTCGGCCTGCAGCGCGTCGGCTTTGAACTTCGAAGCCTGCTGCGGGTTCTTCTTCTTCGCGTCCTGCGACTGGACGTCGGCCGCGATCTTGTCGCGGTTCGCGGCGCTCTCCAGCTCGACGTAGGCTTCAGCCAAGCGGCGCGTGAGCTGCGGGCGATCCGGCGACTTCTTGTTGGTCTGCTTGTAGAGACGCTCGAGGCCCTGAATCTCGGTGATGAGCAGGGCACGCGCGCGCGCTTGCAGACGGTTCTTGCGGGTGTCGCGCTCGGCGTACTTCTTCAGCTCGTCGGGGTTGACGGGCTTGACGTCGTCCTCGCGCTTCTTCACCTCGCGCGGCGGCGGGGCGCTCTTGAACGCCACGGCGCGCTTCTGCTTGGCGTCGAACTTGGCCGGGCCTCCCGGACAAGTCATCAGCGTGGTCTGCGCGTCCTTCGACACGCACTCCAAGCTCAGGTCGGTCGGCTTCGCTTCTTGAACGGCTTGCGCGTGGCCCGTGGCAAGCCACAGACCCAAGGCAGCAACGACGGCATAGGCTCTTTTCACGCTCATTTTCATCACCTTCCGCACGCCGACTCGACCACCTGACGGTAGAAACCGAGCTCATCGCGCCAATACTCGCCGTCGAACGGCCAGATCACGTGCTCCTCGTCGGGCTTGACCACGCCGTAGATCTTGGCTTCGGCCTTGCTGACCATGTTGGTCTGAATCTTCTCGTCGAGCAGGTTGCGCTGCGCCGCGGTGATATCGATGAGGATCTTCTCACCGTTACGCAGGTGCTCGTTCAGCTCGTCGACGTAACGCTGGTAGCGCTGCAGCGCGAGCTCACCCGCCTGACGCACCGCCAAGTCACGCGCCAGCTTGAGCGCGTCCGCCACTTCCATGCCCAGGCCCGAGCTCTGGAAATCGCTGGGCGACTTCTTGAAGCGCTTCTCTTCCTCTTCGAGCAGCTTCACGTAGTCGATGTTGCGAAGCAACTGGCGATCCGAGAGCGCGATCTCCACGATCGGCCGAACCTCGGGCTTGATGTCACCCTTGCCGTCGCGCACGTCGAGCAGGAACTTGAAGAACGCATCCTCGCGGTTCTCGCCCTTGTAGTTCTTCAGGATCTTCTCGAGCTCGTCCTTGACCGGCGTGTAGCGCAGGTTGAAGCGCGCAACGACCGTCGTGGCAGCGTCGTAGTTGCAGTTGGTGAAGTAGATGATCGCCTTGAGAACTTCCGACTCTGGATAGAACGAGTTCGGGAAGTAAGGCGCACCCAGCGTGTGGATGTTGCCGAGTGAACGCGGGTAGTCGCCGGCCATGAAGTAGGCCCACGACTCCTCGAACAGCGCGTCGAGCCAGTACTCGCTCGTGACGTCGATCTGGTTCCAGTACTTCACCGCCGCGCTCAGCTTGGTGCTGTTGACGGTCGGCGCGTTGGTCTCGGCGTCGAGCGTGATCGACGACGAGTAGTAAGTACGAGCCATCGAGAGGTAAGCGAGGTCGCGCATGCGATCCTCGTCCTCGACACCCTCGACGCCTTCGTCGATCGCCTTCTCGATGCGCTGGAAGGCCTTCACGGCCGGCACTGCTTTGCGCAGCTGCACGTAGCTGACACCGGTGAAGAACTGCGCCTTCACGTAGTACTCGCTGCGGCGATCCACCTTCTGGAACAGGCGAATCGACTCTTCGAACTGGCGATTTCGGTACTTGTAGCGGCCGAGCATGAAGTTCAGCTGCCAGTACAGGTCGCGCTGCTGCGCGTTGTCGAAGCGCGCCAAGTCTTCGTCGTTGTACTTACCCACGCGCTCGATGATGTCCGCGGGCTCCGGGAGCTGAGTCGCCAGCTTGGCGAGCCAGAGCAGCGTCTCCTTGAACTTCAAGTGCTTGGGGTTGTCGGCGACGCCGCTGAAAATCTGGTAGCTCGCCTGGTAAAACTTCAGGCGATAGAGCGAGATGGCGAGGAAGTACTCGGCCAGCTGCTTGTTGCCCGGGTCGTCGCCGGTCTCACCGGAGCGAACGCGGTGCAGCGCCTGCGCGGCCTCGTTCCAACGCTCCTTGTCGAACAGCGCCTTGGCCTGAGCCGCGGCTTCGGTCGGGTTGCCCGCCACGACGGCTGCTTGCTGCTTGCCGCCCTTCGGAGCGTCCTCGTCGAGATCGATGTCGACGCCGCCCTTCTTCTTCGGGGCGTCGGCGGCGGGCTTTTCAGCTGCCTTCGTGCTGCCACCCTTCTTCTTCGCTGCGGGAGCAGGTGCGTCTAGATCCAACACCTCCTCAGCTCGAGCAAGGCTACTGATGCCGAGAGTGCTCGACAAAACGGCTGAAGCCAGGATGCTGACCGCGACCAGGCGCTTTCGGAACATGAATCCTCGTTGGATGGGTGAAGAGGCACGCCCCCTGACGGAGGCACCGCACGTGACGGTCACGAAGGCCGGCGCGGCGGACGGGCTGGGGTCTCGAGACGAAAAAGCCTAATAACTACCGGTAGATACAACCCGCAGGACTGCGGCATGTTAGATAGCGGCACGATCCCTTGTCAAGCACCGTTGAAACTCGGTGAGCTGATCTGTAGGTGTTTGGGGCGGAGTCGGAAAATTCGTTCGTGCGTGTCTGACACCGGTGCGGAGCGCGATCAGACGGATTAGGCGATCGACACGGCGAGTAAGAGCGACGCGACGCGCTTCGCACCACTCGGACTCATCGGCGCTCGCCGAACCGACTCTGCGTCCGAACCGCACCACTCGCTGGGCTTGGGCAGGTAGGAGCGTTTCGGCCGAGCACACGATGTGCGCCTTTATCCGCCATGCACTCCAGGTCGCCTATTTCGCTCCGCTCATTTTCGTTGCCTGAAGCGACTCACTCTCACGACACCGACAGCAGCGGGCGAACTTTATGCCTCGTGCTAGACCAATTGAGACCCCTCGTCGGTGTTTCGCGTTGACTGAAATCAACGCCGTCGATTAGCGTACGCGCCGGTCCGCGGGCGACTGTCGGAAGCGCAAGCTTCACTACACAAGCACACAAGGTAGCGAGCAACTGATGACGATGATGTCGAGTGCTGGGTCCTGGTCCGTGGGTCTGCTGTTGGGTCTGGGAGCACTGGGTTGTGCTCCCGGAGGCGTCGGCGATCCGTGCATCCCCGAAGACGAATACCAGCAGACTTTCAACGGCTTTCAGGTCACCGAGGTGAACGTCGAGAGCCGCTCGTTTCAATGCGAAACCCGGCTCTGCCTGGTGAACCACTTCCAAGGTCGCGTCAGCTGTAGCGCGGGCCAAGGCGCTGGCGAGGCCAATCCGTACGTGCTCGACGGCGACGGCAAGCCCACCACGCAGCCCAACCCGAACTACAACCCGACTTGCTCCATTCCGGGTACGGCTCCCGACAAGACCGACCTCACGAGCAAAGACAACATCAACGTCGAGGTTCCGGCGCAACTGATCAACCGGCAGACCGAGCAAGCAGTCTACTGCTCATGCCGGTGCGACGGTGACGACCCGAACGCGCGTTACTGCGAGTGCCCCGAAGGCTTCCAGTGCACGCACCTCGTCGACGACCTCGAAGTCGTGCAGGGCGGCGGCCAGCTCCCAGGCTCGTACTGCATCCGTTCGGGCTCCGACTACGACCCCACCAAGCACTTCAAGGGCGCGCCCTCTTGCAAGCCCGGGCCCCCCGATCCGGACGCAACCGGCCCACAGCCGAACTGCGGCTGCGACCCGAACTCCGACGACTACCCGGCTACCTGCGGTCGCAAGCCCGACCCGGCGACGCCCTGAGCGACGGGGCAGCGCGGCGGAGCGCGCGGTGGCGCGCTGGCTCGTTGCCCGTGGTTTCGAGATAGTCGCCGTCAACTTGCGGCTCTCGTACTTGGAGCTCGACGTGGTCGCTCGTCGCGGCGCGCTCGTCGTGGTGGTTGAAGTGCGTTCGCGTCAAAGCGCGTCGTGGACGAGCGGCTTCGGCAGCATCGACGGGCGCAAGCGGTACCGCGTACGCCTTGCCGGACAGCGCTTGTGGTCGCGCCGGTACCGCCACGACGCGTCGGTCAGCCGGCTGCGCTTCGACGCCGCAAGCGTGACCTTCGGGCCGTCGGGCCCGCAGGTCGAGTACGTCGAAGCGGCATTTTAATCTGCCCATGCCAAAGTCGGGCAACGGCGATCCAGCTCGCGCGCAAGCGCGCTCGCGCCACGACCAGCCAGCACTCCGCCTGCTAAGTGTTGAGCGCGTCCTTCATCTGCTGGCGGAGCTCGTAGAGCGGTTCGAGCTCGCCCGGCTCGGCCTTGGGCTCGAGGGAAGCGATGGCGCGCTCCAAGCGGTCGATCTCGCCTTGCTGGCGGGAGCGCAGGTTGATCACCATCGTCTCGAAGGCTTCGAAGAAGTCGATCAGCTCGTCGCCCTTGCGCAGCTTGTTGGGGATGCGCAGGTGGCCCTCCCCCACCTCGCGGATCTGCCGCTTCATCTTGAAGATGGGGCCAGCCACCTTGTGCGTGACCATGATGCCGGCAAAGCCGATGATCACGACCAGCAGCGAAAGCGCCGTGGTGAGCGTCACCAGCATGGTGCGCTGCTGACCGCGAATGGCAGCCGATTGAGCCTTCAAGGTCGAGGCTTGCTGCTCGAGCGCCGCCTGCTGGCTCTTGAGACGTTCGTCCTGCTTGTCGGCATCGCCCTTGAACGCCTCTAGCAGCGCCGGGTTGTCGCTGTAGATGGGATCTTTGACGATGTTCATCTTCACGACTTCGCTG
>JBEHXA010000386.1:0-7492 GCA_048498935.1 Myxococcota bacterium
GACGCGCAGCAGCGCGTCAGCCATCTGAAAGGAAAAGAGCATTGCCGCGCACTGCGTGCGCAGGTCGGGCGCCGGGACACCGGGGCAACCGAGCTTGGCGCCGAGCAACGAGCCAGACCCCGGGAAGATGTGGTCCGGCGTCATGGTGTTGAAAAGGATGTAGTCGAGGTCCTCTGGCTTCTTGCCAGCCGCCTCGAGCGCGGCCTGAGCGGCGGGCAGCGCCAGATCCGACACGCCTTGGTCCGGTGGGCAAAAGTGCCGCTGTGAGATGCCCGTTCGTTGGCGAATCCACTCGTCGTTCGTGTCGAGGACGCGCGCTAGGTCGTGGTTGGTGTACGGCCGACCGGGAACGTGGTGGCCGGTACCGAGAATGCGAAGGCCGGGCATGATCGGAGGGCGAGCTTTTGCTCGAGAATCCCGGCTCTTACCCGAGATTTTCGGGGTCGTCACTGGCGACCGCCGTCATTTTTCGGCAATACAGCGGGAGTGCTCGTCGGAGGTCTGGGAGCGCTTTCGGCGCTACCAGGGCTGGGCCGGGTACAGCTTCGCCAAATCGCTCCAGAAATCGGGATAAGTCTTGGCGACGCAGGCCGGATCCTCAATCGAGACACCGGCCCGCGCGGCGCCGAGGATCGCGAAGCTCATGGCCATGCGGTGGTCCTTGTAGCTGCGGACGACCGCGGCAGTCAGAGGGCGCGGCTGAATGCGGAGCCAGTCGGGCCCCTCTTCGACCTCCTGCCCGAGCCTCCGCAGCTCGCTCACCGTTGCGGCGAGCCGGTCGGTCTCCTTGATGCGGATGTTGGCGACGTTGCGGATGGTGGTCGGCCCGTCGGCGAGCGGGGCCAGCGCGGCGAGCGTCATCACGGTGTCGGAGATATTGAACATGTCGACGTCGACACCGCGCAGGGCGCCCGTGCCGGTGACGAGCGTCGCGTTGCCGTCGCGCTCGACCTTGGCACCCGTGCTCGCCAGCACATCGACGAAACCGTAGTCGCCCTGAAGCGCTCCGGGAGCGAGCCCGGGCACGCGCACACGACTACCGGTCGCGGCACCGAGCGCGAACGCGTAGCTCGCGCTCGAGGCATCGGGCTCGATGGTGTAGGTCTGCCCGGTGTAGCGACCGCCGCCGCGCCAGGCGAAGCCGCGCGGGGTCACCTCGATACCGCCTCCGAACGCGGCCACCATTCGGCGGGTGATTTCGACGTAGGGTCGGCTCACGAGCTCGCCTTCGATTTCGAGCTCGGTGTCACCTTCGGACAGCGCGCCCACCAGCAGGAGTGCCGAAAAGTACTGGCTCGAGCGATCGCCGCGCATCGACAGTCGCCCGCCCGGCAGCTTGCCGCCGTACACTGTCAGCGGAGGGCAGCCGGTGGCGCAGTCGACTCGCACCCCGAGCTGCCTCAGGCCGTCGACCAGATCTTGAATCGGTCGACTCGCCATCGCCTCGTCACCTTCGAGCGTGACAGGGCCGTCGACCAAGCAGGCCAGACCCGTCAAAAAGCGCACCGTAGTGCCGCTATTGCCGACAAAAAGCGGCTTATTGGGGGCGCATAGCCGCTCGCGGCCGCCCTCGATTTCCAGTGTGGTGGGCGAGAGCTTGCGCACCACGATGCCGAGCTCCGCGAGCGCCTGCTGCATGTGGCGCGTGTCATCGCTCTCGAGCACCCCTTCGAGCCGCGTCGTGCCGGCTGCCAGCGCGGCTAGAACGAGCGCGCGATTGGTGATGCTTTTGGAGCCGGGGATTTGCCAGACCCGGTCGACCGGGTGGGGCAGGGGCGGGATCTCGAGGGGGCCACGCGGAAACATGTGCCGCTCGCTCTAGCACGGAGCGCTCGACTTACGCCCTGCGCGGGAGGACGATAGGCGCGTTTATGCCTGATTCGGAAGACAAGCTCCGCAGGTTGGAGCTCCTGCTGCGCGTCGGGGTCGCGCTTTCGGCCGAGACCGACACCAACCGGCTGCTCGAGACGATTCTGCTCGAGGCCAAGGAGCTGACCCGCGCGGACGGCGGCACGCTGTACGTCAGGGAAGAAGAGAGCCTGCACTTCGCGATCATGCGCACCGACTCGCTCGGCATCGCGCTCGGCGGCACCACCGGACGGCTCACCACACTGCCGCCCATTCCGCTGCGCGACCCGGATTCGGGAGCGCCCAATCACCGTCATATCGCGAGCTTCGCGGCGCTTCGCAAGCAGTCGATCAACATCCCCAACGCGTACGACACCACGCGCTTCGACTTCAGCGGTACCAAGGCGTTCGACTCGCGCAGCGGCTACCGCTCGGTGTCGTTCCTCACCATTCCGATGCTCGACGCCGAAGGGCGCGTGGTGGGCGTGCTGCAGCTGATCAACTCGCGCGACAAATCGACGGGCGAAGTCGTCCCGTTCGACGACGTCGATCAACAGACGGTCGAAGTGCTCGCGTCGCAGGCGGGAGTCACGCTGCAGAACAAGCTGCTACGCGACGCTCAGCGCGATTTGCTCGAGAGCTTCATCAAGATGATCGCGGCTGCCATCGACGCCAAGAGCGACTACACGGGTGGCCACTGCGAGCGCGTGCCGCTGATCGCGGAGATGCTGGCGCGCGCGGCGTGTGACATTCAATCGGGGCCTTTTGCCGACTTCACGCTCAGCGAGCTCGAGTGGTACGAGCTGAAGATCGCGTCCTGGCTCCACGATTGCGGCAAGGTCATCACGCCAGTGCACGTGATGGACAAGTCGAAAAAGCTCGAGACCATTCACGATCGCATCGACACGGTGCGCGCGCGCTTCGAGGTGCTGACGCGCGACGCGCGGCTAAAGGCCTACGATCGCGAAAAAGCCGGCGAAGATCCGGTTCGGGTCGCCGCCGACTTGGAGCAAGAGCTCGCGACGCTGCGCGACGACCTGGCGTTCTTGGAGAAGACCAACTTCGGCGGCGAGTTCTTGTCGCGCGAAGGGCAGCAGCGCATCCGCAAAATCGCGGAGCGCACGCTCGTGCTGGCGGGCGAGCGCGTGCCTCTGCTCAGCGAAGAAGAGGTGCAAAACCTCTCCATCTCGCGCGGCACCCTGACCGAAAAAGAGCGCCTGATCATCAACGCGCACATGGTCCACACCGTGAACATCCTGAACGCGCTGCCCTTTCCCCCGCAGCTGCGGCGCGTGCCCGAGTACGCCACCGGCCACCACGAAAAAATGGACGGCACCGGCTACCCGCGCGGCATCTACGCCGGCGACATGTCCGTGCCCGCTCGCATCATGGCCGTGGCCGACGTGTTCGAGGCGCTCACCGCCATCGATCGCCCCTACAAACAGCCCAAAAAGCTGAGCGAAGTGATGTTCATCATGGGCAAGATGAAAGAGCAGCACCACCTCGACCCCGAGGTCTTCGACCTCTTCATCAGCTCCGGCGTCTACCGAAAGTACGCCGAACAGCAACTACCACCCGAGCTCGTCGACGCCGTCGACGAAGCCAAGCTCCTCGCCATCAAGCCCCCAGCCCTGGGTCTCCCACCCGAAGCCGAGCGCAAACAACGCTTCAAAACCGTCCTCCCCGAATACCGCGAGTGGGAACGGCGCTGAGTTGGATGGGGCTGCCCAACCGCAGCCCAATTGCAGAAGCTTCTGTGCCGTAGCCAGGTGGCAGTGGTCGAGGGGTGGTTGTTGTCGAGTTGTTGTCGAGTTAGTGGCCCTGGTGCCATCGTCACCCTCAATCCCGACCACGTCGTGCTCACCGCTCGCGAGGACGCTGCTTGAGCTCGAGGCGACAACTACCTTGACGGGCCCCCTCCGCAATCGGAGGGGTTTCAGAGCAGCGATTCCATGTCGCACTTGCGACATAAAAAGCTGAATGAATTCGTGAAGCAATTTCCAATCTGACGCCGTGTCGCAAATGCGACGCGCAAACCGCCCTTGCCGGCCAGGATAGTTGTCGCCTCGACTATCTGTGAGCGGGGCGACAGGAGCAGGATGGCGGAACGGTATTTCGGTCATGCGCCTCGGGAGCTGAAGGCAGCTGCGGTCGAGCGGTATTTGACGTCGGATTTGGCGCTGGAGGAGGTGGGAGCGCAGTTTGGAACGACTCGGAGCAACATTTCGCGCTGGGTGAATGAGACGCGGGGCACGCCGAGAGCCGTGCTGCGAGGTTTTGGGCATTTCTGTTCGAACCATCGAGCCGCTAACAGCCCCGAATACCGCAATTTGAGTCCAGAGCAGGTGGTTGCCAAGCTAGCCGACGAAGGTCGCTACATTTGCTCGGAACGCTCGTTGCGGCGGGTGCTTGCCGTGCATGAAACGCAGCAAACCGAGCTTGCCGCTGGCATGCTGGTCGAGCTTTGCCAGGCGCAAGGCCTTGAGGCCGATAAGCTCGTCCCCACGCCGACAACGGCGCGCCCATGAAAGACAGCACCATGTTGCGACGATGCACGACTTGGGCATCACTGCGTCGTTTATCGTCCCAGCGTGAGCGACGACAATGCCTTCGTCGAAGCGCTATTCCGTCACTTCAAATACGCACCTAGCTACCCACGCGACGGCTTCCTGAGCCTCCAGGCAGCTCGCGATTGGGTGAAGCGATTCGTCGACTGGTACAACGCCCAGCACCTGCACTCACCCATCGCGTTGGTCACACCAGACGACCGCCACCATGGTCGCGATGTCGCCCTCCTCGAGAACCGCCGGCGGCTTTACCTCGCCGCCCAGCAGCGCCATCCGCGCCGCTGGACCCAATCGCCCAGAAGCTGGCAACGGCCTGCCATCGTCACCCTCAACCCCGAGCGTGTTGTCCTGGCCGCTCCGAAATTCAACGCGGCCTAAGCGAGAACTACCTTGACGAGTCCCGCCGCACAACGCTTGCAATGTCGCATCTGCGACAAGGCGTCATGCCCGAAATTCGCCCGCGATTTCATTCAGCTTTTTATGTCGCATGTGCGACACAGATGCGATCACGCAAGGCCCTACCAGCCTACCTTCCCCGCCGCCCGCGTCCGCGCCCCTACTGCGTTCCAAGGCAGGTCCTCCGCGAAACGACGGCGGGAGCGGGCGCGCATTCGTCGGCGAGACGATCGCATTCGAAGGAGATGCATTCGTTGCTTTGCGCACAGCCGGCGCCGCCCATGTTGGTGGCGAGCAGGCAGGTCGAAGAGTCCGGGTCGCAGTAGCTGCCGAGGCCGCATTCAGTGCCTTCCAGCCGCTTGCCGTTGCAGGCGTCGCCCACCGCGACCGCCTTCACGCACTCCCCCAGTTCGCCTGGCGCGGCGTTGCACGCCAGGCCCTCGTCGCACACTGAAACTGAACCGGCAGGAAACGGACAGGGCGCGCCTTCGGGCAGCACTGCGATTTCGACGCACTGGCTTTTGATGCAATCGACGGTCGCGGCGCCTTCCGGTCGCTTGCAAGTGGCGGCGATCGAGCAGCCCTTGCCGACCTCGGTCAGGCCTTCAATCACGTGGCAGGCGCCGTAGATGTGTTTGCGCAACGTGAGTGTTTCGCTCCAGCTCGGAAAGCACACCGCTCGAGCTTCGGCGTGCGCTTGCAAGCAGCCCTCGATGGCGCCCTCGTCGAAGACGGCCTTGCCGGCCGTAACGGCGTCGGCACCCGGCCGGCACACCTCGCGCGCCAGCACTTCGACGCAGCCGTCTTGATCGAAGTCCGAATACGCCTGACGGCAGCAACTTTCGGCGCCTTCGCAGAGCCGCGTCGCGAAACCGATACAGGCGTCGAATACCCGGGTATCGGGCTGAGTCTTGGGCGGCTGGTGGCTCGTCGCGTCTTCGTCGGGCGAGCTCGAGCACGCGAGCGCGCCGAGCGCGGCGACCATTCCCAGCACCGCGGATCTCGAAAGCATTCCTCGCTCAGGCTACCCGGGTCGCCCCCGGCAGGCGAAAACTACTCGCATTTTGCCCGAAAAGTACCGCTCTGAGCCCTTTGCGCTATCGTTCGCCCCCCCGCGTGGCCGCGCTTCCGCCGGCCGCCCTCGCCTTCACAGTAACCGATGCAGCTCCTCGACCATCCCTACGCCAAGTTTCTCGATCGGGTCGAGAAGCCGAACCGATACACCGGCGCCGAGCACGGCGTGCGGCGCAAGCCCTGGGAGTCGGTCGAGGCGCGCGTCTGCCTCGCGTTCCCCGAGATCTACGACATCGGGATGAGCCACCTCGGCTACCGCATCCTGTATCGCATCCTCAACGACGACGCGCGCACCTTGGCCGAGCGCGCGTACCTGCCGTGGAGCGACATGCAGCGGAAGCTGCACGAGCACGGCAAGCTGCTGGTGTCTCTGGAGAGCTCGCGCCCGCTGTGCGACTTCGACGTGGTCGGCTTTTCGCTGCAGTACGAGCTCACCTACACGAACGTGCTCACCATGCTCGAGCTGTCGGGCATCCCGCTCCGCAGCGCGGCCCGTAGCGACGCGGACCCGTTGGTGATCGCGGGCGGCCCGGTCGCGACGCATTGCGAGCCTGCGGCGGACTTTTTCGACGCCATCTTGATCGGCGACGGCGAAGAGGCGGCGACTGAAATTGCGCTGTCGTGGGTGCAGGCCAAGCGTGAAGGCCTTTCGCGCCACGAGCGCTTGGTGCGTCTGGCCAAAATCCGCGGGGTCTACGTGCCCTCGCTCTATGCGACCGCGGTCGATCCGGATAGCGGCTTCATGGTCGTGACGGGTCCGAAAATGGACGGCATTCCGTTTCCGATCGAGCGCCGCCTGCTCGACGACATCTCCAAGTTTCCGTTCCCCGACGACGGCCCGGTGGGCGGCCCCGAAGCGATCTTCGATCGCATGAGCATCGAGGTGGCGCGTGGCTGCACCGAAGGCTGCCGCTTCTGCCAGGCCGGGATGATTTACCGCCCGGTGCGCGAGCGCAATCCAGAGGAGATCGTCGACACCGTAGTACGCGCGCTCGAGAAGTCCGGGCAAGACGAGGTGAGCTTGACCGCGCTGTCCACGGCGGACGTCAGCTGCATTTCGCCGTTGATCAAGCGCCTGGTCGAGCGCACCGCGCCCGAGCGCGTGAGCCTGAGCGTCGCGTCGCTGCGCGCCTACGGCCTGGCCGAGGATCTGCTGGACGATATGCGTAAGGTGCGCGCGTCGGGCCTCACCTTCGCGCCCGAGGCGGGCACGCAGCGCATGCGCGACGTGATCAACAAGAACGTCACGGAAGAGCAGCTGCTCGAAACCGCCGAGCGCACCTTCTCGCGCGGCTTCGACCGGATGAAGCTGTACTTCATCATCGGTCTGCCGACGGAAGAAGACGAGGACGTGCTGGGGATCGCGTCGGTGGGCACCAACGCGCTGCGCGTCGGTAAGCGCGTCGGTGGCCGCCCGAAGGTGACGGTCAGCGTCTCGACCCACGTGCCGAAGCCGCACACACCGTTTCAGTGGTGCGCGCAGGATTCGCTGGCGCAAACTCAGCGCAAGCAGCAGATGCTGCGGCACGCCGTGCGCCAGGTGCGCGGGCTCGAGCTGCGCACCCACGACTCCGAAACCAGCATTCTGGAAGGCATTCTGGCGCGCG
>JBEHXA010000387.1:0-7491 GCA_048498935.1 Myxococcota bacterium
GACACCACCCCACCCCGGAATTCCCTGGGCGGCTTGTTGGGGGGCGCCGCAGCCCACCCGCCCAGCACCATCCGGTAGCCGCGAGACCAGCGGCGGCGACTGGACGCAGAGCCTAACCGCGCCGCGGCGCTACGCCACGGGGTTCTGAGCTATTCTGGAAGGACCCCCCAAGCGCGAAATGCCCGCCATCGAGTCTGGTCACCCCGAGGACCGTCCCAGAGTCCTCGTCGTGGATGACGAAAAGTTCATCCGCGACATCATCGCGGATTTCCTCGGCATGGAGGGCTACATCGTGCGCACTGCCGAAGACGGCACCAGCGCAGTGACCGAGCTCGAGCGCGCGCGCTACGACATGGTCATCAGCGATCTGAAGATGCCCAAGATGGGCGGCCTCGATCTGCTGAAAGAGGTAGCGCGCGTCCACCCCGACACGCTCACCGTCATCATGACCGGCTTCGGTACCGTCGAGACCGCCATCGACGCGATGAAGCGCGGGGCATACGACTACATTCTCAAGCCGTTCAAGGTCGAAGAGATCGTGCACATCGTGCAGCGCGGTCTCGAGAAGCGACGGCTCGCCGCGGAGAACCTGCGGCTTCGTGAAGCGCTGTCACTCTACAAGGTGAGCGAGGCCATCGCCGCCAGCTTGTCCCTCGACGAGGTGGTGTCCACGCTTTCGGAGAGCGCCCTCTCCGAAGTGCGAAGCGACTTGGTGATGACCTGGCTCGCCGATGGCGAGGGCAACTTCGCGCTGCGCAGCTTGAACTACAGCTCGTCGCTCGAAGAGGGCGAGGAGCTCGGAGAGCTCGACCCGGTAAAGGTGACCGAGCGACTCGCGAGCGGGCCGATCATCGAGCACGGCGCGCGCGCTCGTGAGCTGTTCACGGCTCACCCGGCGCGCCAGGTCGCCAGCATGATCGTAGTGCCGCTCAAGATGCGCGATCGGCTGCTCGGGTTCGTGAGCACGGTGTCGCTCACGGCGAGCCGCCGCTTCGACGAAGGCCAGCGCAAGCTGCTCAGCATCATCGCGTCACGTGCCGCCGCAGCGATCGAAAATGCTCGTCTATACGAGGACTTGCAAGCGACTTTCCAGCAGACGATCCAGAGCTTGGCGCGCACCATCGACAAGATGGATCGCTACACCAGCGGCCACTCCGAGCGCGTCGCGCGCTACGCCGTAAACCTCGCGCGCTGGCTGGGCTTGGCAGAAGATCAGATCGAGATCGTGCGCCACTCGGCCTTGATGCACGACATCGGCAAAATCGGCTGCGTGATGAACTTGAACAAGGCGGGCAAGCTCACGCAGTCGGAGTACGAAGTATTCAAGCGGCACCCAGCTTACGGCCGCGAAATTCTCGACCCGATCAAGTTCTTGGGGCCGGTGATCCCGGGCGTGCACCTGCACCACGAGCGTTGGGACGGGCGCGGCTACCCCCTCGGCCTGGCTGGCAAAGACATCCCGCTGATCGCGCGCATCATCTCGGTGGCCGACACCTACGACGCGATGACCAGCGATCGCGCCTACCGCCGCGCGCTCCCGCACGAGGTCACGGTGAGCGAAATCGAGCGCTGCTCGGGCACCCAGTTCGACCCCGACGTGGCCGGCACCTTCACCGAGCGCATCGAAATGCTGCGCGAAGAGCTGCGCGCCAGCGGCCACGAACCGCCCGAATAACGGCTACGTACGCTACGTAGCGAGCGAGAGTCACAGGGAGGCGGGGAGGCGGGGAGGTCCGCGAGGCGAGAATTTGGGGTGCCGCGCCGATCGCTCGCTTGCATCACGCCGTCCGGAGTTGCACAAGCAATGAGTGATTTCGGATCGTGAGACACTTGCACGGGGCCGTGAGGCTCGACGCAAATGAGAACCGCTGTGGCGCCCCCTGCTTCACCCTCGCGGATCTCCCCGCCTCCCCGCCTCCCTGTAAAATCTGGGAGCCTTGCAGCTCCGGGCGGATACGTTGGCGGCGACTGCTTGGCCGCCCAGCTGGGCGGCCTCGGGATGGATGAGACTGGGCCTACCCGATCATGACGCGCAAGTTGGATGGCTATTGGCTCGGGAGGCGGGAGTATCGGGCTTGCTTGGCTTTGCAGGAGCAGCTGCACGAGGCGCGGGCGGCGGGGCGCGTCGGCGATACGGTGCTGCTCGTGGAGCATCCGGCGGTGATCACGCTGGGGCGCGGTGCGCACTCCGAGCATTTGCTGGCGTCGGCGGAGCGGCTGGGTGAGCTGGGCGTGGAGGTGGTGGCGACCGGACGCGGCGGCGACGTGACGCTGCATCTGCCGGGTCAATTGGTTTGCTACCCGATCGTGGACCTGGCGCCCGAGCGGAAGGACGTGCGGCGCTACGTGCGAGACCTCACGGCCGTGATGCAGGAGGTGGCGCGCGGCGTCGGCGTCGACAGCGGCCGCATCGACGAGCACGTCGGGCTGTGGGCGAATCGTGATTCGCCGGGCAGCTTTCGGGGCGCAGAATCGCCGGACGACTTGGTGAAGCTCGGCGCGGTGGGCGTGCGCATCTCGCGCTGGGTGACGATGCATGGGTTCGCGCTGAACCTGAACCCCGACATGCGTTTGTTCTCGCTGATCGTGCCGTGCGGCATTCGCGAGTACGGCGTGGCGAGCCTGGCCGAGCTCATCGACGAGCCCGCCCCGACTGTAGAGAGCGCGGCCGCTCAGGCTTTTGCAGCGCTGATCAAGGCGCTCGGAGCCGAGCCCGAGCTGTCGACGCTGCGCGCCGGCGAACCGCCCGCGACGATCAGCACGTTGGCAAACGGCGTGCGCTCCGAAGCCCCCTGAACGCTCCACGGTAAGCCGGCCCGCTCGAGCTGTGCGGTGAGCTCGCGCGCTGGGCGGTACTGGGTGGCGCGGCCGCGATTGAGGCCGGTCTTGCGCGCGCACCACTCGAAAAAGCGCGTGACGCCGCTGCGAGCACCGTGGGCCGAGGTGTCGGCGTCCAGCTCGCGCACCAAGAGGCGACCACCTGGAGCCAGCGCCCGGAGCGCCGCGCCCAGTAGTGCGTCTTGCTCGGCGAGCGGCATGTAGTGGAGCACGTCGATCAGCAGGATGGTGTCGGCCGGCTCGAGCGCGGCTCCGGCCAAATCGGCGACGCGAAAGCTGGCTTCGGGGCCGGCCGTGGCCGCGACTTCGACCTTGCGAGCGTCCGAGTCGAGGCCGACGAGAGTTTTGGCGCGTCCCAGCTCGAGCAAGAGCAAGCCCAGCTGGCCACGTCCGCAGCCGAGATCGAGCACGCGCCCGAAGTCGCCCGGTAGCGCGGCGACCAATCCGAACACGGGATCGACGGCGAGCTTGCCCGCAACGTAATAGCGATCGCCCGGTGCAGCCGCGGCGTAGCGCGCGCGCGTGCGTTCGCTGGCTGCTTCGAGCGACGCCTCCGGGCGCGGTGCTGCCTGGTGCTTGCCGGTCCGGCGCGAAGCCACGAGCCAAGCGATGGCAAAGCCCAAGAGCGCCAGGAGCGCGCCGACCACGATGCTACCCACCGCGAGCTGCTGCGCGAAGCCGGCAGGCCCGGTGGCGCGCGCCTGCTCGACGTCGAAAACGACGTAGCGGCCAGTGGTGAGGAGCGAGCCCACCTCGACCTCGGCAAAGATCAAGAACGGCGCCACGATCGGGTTGGAGATGTTGGCCGCCAGGTACGAAGTGACGGCGTCGAGCCGCAGCGGCAGACACACCGCCAGCACCAACACCAGGTGCAGCCCGTAAAGCGGCTGGCAGCCGATGAATAGGCCGATCGCGACCGCAGCTGCGGCTCTGAGTGCTGACCCGGGCGTGCCGCGCAAGCGCTGCCACAACCCGAGCAGGAGCGACTTCACGTGGCTGGATGCTCCGAGCGCGCGCGCTGTGCTTCAGCCAGCTTGCGGTACATCAAGGCGCTCTTGTTCTCGGCGTCGCGGCTGAGCACGGCTTCGAACTCGCCGATCGCCGCGTCGCACTCGCCTGCCGAGAGGTGCATCACGCCGAGCAGCAGACGCGCCTGGCCGTAGTTGGGGTTGGCTTCACGCGCAGCTTCGAGCTGCTCGCGCGCGCGCGCCGCTTGGTTGGTGTCGCGGTAGAGAGTGGCCAGCTTGGTGCGCAGATCCGCGAAGCCCGGACAGAGCGCGACGGCGCGCTCGAGCTCGAGTACCGCTTCCGGGAGCATGCCGGCGTCTTGATACGCCTGGCTGATCTCGGCGTGCATGTTCGCGATCTTGCCCTTGGCGAAAGGATCCGCCTTGGCCGGCCCACCAGAGCCTCGATGGCGGATCTGGCTGTAGATCTGGCGCGCGGCGTCGTACTTCCCGAGGTCGTTGTAGGTGACCATCAGGTTGAGCTGGGCCTCGGTGTAGTTCGGGTTGAGGCTGACCGCTTTCTCGAAGTAGCGCTCGGCTTGGGCGAAGTCGCCCTTGGAGTGCGAGATCACCCCGAGCATGTCGAAAACATCGGCGAAACGATCGGTTTCAGCCACGACCTGTCGCAGCAGGTATTCGGCCTTGTCGAGCTCACGCTTCTGATAGTGCTCGCGGCCCAAAAGCAGCAGCTGCTTGACGTGATCGTCCATTGCGCCCCGTATGGAACCCCAGAAGGTCGGGGAAAGTACAGCCTCGGACGGCGGGCCAGACCGATTTCGGCGAAAATCCGGCCGACTCGGTCGCTCATCGGTCGCTCGTCGCCTTGCCGCTCGCGGGGTTCCTTGCTACTTCGCCCCCGTGGCCTCACCGCCGGGCGCCGGTGGTTCCCGCTACGCTGGCCGCGTCGTCGACCCGGACGTGCGCGATGACGGCGATCTGGAACCCCAAGTCGAGCTGAACCCCCCATCGGGAGGCGAGGAGTCGCCCGCGCTCGAAGCGCAGCCGAGCGAAGCCGACGGATCCGACCAGCCGGCCGTCGCGACGCGGCCACTCGGGCGGGGCGCCGAGGTTCGCGAGCGGCTGCTGGCCAAAGCCAAGAGCGCCGAGCACTCGGCCGCCACCAGCGCCCTCGAGCTCGAGCTCGAAGCGATCGGTCGAACCGGAGAACCTGCCAGCGACGAGGTCGACGAGCGCTTCGACGCACCGGAGCCGAATGTCCGCCCTCCTTCCGCGCCGCTGCCACCCTCGACGCGCGAGCTGTCACCGACGCTCGTGGCCGTGTTTGCGACGTTGGTCGGGATGGTCGCAGTCGCGTCGATCACCGCGCTCTTCATCAGTATCGACACGCGGCAGCCCGAGCCGGCAGCGGCCGTCGCTACAACGCCAGCCATGAGCGCAGGGCCGGCAGCCACGCCTTTGCCGGAGCCGAAAGCCAAGGCCAAACGGCAGCGGCAAAAGCAGCCTGGCCCCTGGCGCTTGTCCGACGCCAAAGGTGACGCGCGTTACCGCTTCATCGAGGGCAAGGTCGGCACCGACTCGTTCCTGAAGGCGCTCGAGACTGCAGGGGCGCCCGAAGCGCAAGGCTACCGGGTGCTGGCCGCCATGCGCGGCGTGCTCGATCTGAACAAGTGCAAGAAGAGCGATCGCTTCCAGGCGCTCCTCGAGCGCGGCACCAACAAGCTGTTCGCGCTCGAGTACCTGCCCGGCACCGAGGACGTTTACCAAGCCAAAGAGGTCGACGGTCGCCTCACGGGAAGCAAGCTCGACCTGAAGATCGAGCGGGCGCAGGTGACCGGCGCGCTCAGCTACGACGGATCGAGCTTCGACAAGTCTGCCGAAGTGGCTGGCTTCGATCCCGGCCTCGCCAAGGTGGTGGCGCGCGCTCTCGACGGGCACATGGCGCTCGACGAGCTGGACCGCGGTGACGTGCTGCGCGTGGTGGTGCAAGAGGTGACGGTGCTCGGCGAATTCTCGCGCTACGCAGGCGTGGAAGCGCTGGAGCTCGATCGCGTCGACCCGAAAAAGACTCGCCTTCGCATCTACTATTCGGACGCACCGGGCATTCGTGGCTACTACGACCACGACGGCCGCGCGCCGTTCGAAGGCGGCTGGCGCAAGCCCATCAAAGACGCGCCGCGCACCTCGCCGTGGAACCCGAACCGCTTGAACCCGGTGCTGAAGAAGGTGATGCCGCATCAGGGCACCGACTTCGGGTCTCCGACCGGCACGCCTGTCGGCGCGGCGTCGTTCGGTACCGTGAGCTTCATCGGTCCCGGTGGTCCCGCCGGTAATCTGGTCAAGGTGATGCACCCGGGCGGCGTCGAAACCGGTTACGCGCACCTCTCGCGCTTCGCGGAGGGGCTGAGGCTCGGCGACAAGGTCAAGCGCATGCAGGTGATCGGTTATGTGGGCAGCACCGGGCGCTCGACGGGGCCGCACCTTCACTTCAGCGCCAGTCGCGAGGGCAAGTACTTCGACCCGGAGACCCTCAACCTGGACGGGATGCGCAACCTGACCGCGCAGGAGCGCGAGGGCTTCAAGCCTCTCATGGCGAAGTACGACCCGATGCTCGACGCCATCCCGATGCCGGAGCGCTATATGCCGCTCCCCCCGCCGGTTGCGGCGCCGGTTGCAGCAGCCAGCAGCATCCCGACGCCCGCCGTGGCGGCCGGGGGCGAGCATGACGACGAAGCGGTCGGTGACGTGGACGACGACGGCACGCCGCCTCCGCCCGGCGTTGCCCCGCCGGGTGCGCCCGCTGCAGCCGCCGCGGCAACGCCCGCCGCTGCGCCCAAGGCGGGCGGCTCCGCGGTGTACCTGACCGACAAAGAGCTGCTCGAAGCGCAAAGCGCGACCGACGACGGCGAGGTCGAGCAGTAGCTCGGCCCCCGCGCGCTCAGCGCAGCGCGCGGCTGATGCGCAGCGTGAACACCGAGCCTTGCGGCTGCGCGTCGTCGACGTTCACGCCCCCGCCGTGCGCCTCGGCGATGTGCTTGACCAGGGCCAGGCCGATGCCGGAGCCGCGCACCTGTTTGCCGCTGGCGGTCTTGCCACGCACGAAGCGTTCGAAGATACGCTTGCGGTCTTCAGCCGGGATGCCCGGCCCCTGATCGACGACCCGCACCTCCGCGTACGTGCCGGCGGCACGCACCACCACCGACACGCGCTTGCCGTCGGGCGCGTACTTGAGCGCATTGTCGACCAGGTTGATGACGGCGATCTCGATCGCGCGCTCGTCGAGCGAGAGCTCGGGCACGTCTTCGATGCTCAGCTCGAGCGCGACGCCGTCACGTTCGGCGCGCACGCGGCACGCCTCCACCGCGCGACCGACCGGCTCCGCCAGGCGCCCGGGTGAGAATTCGTACGCCGCCTGACCGCGCTCGACCTTGGCGAAATCGAGCACGTTTTCGATCAAGCTGTTCAAGCGGTCGCTCTCGTTGACGATGATCGACAGGTACTGTTTGCGCTTTTCTTCGGTGTCGGCGCGACCGGTTTGCAGCAGCTCGCCGAACATGCGCACCAGCGCCAGCGGCGTCTTGAGCTCGTGTGAGACGTTGGCCACGAACTCGCTCTTCAGGTTCGAGAGTCGGCGCTCACGCTCGGCGGCGATCAAGATCACGAACAAGCCGGCGATCACGACCACGCT
>JBEHXA010000388.1:0-7483 GCA_048498935.1 Myxococcota bacterium
TTCGCATTCGTCACCGGCACCGCCGACGAATGCGAAGAGGCCGGCGCAGGCTCGCGTTGCGACAAGTTCAACCACGCCTGCACGTTGCCGCTTCGTGAGCGCGAGGTCCGGAAGATCCCCTACTATTACGGGCCCGAGAGCGACCCGGAGCTGTTCGGCAGCGTCGCGCTGGCCCTCGCGCAGTGGGACGGAGCCATGCGCCACGCCGTGCAGACCGGGCGCTACGCGGAGTGCGTGCGCACTACGCAGTCGGCAGCTGCGCCTTCACCCGATGAGATCGCGGCCTGCCGCGAGCAGTTCCCGACCGATCAGGCGGGAGCCGAGCAAGCGGTGCCGCAGGTGTTCGTGCTTTGCCACAACCCGGTGACGTCGGAGGACGACGGAGCGTGCGGCGCGCCCGGCCTGCTCGCTCGCGTGGGCGACCTCCGTTACAACATGACCAACGTCATCAAGGGTCCCCAGGAGCCTTCGCCCTGGGGCATCCTGGCCGACGCCATCGATCCGTTGACCGGTGAGGTCGTGGCGGCGAGCGTCAACATCTGGGACGACACGACTGCGTACGTGGCGCAGCTCACGGTCGACAAGATGCGCTGGTACCTGGGCGAGCTCAGCAACAACGACATCTCGAGCGGCCGCTACCTGAGCGATCACCTGTCGAGCAACGTGCGCGACAAGACAGCGCGGCACCTGTCGACGCCGCTGCTCGGCAAGCCGCAGGTGGCGTCGCGCCTGGCGGGCTTCGATCGCTCGCTGCAAGTGGGTCCGAGCCTGACCGCGCTTCCGAGCATGAAGCAGAGCCAGCTAGTCGATTGGGCAAGCGAGCAGACGCGCCTGGCGTTCGGCGAAAACGCCCTCGGCTCCGGCACCAGCGCGCTCGACGGTCGGCTCGCGAAGACGCGCGGCTCGGCGATCGAAGCGGAGCTCACTACCAAGAGCTACCAGCGCCTGGCGGGGTTGAAGTCGGCGCCAAACAACGACGGCACGCTCGACATGGCCTCGCCCTTGCGCGGCAACGCAGTGGCGTTCCACAGCCAGCTGATGCGCTTGCAGGAAGAGCTGCTGGCCGACGAGGGGCGCTGCATGTTGGCCGGACCCGATCCGTCGAGCGTTGACGACTGGGCCCAGATCATGAACGAAAAGTTTCCTCTACCAGAGGACGCCAGCCCGTCGGAAATCCAGACGCGCAATGATCGCTGGTACGACTACATCCGTCGTCACCTGACGATGGGCGTGATTCTGCACGAGCTCGGCCACTCGATGGGCCTGCGCCACGTGTTCACCGGCTCGTTCGACGCCCTGAATTACCATCCGCAATACTGGCAGCTGCGCACGCGCGACGGCGCGGAGACGACGTACTGCGCGGACACCACCGACGACGGCTCGAACTGCATCGGCCCGCGTTGGCGTGACCCGGTCACCGACGCGGAGCGCGAAGGCCTAATTTGGCGCTGGAGCCACACCACGGCCATGGATTACCCGGGCGACCTGACCCAGGACACCCTGGGCATCGGCGCCTACGACCGCGCCGCGATTCGCTTCGCCTACGCCGACGTCACCGACGTCATCGACGACGACGACGTGCGCTGCACCGCCAGGAACGACGGCACGCGCGACTGCACACCGAAGGGTGAAACGGTCTCGTCGCTCATCGATACCAATTTCGGCGGTGTGAGCGGACCCTGGTACACGAACGGCTCGGACTTCTTCCACTACTCCGAGCTGGGCCAGCGCATGGGCTTGACGCGCGACTGCGAGCCGGCCGACACGTCAGCGCCCGAAGGCTACGACTCGGACCGCGACGGGCGCTACAGCGCGGTGCTCGACGGCGGCATCGTCAACAGCACCCAGTGTAAGGGCATCCCCAACGACTACGTCGCTTACGGCGAGCTCGAGCTGGAGGAGCCCGGATTCCAGCCTTCGTTCGGCGCCTTCGGCGGAGCCGAGCGCAAGTTCGACTCGCTGGGACGCGTGCGTCACCCATACATGTTCGCCACCGACAATTACGCCGACCACGGCGACGTCGCGGTCTGGCGCAACGACAACGGCGCCGACGCCTACGAGGTGACGAACTTCTTGATCAACTCGTACGAGGACGCGCACCTGTGGAGCAATTACCGCAGAAATCGCGCCGATTTCAGCCTCAAGAACGCCTTCATGGGCAACTACCGGCGCTACAACGAGAAGCTCAAGGAGCTCGCGAAGGGCTACGGTCTGTACAACGAGCTGTTCGCCGCCACGAACCTACTCGACATCACCACGGCCACGGATGAGGCCGACGGCATCCTCAAGCCCAACGCGCTGGCCGCGTCCATGGTGTTCGACCACTTCACGCGCATCCTCACCCGTCCCAACAACGGCGACCATTTCAGCGACCAGAGCTTCGACCCGCTGCAGCGTTTGGTGCTGCGTTCGACCGATCAGCAACTGTCGATCAATCGACAGATGAACGAGCCACTAAGCCTGGTGGTGCCGGACGGCTGGCAGCAGATCGGCTCCAACCTGGCCGTCGGCGGCCGCCCGTTGTTCAACGAGTTCGACAACACCAAGGGCTACTACTCGACGCAGTACGACGCTTGGGTCGGCTCGTACTACGACAAGACTCTGGTGGTGGACACGCTCACCGAGTGCGCAGACAACTTCGTCAGCGCCAGCCGCGACGACTTCGTCGACGGCCGGTACAGGAACATCAGCTTTGCCACCATGTTCCCCGACGGCGTGCGGCGCCTGCTAGCTTCGGCGCTGACGGAGGACCAAGTGGGCCTGGGCTGGCACGTGGAGGCGAACGGCACGGTACCGGTCGCAGACGGGAACCTGCTGCCGACCGACACCATGGGCTTCCGCTCCTTCTGGCCCGCAGACGGACCCGAAGTCTGCTGGCGTCGCTCGGGCGCGGTGGTCTGCAAGGTCTTCCCGACCGACGAAGTCGTCGATGATTCAGCGCCGGCCGAATCGGTCGTGATCGATCCGGAGCTGGGCTTCGAGGTGCAGAAGTTCGTCGCCTTCACGGCGCTGCTGAACCTGCCCGAGAGCTGGAAGTCGGACTGGATCGACCTCATGCGCATCTATCGGCTCGGCACCAACTCCGATCCGATTTTCCCGCTGGCCGAGCAGGCAACGTGGATCGACCCGCTCAGCGGCCAGATGTACATCGCGCATCGCCATGGTCAGGAGCTGATCGACGGCGCCATGGTCGATCGTGGCATCGCTGCCCGCATGCTCGATTGGATGACCGTCCTCACTCAACAGGCCTACGAGGTCACTGGAACAGATCCAGTAACGGGCGGGTTAACCTACGCGAAGGATTCGGACGGGCGGCCGGTTGAGAAGGACGCGCGCTTCGTGAGTCGAGTAAAAAGCTATCAAGGCATGCTCGATTTCATGCAAGAAGTGACCGGCTTCTACGGGTTCTACGCACCCCAGTGGCGAGGAGTTTTCTAGTGACGCACAGGTCTTTGCGACATCGGGCGGGAGCAGTCGGCGCGCTACTCGCAGTTACCCTCGGGATCGCGCTCGTCGGTTGCAGCAAGAAGAAGAACGACGCGGACGACGCCAAGGCGAAGGCAGAAAAGCCGGAAGCCGACGCGAAGAAGAAGCCGCAAGGGGATCGCTACGCCGACGGCAAGCGGCTCGAAGCAGCGCTGAAAGACTGGACCAAGCGCTGGGCCGAGACAGAGGAGCTCCCCGCCTGTGATCCACTGCTCAAGGAGCCCGCTGCGCTCGAGCTCTGCAAGACTGCGGCGGCCAGCCTGACCGCGCTCAAGGCCGCGGTCGCCAAGCCCGAGCCGGAAGCCGCGCTGCTCCACGCAGCCGCCGAGGTCGCGTTCGCGACCGAGACCGCCTCCGAAAAGCTGCGCATGGCCTCGATGGAGAAGATGCAGGCCGAGCACAAGCTCGCGCCCGTCGCGAGCGCTTCGCCGCTGGGCAAGCTTCCGCCCGGTGCGCTGAGCGCAACGCGCCCGCGCCCCACGCCGTCGAGCCTTTCGGCGTTCGGCGCCAAGCCGGGCGACAAGGGTAAGCCGGCAGAGCCGCCGCAGGCGATCGATCCAGCCATGGCCGTGATGCAGGCTTATTCGCGCGTGAACCGCGCTTCGCTCCGCTACATCAGCCAGTTCCTACAGTTCGGTGCCCTGCCCTCGCGCAAGGTCGCCTTCGCCGAGCTCGAAGGGCTGAGCAAACGCAAAGAGACTTGGCCGGCGCTCGGGCGCACGCTGCGCGAAGCAGCGATGGCGGAGAACGATCCGGATCTGCAGAGCAAGCTGAAGGCGCTGGCTCCGAAGCTGTCGCGACGTCCGCTGAGCCCCGCCGGCGAGCCGCCGCACGGAGCACCTGGCGCGCCCGGCACTCCGGTCGCTCCGCCTCCGGTCGCTCCGGCGCCCGTCGTCAACAAGTGACCAGCAGAGCGCGCTAGCCCCAGCGGCGGCGCGCTCGCTTCAGCTAGGCCGGCTTGAGGTAGCCGCGCTGGATCAGCGACAGCACTGCCTCGGCGGTGTCCAAGTCCGAGCCGGTCGACGCATCGAGTAGCGCGTCGAAGTTATCGGCGTTCAGCGCAGCCTGGAGCGTGTCCAGATCCGCGTCATCGAGATCGCGCAGGTTCGCGGTGAGCGGCAGCTTCAGCACCAAGCGCCCGCTGCCACCACCGGGTAGCTTGCCGCGCAGCTGCCCCAGCTCGTCCTGTTGACGAAAGCCCTCCATCAGCACTTCTTGAGCGCTCACGTCGATGCTGCCCTCGAACTCGCGAGTATCGGGCGGGTCGAGCGCGAAGGAGCCGCTCTGCCAGCCGAGCATGCGATACAGCGACTTCAGCGGTGCGGGCTGCGTCGCGCCCTCGAACGCTGCGAAGCGAATGCGACCGTCGTTCAGATAAATGCGCCCCTCGCGCCCGGCGGAGCGCAGCACCAGCACGCCCGCTTTGCGCGACGTGCCGAACAGCTGCAACAGGTCCGGCAGCGGGATCTCTTCCAAGTTGCCGGACATGCGCGGAGCCTCTTCCGAGGAGCGGCTCACCTGCTGCTTCGCGGTGTCTCGACCGACTGCCATCGCCTTCAGGTTGGCGCGCGCTTCGGCGTCTTGCGGCGCTGCGACCACCTTCAAGATGTTGGTCCCGATCAGCACGCGATCGCCTTCGCGCAGCGTGCCCTGCTGAACCTTCTCGCCGTTGACGAAGGTGCCGTTGGTCGAGCCCATGTCTTCGATGCTGATGGTGCCGTCACTCAGCGCGATGCGCGCGTGCTTGCGTGACACCATCTCCTCGACCAGCACCATGTCGAGCTCACTCGAACGCCCGATTACGATCTCCTGACCTTCGGCGAGCGGGTACTCGCCGCCTTGGTACTTTCCGGAGATGAACCTGAGCGCGAAGCGAGGCTCGTTCTTGGCGTCGCCGGGACCGGGCTGCGCGTGTCTGGGGACCATGGGGTTCGACGAGATTGCCTTCGCCATCTCAGACGGCGCAGGTCCAAAAACTTTAGGACTTTGAGCCAGATACGGTCAAATCGTTCTCACGCCGCAGCCGGATCGCTTCGGTTTCCTTGCTCGCGACCGGGGCGGGAGGTTGGCCGGCCCGGAGCCCGTGCTGCTCGGCAGCCGGTAGGCGCACGCTGAACGTGGCGCCATCGCCCACATGCGACACCACCTCGATGCGGCCGCCCATCTCCTCGACCATGCGCTGGCTGATGGCGAGGCCCAAGCCCGTCCCCCGCTCCTTGGTGGTGAAAAACGGCACGAACAGATTCTTGAGGACCTGCGGGGCGATACCAGGACCGCTGTCGCGCACCGAAACCTCCACCCACGTACCCCCGAGGGCACCGGCCACCGCGCTGGAGGGCTCCGAGTAAGTGGAAGTCCGGACCCGCACGGTCCCCTGCCCTCCCATGGCCTGAACGGCGTTCCGGACCAAGTTGATGAGAACCTGGCGCAGCTGCTCGGCGTCGGCACGCGCCGGGGGCAAGTCGTCGCTCAGCTCGGTGACGATTTCGCAGTCTTCGGCACGGTCCGAGGCCAGCACCGTGACGGTGCGGCGCACGACCGCGTTCACGTTCACGGCGCCGAGCTCGCCCTTGGAGGGGCGCGCGTAGTCGAGCACCGAGCCCACCACTCGGTCCAGGCGCTCGACCTCCTCGAGGATGATGCCGACGAACTCCTGCTCGACCTCTGCGTGGCGCGAATGGTCGCGAGGATCGCTGAGCAGCTGGGCTGCGCCCTTGATGGCGCCGAGCGGGTTCTTCACTTCGTGGGCCAAGCCGGCTGCCATCTGCCCGAGTGCCGCCAGACGATCGCGCTCCTGCATGCGGCGATACTGACGCGAGTTGTCGATCACGACGCCGACCTGCACCGCTAGCGATTCGAGCAGCACACCTTCGTCCGTCGAAAACGCATCCCGTACGCGATCGTCGACCAGGAGCAGAAGTCCCAAAAGCTCGCGGCGCTCGCCCCAAATGCCCAAGCAGACACCGGTGCGAAAAGGTCCGAGCAGCTGCGCGGAGCTGAGCAGGCGTTCGTCCGCTTCGGCCTCGCGCGTGCGCCCCAAACGCCGGTGCTCGATCACCTGGTGCGCCACGTCTTCGAACAGGATCGCTCCACCGGAGCTCAACCGCTCGGCCAACGGGTGGGCGGCCGCGAGCTCGATGCGAGCCGGTGCGCTGGGCCCGAAGCCGGCCCCCAACACGAAATCGGAGCCGAGCGGATTTTGAAGGTAGATCGCGGCGCCGGTAGCGCGCCGCGAATCCTCCAGCGCGGACATCACGATCTGCTGCATTTCGGCGACTTGGAGGGTGTGCACCAGCACCGCACGGGCCTTTGCGACCGCGCGCTCCAAGTCCACGCGCTCACGGAAGAAGACCTTGTGCGTGTAGTCCTCGGCCTTCGAGCGCAGCGGCTCGAACAGCAGCAGGATCACGATCGCCGCCAGGATTGCGCCCAGGTACATGGTGTCGAAGCCGCCGAGCAGCACGACGAAGACGTAGAAGATGCCGCCCATCGCGAAGGCCAGCGCCGTCGACACCAGCAGCTGGCCCAAGATGTCGTACAGGTCGACCAAGCGCTCGCGCGTCAGCGACTCGGAGAGCACGAACAGGAACACGATGCTCAGCACCGCGCTCACCGGCGGCAGCGGAGCACCAACGAACCACAAGAAATCGGCGAGGCTGAAGCAGGTGGCGAGCGCGCCGATCAACACCAAGAAGCGCACGCGGCGCTGCACCGCGCGCGATCCACTGCGCTCTCCGCGCCGCGCCAGGCGATAGAGCCCCGCCGCGATCAGCCCGAACACGTACGAGAACACGAGGCCGCGCACCAGCCCGTGCCGATGCTCGGTGAGCACCAGCACCAACATCGGCGCCACCAAGATGCTGGCCACTCGCAGCAACATCGAGCGCCGATTCGGTTCGGGCACGATGGCTTCGAACAGGTGCAGGGCAAACTGCGGCAGAAAAACCGCCAGCACGGCGGTCCAACGCGCCCACAAGTCGCTGCGACCGCTGTGGTA
>JBEHXA010000389.1:0-7457 GCA_048498935.1 Myxococcota bacterium
GGCGTCACCACCACTCTCACCAGCCCGGCGCAGCCGGCGTCACCACCACTGTCTCGACCACCACCACTATCTCGATCACGATCACCCCACTCAACGGGACCTGGTACCGCGCAGCAGCTTCTGCAATGCGAGCTGCAAATTGGCAGCCCGCCTTCTCTCTCCCGTTAAGACTGGTCCCGAAACGCTTCCGCCGGTCGCAGCCGTGAGGCGTGGAATGCGGGCCAAACCGTGGCCAGCAGGCACACCAAGATCGCGAAGACGCCGGCGAGGATGAACTCGGTCGGCCGCACCTGCACCGGCAAGTGCGAGATGAAATACACCTTGGGATCGAGCGGCAGCGCGTAAACCAGCAGCAGCTTGCAGACCACGATGCCAAGCAGCAGCCCGAAAGCCGTGCCGAAGACCCCGATGAAGCCGCCTTGGTAGAGGAACGCGCGCAAGAGCGCGCTGTCGGTGGCGCCCATGGCCTTGAGCACCGCAATTTCCTTCTTCTTGTCGAGCACGACCATGATCAGCGTCGCAATCACGGTGAAAGCCGCGACGACGATGATCAACGCGAGCACGAAGCTCATCAGCAGCTGCTGAATGCGCAGCGCGGTGAACAGCCCGTGATTCAGCTCTTCCCAGTCGAGCGTGTGATAAACGCCGTTGGCGAGCCGCTTGTCGATGTCGCGCGCCACGTCGCGCGCGTTCTCGATGTCCGCCACCTTCATTTCGACGCCGGTCACGCTGTCCCCGGTGTCGTAAAACGCCTGCGCTTCGTACAGGTCGGTGTACACCAGCTTGGAGTCGTACTGATCGAAGCCGGCATCGAAGACGCCCGACACGCGAAACTGCTTGGCGACCGGAGCGCGCATGCTGCCGCGCGAATACGAAAACCCGATGGTCGGGCTCGTCACCTGCAAGCAGTCGCCGAGCTTGACCTCGAGATTGCGCTTCAAGGTCACGCCGATCACGATGCCCGGCACCTTTTTGGCTGCCTCCGGGTCATGGCAGGGGTCGCCGGTGGTTTCGGGGAGCGGGTCGTCTTCGGGCAGGTCGCCCTGGTAGCCGCCCTCCGGCTCGATGTTTCCGACAGGCGCGCCGACGGGCGCCTCGAAGTCACGGTCGGCCGTGGTCGGGTCGCTCGCTCGCGGCGTGGTGCCGCCACCCGCGTTCTGCCCGGCGTAGTTACTGGCGCGCGAGCTGGCGTCGGGCTCGGCCAGCGCCTCCGCTCGAACCACGTCTTCGATCTGCTTGAGCGCCGAAAGCTTGGGCGCGGGAGCCGCCGGCTCTGCGCTCTGCGAGCCTGCGGGCGCGGCAGACGCGGCAGACGCGGCAGACGCGGCAGATGCGGCAGGCGCCGAGGAACCGAGCGGCGGGAGCGGATCTCCGTCGAGCCCGAGCTTCGAGTCGAGCGCGTCGTCGAGCAGCCCTTTGCGCCGGCGCTCCGGCGGCTTGGAGCTCGCGAGGCGCAAGCCATCGAGCGAGCCTTCGACCAGGTGCCGCGGTAGATCGAGCACGTCCTTGACCTTGCTCGGGTCGACACCCTTGAGCAGCACGCCCGTCGCCGTGCGGTTACCGTGGGTGATCATCATCGGATTGATGACGAAGGGCGCCACGCCGGTGACACCCGGCACCTTCTTCATCTCCTCCATGACCTTGCGGTACTCGCGAAAGTCGCTCGCATATTTGAGCACCAACACGTGCGCGTTGACGCCCAAGACCTTCTCGCGAAACTGCGCGCGGAATCCGCCAGTCACGCTCATTACGGTGGCCAGCGCGCCCACGCCGAGCGCGACCCCGAGCGTCGCGAACATCGTGCCCACGGAGATGAAGGCGCGCTTTTTCGAGCCCATGTAGCGCAGCGCCAGTTCGAGCGGGAAACCCATCTGGGCTCGCGTGTAGCAGCTTTTCGCGCGCGCCGCGGGGCTCCTCACGCACACCGCGCCGCACCTTTCGCGACTGCATGGGCGCTCAGCGCGTGAGCGCGCGGCTTGTCGTTGGTTCGCAACCGTTGCGGACTGCAGGTCACGGTCGAGAACGCGATCACACGCAGTTTCGGGGTTTCCTTCGAAGTAGGGGCCCGGGCCCACACCTTGCAATGGCGAATGTGCCTTTTGGGCAATCACCCAGGCATATTTTAACCACGGTGGAATGGTCCGTCACCGTCAAGATGCGGTAGAACGGCCGAGAGGACCCGCGCGTAGGAAGGCGTGAGCGAGCCCCGATGACGGATCAAAACAAGCCGATGCCCAAGGTTCCGCCGCGCCCCCTGCGTCCCGTGGGCTCGAGCGGAAGCTGGCCATCGAACCCGGATGGCCCGGCGTCAGGTAGTGGGCCGGCCAGTCCCGCCGTTACAGCACCGTCGTCACTCTCGAGGGCGGAGCAGCCCACCCAAATCGCGCCCTCGTCGCCGCCGCCGGCTGGCCTGAAGGTCGTCACGATTTCGCCCGGTAGCGCGTCGTTCCCCGACAGCGAAGAGATCACGAGCTCACGCCTCAAGGTGATGCGCCAAGACCCTTATCTCGGCGCGACCATCGACGGCCGCTACAAGGTCGAAGCCGTGCTCGGTGAGGGCGGCATGGGCGTGGTCTATCGCTGCGTGCACACCATCATCGGCAAGAAGGTGGCGATGAAAGTGCTGCGCGCCGATCTGGCGCGCGACACGGAGGTGACCGAGCGGTTCCTGAACGAAGCCAAGGCGGCTTCGACCATCGGCAACGCGCACATCATCGACATCAGTGACTTCGGTCAGTTTCAGGACGGCGCGACCTACTTCGTGATGGAGTTTTTGGTCGGACAACCGCTGACCCGGATCGTGGATGGCGGGCAGGCAGTGCCGGTGTCGCGTATTTTGCACATCGCGCGGCAGCTCGCAGAAGGCCTGTCGGCAGCGCACGCGGCCGACATCGTTCATCGCGATCTGAAGCCCGACAACATCTACTTGATCGCGCGCGGCGGCGAGAAGGACTTCGTAAAAATCCTCGATTTCGGGATCGCGAAGGTCTCGACCTCGGGCGAAGGCGCGAAGCTCACGCGCGCCGGCGCGGTGTTCGGAACTCCGCATTACATGTCGCCCGAGCAAGCTGCGGGGCAACCGGTGGATCACCGCGGTGACGTGTACTCGTTCGGTGTGATCTTGTACGAGCTGGCGAGCGGGCGCGTGCCGTTCGATGCCGACAACTTCATGGGCATCTTGACGCAGCACATGTACAAGGCGCCCGTACCGATTCGGGCGTTGGTGCCGCAGCCGCAAGAGGTACCGCCGGGGCTCGAGGCGATCGTGCTGAAGTGCCTCTCCAAACGACCGGAGCATCGCTACCAGTCGATGGCTGAGCTGATCGCGGATCTCGACAAGCTCAAGGCCGGCAGCGTGCCCGACGCGGTACCCGAGATGATGTCGCGCTCCGGCGGCTTCAACGTACCGGCCGACTACTTCGCCAAGCCGAAGATGCCCGAGCCGGTGCCTGCCTCGCCAGCGAGCACGCGCAGCAAGAGCAAATGGCCACTGGTGGCAGGGCTCGCAGGCGTGGCGGCCGCGATCGCGATCGTCGGCGCCATCTTCGCCAAGAGCAGCCAGAGCCGCGCCGAGCCGGAGCCAGCCGCCAAGGTCGCCGCGCCGACCGAAGTAGCGGCGCCCGCGCCCAGCGCCCCGAGCGAGCCACTGACCGTGAGCAGGCAAGTGGCGCTCGCCATCGTGCCGCCCGAAGCGCACCTCTACGACGGCGACAAGGACCTGGGCACGAGCCCCGTCTTGGTCGAGGTCGAAGAAGGCAAGACGCTCGCGCTGGTGGCGCGCATGGCCGGCTACAAGGAGCTCTCGCTGAACATCGACGGCTCCAAGCCGCGCGAGAGCATCAAGCTGGAGCGCATCGCGCGTGCCGGTGCTGCGCCCGCGCGCCCGGCACCGCGGAAAGCCACCGAGCCCAAGGCCGACAGCGGCAAGAAGAAGGGCAACCTCGGCGGCAACGAAATCGTGAACCCCTGGGCGAACTGAGCCACCGCGCCCTGCGGTCGTTTTCTCGTGCTACACGCGGGGCGTGAGCGTTTCGACTCAGGGCCTTCAAGCAAGCGTGCCGCCAGAGGTGCGGGAGCTATGCCAACGCTTGAAAGAGGCGGGGCACCGCTCTTGGGTCGTGGGCGGCTGCGTGCGCGACGAGCTGTTGCGCGAAGGCGCGACGGGCGCCGCGGTGGCCCGTGGCGACTGGGACATCGCTACTTCCGCGCGCCCGGAGCAGGTCACCAAGCTGTTCCGGCGTGTGATCCCGACCGGCATTCAGCACGGCACGGTCACTGTGCTGCTCGGCAAACAGCAGTACGAAGTGACGACGCTGCGCGGCGAGACCAGCTACACCGACGGCCGACGCCCCGACTCGGTCTATTTCGTCGACGACATCAAAGACGACTTGGCCCGGCGTGATTTCACGATCAACGCCATCGCCTACGACGTGCTCGAAGATCGGCTGATCGATCCATTCGACGGCACTCGCGACTTGGCGGCTCGCACCCTGCGCGCGGTCGGCGACCCCGCGCAGCGCTTCGCCGAAGACGGGCTGCGCGTGCTGCGCGCCGCCCGCTTCGTGGCCACGCTCGAGGTCGAGCTGGAGCCCGAAACGGCGCGCGCCATCGAGCCTTCGCTCGGAAGCTACCGCAAGGTCAGCGCCGAGCGCATTCGCGACGAGTGGCTGAAGACCATGAAAGCGCGCGCCCCGAGCCGCGCCTTCACGGTCATGAAGGACCATGGCCTACTCGCCGTGACCGCTCCCGAGATGCTGGAGTCGGTGGGCTGCGAGCAGAATCGCTATCATGCGTTCGACGTTTGGGGGCACGCCATGGCGTGCCTCGACGCAGCACCAGGCGAGGCCGTATTGCGCGTCGCCGCGCTGCTGCACGACGTCGGCAAGCCGAGGTCCCGCGCCTTCAGCGAGAAGACCCAGGACTACACGTTTTACGAGCACGAGCGCATCGGCGCCGAGATGGTCGAGCCGCTGCTCTCACGGCTGCGCTTTTCGAACGAGCAGCGCCAGCACGTGGTGGCGCTCGTGCGGCACCATTTGATTTGCTACGACGAGAGCTGGTCGGACGCGGCCGTGCGGCGCTGGCTGCGTCGAGTGACTCCGGAGCTGGTGCCCGACCTCTACCTGTTGAACGAGGCCGATGTGCGGGGCAAAGGGCGCGACGTCAGCGGGGACCTGGCAGCGCTCGCGGCGCTCAAGGCGCACGTCGAGCGCGTGCTGGCAGCGGGCGCTGCGTTCAGCATCCGCGATCTGGTCATCGACGGCCGAGTGCTCATGCAGGAGCTGGGCATCAAGCCCGGCCCTGATTTGGGGCGCATTTTGAAAGCGCTGCTCGACGAGGTTGTGGAAGAGCCGAGCAAGAACGAACGCACGGCGCTCTTGGAGCGCGCTCGCGCGCTCCTCTAGCGCGGCCAGAGCGCGATGCCGTACGCGACCGGCGCGATCGGAATCCGCGACCGGCTCGCGCCGACACGCGGCCCGAACACGACGCCGCTCGAAGGGCCGCCGTCGAGGTTGAGCGCGGCGCCGCAGCCGAAGCCGCTCGGCCGTTTGGCGCGGAGCAGCGCATCGGCTTCGTAGAGCGTGGGCCCTTCACCGCGCGGCGCCGCGAGCAGGACGAAGCTGAGCTGCCCATCGGTGACGCAAGCAACGGTGCGAGCGGCGCGCCTTCCGTCATCGCGGTGAATGCCGGGCTTGCCGCCGGGCTCGACGATCAACGGAAAGCTTTGCACCGCGAGCTCCGGCTCGAAGCTCAACTTGCCGAGCTCACCCAAGTACGGCTGCCGACCCTGCACGGCGAGCACGCCCCCCTGACCGGTGTCACGCCGTGGCGAAAGGTCGACACCGCCGCTCTTGACCCAAGTGCTGGGTGCGAAATTGGTCTCGAAATAGCCACCGTTGACGATCGCAAGCGCGCCCTCGGGCAAGAGCTTGGGCAAGGGGGAGCCTCGTTCGGCCCGCACGACCTCGAGCCGCACGGAGGCGAGGTCCACCCCCACTTCGGTGAAGCCCCACACGCTACTTTCGTGCGAGATGGCTCCGGTACGCACCACCAAGCCGTCCACCACCCACTCTTTGCCGTTCGTCTCGAGCGGCACCGCTCGACTCGCACTGGCCGATGGCTGCGCACGCTCAGCACTGGGCTGCTCGCGGCACGCCAAGCAACCGAGCAGTGCCACAATCAACAGCGCCGACCAACGCATGAGCTCAGCCCCAAGCCTGTGACGCGAGCGCAAAACGCTCGCTGACTTGCCAGGGCAAACGGGCGGCACCACGCGCCATTTCGGGCCGTACCCCGAGCTCGCACAAGCCGAGCTCGGCGAGCCAACACCGAAAACCTGCCTGCTCGACCGGTACGTCGATGCGCACGGGGCCGGGCTCGGCTGAAAAAACGGCGCTCGCCAACCGCCGTGCTCCCCGTTCGTCGCCAGCGACGATCGGGCCGACCAAGCGACCTTCGCCCTGAGCCGTGGCCAGCGCATAGCCGCTCCCGCCCGCGAGTCCGAACGCGCAGCTCACCTCGCGAAAGCGAGCTCGCAACATGCGACTGCGGTCGCAGCCCAGCCAGCGGCGGTCGAGCTCGATGGCCAAGCCAGTATCGCTGAGTGGAACGACCGCCTCCCCGGCAGTTGTTCCCACAGCCGGCACGCCGGTCATCACCACGAGCTCCCCGACGGCTCGAAACCCTCGCGACTCGTACAACTTTTGGCCGAACGAAGTCGCGCAAAGCCCGATGGGCAGCTGCCGCGAATCGGCTTCAGTCAGCAAGCTGTCCAAAAGGCGCGAGCCCACTCCCGCACGTTGAAACTCGGGCGCGACCACCATCTTGGCGAGCGTCGCAATGACCCCGTAGTCGCCGAGGCAGCCTTGCGCCACCAGCTGACCTTCGCGCCTGACTCCGAGCACCAGCGCAGCATCGTGGAGCACGCGCCAGTCACTGGGGGCATCCTTCCAGCCTACTTTCGCAGAGAGTGCGACGTTGTCGGCGATGTCTGCAGGCGACAAGCGCTCGATGCCCGACTCGTTCTTCATGCGCCGGGATGGACCGTAGCAGCCGCGGGGGAGCGAGCTGCGCCCGATTTGTGGTGGCGGCGGCCCGGGTTCGGGGTAAGTGGTGGCCCATGCCCGAGCAGCTCATCGCCGATGGTCAAGTCGTCATCATGCAGTACACGCTTCGAGGTGACGATGGCGAGGTACTCGACTCGTCAACGCCCGACGACCCGATGGCGTACCTGCACGGCGCCGAAAACATCGTCCCGGGGCTGGAGAGCGCGCTGGCCGGTAAGGGCGTCGGCTTCAAGGGCAAGGTCGTGGTCGCGCCGGAAGACGGCTACGGCGAGCGCGACGAAGACGACGAGCCCGATGTCATTCCGCGCAAGGCATTCCCCCCGGACATGGAGATCGAGCCCGGCATGACCTTCATGGCGGAGGGTCCCGACAACGAGCACGCTCCGATAT
>JBEHXA010000390.1:0-7435 GCA_048498935.1 Myxococcota bacterium
GAAGAGGCACATCACGACCATTTGGTGTGCCTGGAATGCGGCAAGATCATCGAGTTCGAGGAGCCGCAAATCGAGGCGCTGCAGGACAAGATCGCCAATCGCTACGGCTTCGCGGTGCGTGCCCACAAGCACGAGATGTACGGCATCTGCTCCGATTGCCAGAAGCCCAAGGGTGCGCGCAGCGGTCGAACCGACGCGCGCAGCGCGCGCGGCTAGGGCGACGACGCCGCGAGGTAGCGGGCGTCGGTGAGCACCCCGTCGCAGGCGACGTCGTGCGGCAACGTCGGTAGCTCCGCCAGCAACTGAAAGTCGTAGGCCACGACCACGGCCGAGCCAGGCGGCCGAAAATCGGGTAGCAGCGAGTCGTAAAAGCCCGCGCCGTAACCGAGCCGATGACCCGACGCTGAGACGGCCAGCGCTGGCACGAACAGCAAGTCCACGTCCCCCCGGGCCGCGACGGGCGCATCGCTCGGCGGCTCGTGAAACCGGCCGCCCTGCTCGGCCAGCTCGTCGAGTGACGCAGTCAGCTTGAGTCCCGAGCTCAGCGCCTCGGCGCGCCGCTCCAGGTACGGATAGTAGACGCGCTTGCCCTGGCGACGAGCTTCGGCGTCGAGTTCGCGCAAATCGACCTCTTTCCGCTCGACCATGGGGAAAAACAGCGCCACGCCGCGCGCGCTCGCGAAGGCCGGCAGGGCCAGTGCGCGCGTCACCAGGCTCCGATTGCGCGTCCCGAGCGCCGCATGCGGGTGCGCAGTCCGCAGCGCCCGCATGCGCTTGCGCAGCTCCTGCTTGGCGGCTTCGGTGAGTGCGGTGACTTCGGCGGCTTCGAACGGGGGCATGACCTGAGCCCGGGCGATGGTAGCCTCGCGCGGTGCGCTGCGCCTACCTGATTCCGGCCTACCAAGCCAGCAGCAAGCTCGAGCCCGTGCTCGACGACTTGCTGGCTCACGACCCTGCCGGCACGCGCCTGGTGATCGACGACGGCTCCAGCGACGGCACGGCCGAGCTCGCTCGCGCCTGCGGTGTAGAGGTCATTCGACACGAAATCAACCGCGGCAAGGGGGTCGCGCTCCGCACCGGCTTCCAGGCCCTGCTCGAGCGCGGGTTCGACTGTGCGATCACCGTCGACGCCGACGGCCAGCACCGCGCCGCAGACGCCGTAATGCTCGCGCGACACCCCGCGCCGCCCGAAGCGTTGCTGCTCGGCGTGCGTGACCTGGCGCGCGACGGAGCACCCAAGCCCAGCCAATTCTCCAACCGCTTTTCGAACCTGTGGGTCTCGTGGTTCAGCGGCGTACACCTGAGCGACACGCAATGCGGCCTGCGTCGCTACCCGCTGCGTGAAACGCTAGCGCTCGACTCGGACGCGCGAGGCTATGGCTTCGAGTGCGAAATGCTGGTGCGCGCAGCACGTCGCGGGATGCCGATCGTCGAGGTACCGGTGCGGGTCATCTATCCGCCGACCGAGGAGCGACTGTCGCACTTCCATTCCGTGCGCGATCCAGCGCGTATCGTCGCGCGCCTCGTGCACACCGCGCTCACGGTGCGGAGAAGCCCGTGAAACGCTGGCTGCGGCGGCTGCTCGGCGCCGGTGCCGTGGTGCTCGGAGCCAGCGCTCTGGCGATTGCCGCATTTCATGTCGGCGTCGGTCGCGCCGCGAAGTTGACGCCGCCGAGCGTCACGGCGCCAGTGGGGGCGATCACGACCGGCGCCAACGGTGTGCGCCGACTGGGCGACTCGTATGCGCTGCGCGTCGACGGCGTCTGGCAAATCGGGCTCGCCGGTTCGCCTGAAACGATCGGCTACTCGCAGGCGCGCTTGATGTACGCGCAAATGGTCGAAAACGAAGGGATCTTGCTGGGGCGCTTTCGCGAGCAGGTTCCGCTTCGGCCGGTTCGCTCGCTGCTGCTCGACCTGGCGCAGCTGCGCTACCGCAACGTCCACCAAGAGATGGCGCCGGACCGGCTGCGCGAGATCGCCGCGAGCGCGCTCGGCTTTCAGCCGGACCCCTACGCCGACCTGTTCCCCACCTTTCAGCGCTTCGTGTACCTGAACGCGCTCTACGATATCTCGCTATCGTTCGAGGGCTCGCCGCTCATCGGCTGCACGACGTTCACGTTCGGCGGGGACGCGACGAGTGACGGCTCCGGGCTCTTGGCGCGCGCCTTCGATTTCGAAGTGGACGAGGTGTTCGACCGCGAGAAAGCAGTCTTCTTGGTGCGTGAGACGGGCAAAATCCCGTTCGCTTCCGTCGCCTGGCCGGGCTTGATCGGGGTAGTGAGCGGGATGAACTTGGAGGGTGTGGGGGTCGTGGTGCACGGCGGCCGCGCCGGAGAGCCGCGCGCCGTCGGAGAGCCCGTCGTACATGCCCTGCGTCAGGTGCTGTCCGAAGCGCACACGAGCGAAGAAGCGGCGCAGCTCCTCGCCCGACACCAGGCGATGGTCAGTCACATCGTGATCGTCACCGATGCGGGCGGGCGCTCTGCCGCCATCGAGCGCGCACCCGGCTTCGAGGACACGGTGCGCTGGCTCCCGCCACGCGCGGCCGTCACCAATCATTTCGAGTCCGACCTGAAGAGCGATCCGAAGAACCTGCGCGTGCGCGAGCGAACCTCGACCCTGCCCCGTCGCGAACGCGCCGACGAGCTGATCGCAGCTCTTCCGCCCGGCGCCGTCAGTCCGCTCGCCGCGGCCCAGCTCCTGCGCGATCGACGTGGACCGCGCGGCGAAGCGCTGGCGCTCGGCGATCGACGCGCGATCAACGCGCTCATCGCCACGCATGGGGTGATCATGCAAGCCGGCGCGAGGGTGCTGTGGGTCAACGCCGCCCCTCACTTGCTCGGTCGCTTCCATGCCTTCGATTTGCGCCGCCTGCTGGCCGACGATTACGCCCCAGAGCGGGACTCCAGCGCGGCCGAGACCCTGCCCGAGGACGAGCTCTTACAAAGCGGTGCGTACGCCAAATGGCGCGCCAAGCAAACCCCTTGATTGACTCTCGCCTAGCGCTCGAGACCGATCCAGGCGCCGCCGCAAGCCAAGCCAAACGCTAGCGGCGCGACCGCCAGAGCAAACAAGACGCCGATCGGCGCCACCAGCGCCAAGATCGCTACAATCGACGCCAGCGCGATAGCAGCAGCCAGCGCCGGCTCGAGCACACCTGTACTCGAGCTAGCTCGCGCCACCAGGTAGCCGGCGAGCGGAAACGCAGCCAGTACGGCCGAGCCGAGCAGCGCCAGAGGGCCGGCGGAGGTCATGTCGCTCTCGTCGGCCGCCGAAAAGTCCACGCCGAGACGATGACCGAGCGCGACCGCGCCGACCAAGAGCGTGAACATCAACCCGACGTTGACGAATGCTCCCAGCACCACCCAGCGCAGCATCAAGGGTTGGTCGTGAGGATTCAGCGCTTCGGTCACCAGGCTCAAGCGTGGCGGCTGGGGTAAGCGCAGCTTGGTCAGCAGCTTGACTTGCGGCTCCGGCCTGCGCAGGGCGAGCACGGCTCCGAGCAACATGAACCCGAGCAGTGGCGCGACCGCGCTCAGAAAGCCCGGCCCGCGCCCCCAAACGATGTGCTGGTAGAGCCCCTGAAAAGCGACCGAAACCAGCCAAGTTATCGCGAACCAGCTACCGCTCTGGCCGCGCCGAGCGCCGAGCGCGTAGCCCCACACCCCCGCAAAGAACAGATGCGGCGGCACCTGGCACAACACGCGCAAGCCGAGCACCCAATCGAAGGGAGCCGACAGCAAGCGCATGACCCCCAGCACGGCTCCGAAGCCCGCGGCCGTCACGACCGCATAGCACATGCCGAGGCGTGGACCGTCGATGCGGCGCATCCGGTAAAGCGGCCACACCACCAGGGTTTTGAGCGCTTCCTCGAGCGGCGCAGCGAGCAGAAAGCTGGCCAGGAGCGCAGAAGCCACGCCCGACGCGCGCACGTCGAACGACAGCATGGTGAAGCTCAGCACCGCGCGCTCGATCAGCGTGGCGACGACCGCCACCGCCCCACCAAACAACAACACGAGCAGCGCGAAGCGACGCGAGGCGTTGCCGAGCGCGCTCACGCGGCGAAATACGAAGTAGGCCGGCAGAACCGCGAACAGGACGACGAGCGGGGCGAAAACCAGCTTCAAAAGTGCAGACCCACGACTCCAGTTCCGGTGAACCCGGCCCCGATGCTGGAGCCGTCCTTGGTGTAGACCGGGTTCGACGAGTCTCCGCTACCGTTGCGCGCCAGGAACAGCACGTCACCGCTCAGGTTGGCGCCAATCGAGAAGGTATTGCTGAGGTACCAATCGAGCCCGACGCCGACCCGAGCGTTGAAGCCCTTCGGCGAGTTGATGGCGTCGGTCGAGAGCGAGCCGATCGAAGCGAAGCCCGCTGCCACGTTGACGTACGGCTCCAAGCTACCGATCGGGATGCGAAACCCACCCTCGGCGTCGAGCGTCCAGAGCTTGAAGTCCGAGAACGACGCCATGCGAAAGCGCGCGCCCGCCGTGAACACCAGGATGCGGACACCCAGCCCAGCACCGTAGAGGAAGCCGGTCTGCGTCGACTTTACCGTAGTCGGATCGACCAGGCCGTCGTCTTTGAACGTATCGAGCCCGACGTGCTGCACACCCGCTTCCACGTTGAGCCAAACCCACTCCAGCCCCCGACCCGAGTCTTCCTTGTCGGCCTTCTCGAGGTCCTTCTCCGGGGTCGGCTGGGCAGCGTCGGCAGGGGGCGGTTGTGAAGAGTCGATCGCCTCGGGGGGTTTCAAGCCGCCAGACTCGAGATTGCTTTGAGGAGCGGGCTGCTGCGCGAGCGCCAAACCGGTGACCGCCAACACAGCCGGCACCACGAGAACCGACGAGCACTTCATGGCGCCATCATACCCAGCTTGCGGGCGATTGCGATCTGCCGCTCGACGAGCTCCGCGAGCCCGGCAAGCTGGGGCCGTGGCGCGAGCCGTGAAAGCGCAGCCAGCACCAGCTCCAGGCTGGGCACGAAGTAGCGCAGGTAGCTCGCGTCACCGCGCGTGCGTTCGAAGAATACGAAGCGACCGGCGTCCTTGAGCTTGCGTTGCACGGTGATCACATCGAATTCGAACGCCAACGCGCGCGCCGCCTCGTCCCCGAGCCCGCGGGCTGCACAATAGCCAGCCAGCCGAGCCGACACGAAAGCGTCATCGAAGCTTTGATAGCTATCTCGCAGGAGCGCGACCAGATCGTAGGCGCGCGGCCCGAGGAGTGCATCCTGAAAGTCGATCCAGCCCACGCTGCCGTCGGGCAGCGCCAGCAAGTTGCGACTCTGGTAGTCGCGATGCACGAAGCCTTGCTCGAAGCCGAGCATGGTCTCCACCAGCCAGCTCGCGGCGCGCGACAGCTCCGCCTCTTCGGGAGCGGCGAGCGATGCACCGAGCGCGTCCACGCCCCATTCACGAAAGTGTTCGAGCTCCCAAGTCAGTAGCTCCCGATCGAACGAGCGCGTCCGCACGATGCTGCCTGCGGGCAGCCACGCGAGCGACCGCTGCGCTGCGGCGAGCTGCTCGACCGCTCGGCTATAAAAGGCGTCGCGAGCCGAGGGCTCACGCGCGACGCGCTCGGCAAGCGTCTCGCCCAAGTCCTCGACGATCAGTAGCCCCAGCTCAGGCCGGGCCCCGAACAGCGTGGGCACCCGCACGCCCGCGTCAGCCAGCAGCTGCCGCACTTCGATAAAAGGCAGCTCCCGCCCCAGCCTTCGCGCGAGCGCGAGCTCGGAAGCATCGTCGGGCAGTCACATCGCGATCGCGGCGGGGCCCGCGCCGCGTTCGACGCGAAAAAATTGCCGCGGCGACAGCCCTCCGGTCAGCCGGGTCAGCCCCGTGATCGGCTCGCCGAGACAGCCGGAAACGAGCTCTGCCAGGTTGCTGGGCGGATTTTGGGCAGAGGATTTCGGGGAGGTCACGGCCGTCACCCCCTGGGAGTAAACCCTCCGCCGCCGCAGGCAAACTTTTGGCGTGCGCGCCCGGCACGGCATCGCGCCCGCGATTGGTGCAGACTCTCGCCATGCCACTGCCCCGTCTGGGCTCTGCCTGGCTCCCGCGTATCGACCAGGTGCTCCGCGAAGTGCCCGCTTCCTGCGACCGGTCGCTCGACGTGCCGGACGCGGCGCGTCAGCAACTTGTCACGTGGCTGGACCTGGTCGTCGCCTGGAGCGAGCGCGTCGACCTCACCGCCGCGCGCGACGCCGACACGCTAGCCGATCTACTTTTGGCCGATGCTGCGCTGCTCGCAAGCGCGCAGCTGACCGGCAGCGTGATCGACGTGGGCAGCGGCGTCGGCGCGCCTGCCATTCCGCTCGCAATTTTGCTGCCACGAGCGACATTGACGATGGTCGAGCCGCGCGAGCGCCGCGCTGCTTTTCTGCGCACTTCGATCGGCACGCTCGCTCGACCCGACATCCGTCTGTTGCGCAGCCGCTCGATGGAGGTAGAAGCAGGTGTAGCGGAGGTGGCGACATCACGCGCCACATTGCCTCCGCCGCTCTGGCTTCGCGAAGGCGCAAGGCTCGCGCAGCGCGAAGTTTGGGTACTTCTCGGACAGGACGAACCCCCTCAGCTTTCGGCATGGCACTCGGATTTGGATCTCAGCTACGCGTGGCCGCTCACGGGCGGTCGGCGGCGGGCTGTCCGGTACGTCCGGGACTGAGGCACCGGCCGGCTCGGGCCCCGAGGCCGAGCTTCGACGCGCTGCGTCCGAAACGCGCCGAAACTGGGCGACCGAACTGCGCGCAAGTACGCGAAAATGCGAGCCCTGTTTGTTCAGGCTGGCGTCGCCCGGGCGCCTCGGTGGATAAATCCGCCCCTCTCCGGACACTGACCCCTCACAGTCAGACAATCCCGCGGCGTTTCTCGACAAAAAGCCCGCCGGAAAAAAGTCAGGAAGATTTGAATAACCCTCCCCGTACAACCCTTCCAGAAGCTCGACGGGAACACAGCCCATTAGAGCTCACGACGATTTCTGACTGATTTTGATCTCGACGGCGGCACTTCTCCCACATGTTAAGCGGGCTCGACGCAAGCAACAGTGAATAGAGAAGCCGCCATCACGTCCAACCGTCCAGCCCATATCTACCGAGGTAGCCGCAAGATGAACCTGAAGCATCGCATCATCGCTCTCGCCACCGCCGCCGCCATTGCTCTCCCTGCCATCGCCGTGGCCAAGCACAAGATGCACGGCGGCAAGAAGCACACGCCGATGGCCTTCTTCAAGGCCAAGATCAACGCGGGTGGCTCCATCGACGGCAAGACGGCCGACATCACCATGAGCGATGACGACACCAACATCGTGGTCAAGGTCGACATGGGCCGCGTCAACACCGGCATGGACCTGCGCAACAAGCACTTTCAAGAGAAGCTCCTGAAGAGCAAGAAGGCCAGTGCGGTGCTGACCGTCAAGAAGGCGGCCATTGTATGGAG
>JBEHXA010000391.1:0-7412 GCA_048498935.1 Myxococcota bacterium
GACGAACGGTGAGCGTACGCGCGCCTTGTATGTGCTCAAATCGCGCGGCATGGCGCACTCCAACCAGGTGCGCGAGTTCGTCATCACGGCGCAGGGCGTCGCGCTCGTGGCGCCGTACATCGGCCCGTCGGGGGTGCTCACCGGCACGGCGCGCGCCATGCAAGAGGCTGCCGAAGCGACCGCCATGCGCGAGCGCGAAGGCGAGAGGCTTCGCACTCAGCGCTTACTGGAGCGCAAGCGCGCGCTGCTCGAACAGCGAATCAACGAACTGCGTGCGGAGTTTGCGGCCGAATCGGCCGAGATCGAGTCGACGATGCAAGCGGCCACTGACCTGGAAGGTGAGAGACAGGCCGGCCGCGTACTGATGACGAGCATGCGTCAAGGCAAGAAGTCGGTGGGCAAGGTTCTACGGGGAAAGAGGAAGTAGGAGACAGTCATGGCAGCTAAAAAAGCCGCCGCGAAACGCTCAGGTGCCGAGAAGAAAGCCAAGCCGGCCAAGCCGGCGAAACAGCCCAAACGCTCTGAAGACAAGCGCTGGAACCTTCGCCTGTACATCGCAGGCGACTCACCCCGGTCGCGCACCGCGCTCGCCAACTTGCGCAACTTGTGTGAAGCGCGGCTCAAGGATCAGTACCACATCGAGGTCATCGACCTGACCAAGCGCCCGGATCTCGCCAAGGCAGATCAGATCTTGGCCGTGCCGACGCTCATTCGCAAAATTCCCGAGCCGATGAAGCGCATCATCGGCGACCTGTCCAACGCAGACCGGGCACTCGTGGCGCTCGATCTGCCGGCGATCATCGTCAACGGAGGTGCGTAGGCTTCGACCGACGCAACCCGAAATGCCCATTCCCATCTCGGAGAGTCAGCAGGAACCAGGCAGCTCTCCGCTCAGCTCGCTGGAGGAAGCGCGCGCCACGCTCGACGCCATCGCGTCCGGCACGGTTGACGCCGTGGTGGTGCACGGGCCCCACGGTCCCCAGGTGTTTCGGTTGGAAGGGCCAGACCAACCGTTCCGAACCTTGGTCGAGAACATGCAAGAGGGCGCGCTGACCGTCTCCGGTGACGGGACGATGCTGTACGCGAACGCGCACCTCACGCACCTGCTCGGCGTCGACGTGGCAGACGTACTGGACCAGCCGCTCTCGCGTTTCGTGCCGTCGCGCTACCACGCGACGCTCGCGGCTCTGATCCAAGAAGGGATGCGCAGCCCGGTCAAAGGGCAGCTGCGTCTCGAAGGACGGCAGGATTCGATCCCGGTGCAGCTCACCTTGAGCCCGCTGACCGGGGGTGCGGAGCCTGCTTGCTGTGGCGTGGTCTTCGACTTGCGCGAGCGCGAACAAGCCGAGGAAGCACATTCCGCGCTGGTGGCGGCCGAGCAAGCTAGCCTCGCCAAGGATCAGTTTTTGGCGGTGCTGAGCCACGAGCTGCGTTCGCCGTTGAACGCGATGCTCGGCTGGGCGCAAATCCTGCTGAACGACCGGCAGCTCAGCGAAGGAGCGCGCCGGGCGGCGACCACCATCGAGCGCAACGCGCGCACGCAAGCCCAGCTGATCGGTGACTTGCTGGATATCTCGCGGATCATCGCCGGCAAGCTGAACCTCGAGATGAGCAACCTCGAGCTCGCGACCTTGACCGAGGCTGCGCTGTCCGAGGCGCGGCCGACCGTGTCGCAGCGTCGCTTACAGCTCGTGCATCGCCTGGCAGAGGACGTGGACGTGTTCGGTGACGCGACGCGATTGCAGCAAATCATCACCAACTTACTCACCAACGCCATCAAGTTCACCGAAGAGGGCGGCAGCATCGAGGTCACGCTCGAGCGCAACGGGCGCCACGCCGAGCTCAGGGTTGCCGACAACGGCATCGGCATGACTCCAGAGCTCGCAGGCCGAGTTTTCGAGGTATTTCATCAGGGCGGTACCCCTCAGCGCCGCAAGAGCGGCTTGGGTCTGGGGCTCGCGATCGCACGCCAGCTGGCAGAGGCGCACGGCGGTTCGCTCTCGGCTGAGAGCCCCGGGGAGGGCCAGGGGTCCGTCTTCACCCTGCGCCTCCCGCTCACGGCCAAATCCACACGGCCGCCGGCGTCGGTGTTCGAGCCGCACGGCGAGCTGCAGGGCGTGCGCGTGCTGGCCGTGGATGACGAGCACGACAGCCTCGAGCTGGTGCGTTACTTGCTCGAGAGCGCAGGCGCGCACGTCACGGTCGCGGCCTCGGCGGAAGCGGCGCTCGCCGCGCTGGCGAACGGCTCGTTCGGCCTGATGATCAGTGACATCGGGCTCCAAGACCAGGACGGCTTGGAGCTGATGCGCGAAGTCCGCGCGCGGGGGCATCGCGTCGCGGAGCTGCCCGCGATTGCGCTGACCGGCTACGCGGGGCGCCACGATATTCGACTGGTGAACGCCGCAGGCTATCAGAAGCACCTCGCCAAGCCGGTCGACGCGGCCACCTTGCTGCGCACCGCGCTCGCACTGGTGCGCGACGTGGCTCGCTCCGGGGAGTCGCCTCAGCGTTAGCGGGCTTTACGCGGCTTTTGGGGCTTGGGGGCAGCGTTGGGCTCGGGTGGACTTTGGGGGCGCAGGCGCTGGCGAGAGCGGGCCATGCCCTCGAACGGATCGCGTTTGAGCCGTGCCAGCCGCGCCTCGATGTTGCGCACCGTGAAGTGATTCGGAGGCAGCGACGGCGAGAGCTCGTCCCATTCGAGCGGCACCGCGATCGGCGCATGTTCGCGAGCGCGCGTCGAGTACGGTGCGATGAAGGTCGCGCCGCGACCGTTGCGCAAGTAGTCGATGAAGATCTTGCCTTTGCGCTTCGCTTTGGTGGCAGTCGCGAGGTACAGGTTCGGAGCGTCCGCTACCATCGCCTCTGCCACGTGTCCGGTGAACGTTCTGGCCTGCTCCCAATCGAGGTCTGGCGTGACCGGGATGCACACGTGTAGACCCTTGCCGCCGGTGGTCTTGACGAACGACTCCAGCTTGGCCTGCTCGAAGATCCGCCGCACCGTGAGCGCCGCCTGAATCACGGCGCCGTATTCGAGGCCTTCGTCCGGATCCAGATCGAACACCAGCACGTCTGGGTGCTCGAAGTCGTCGGCGCGCGAGCCCCACGTGTGCACCTCCAGCACGCCGAGCTGCACCAGCCCGAATAGGCCTTTTTCGTCGTCGATCACGCTGTAGGGCTGCTTGCCCTCGCGCTCCCGGATGTCGATGGAACGGAGGCCCGCCGGCGTGCCTTTGCCGGGGTGCTTTTGGAAGAATGTTTGCTTACCGATGCCGTTGGGAGCGCGCACCAGCGACAGCGGCCGATTGGCAACATGCGGCAGCATCCGATCGGCGACCAGCGCGTAATAGTCGAGCAGCTCCCGCTTGGTGATGCCCGACTCGGGGTACAGCACCTTCTCGGGGTTGGTAATGGCGTAGCTCGGCTTCGCGTTCGCGGGCCGGGTCGGAGTTTCGACGGCTCGAGCCGCCGCAGGCAGCTCTGTGGCGGCTTCGAGCCGCACCTCACGTGCAGGCTTGTCGTCGCGCAGCCCTTGAAACGTGGGATGCCTGAGGGAGCCGTCCGCTGTCATTTCGGTGTAGGACACTTCCGCGACCAACTTGGGCTCGACCCAGTGCACGCCACGCGCATCGGCCCCCTTGGGTGGATTTTCGACCGGTGCAGCCTCGACTGCGAGCGGTGTGAGCTTGCCATGCAGCTCGGCGAGCGAAGCATCGCTGAAGCCGGTGCCGACTCGTCCGGCGTACCGGAGCCGTCCTCCGTCGCGTGTGGCGAGCAAGAGCGCGCCCAGGTGACTGCGGCTGCCGGCAGGCTCCGTGTAGCCGACGACCAGAAACTCCTGACGCTGGCTGCACTTGATTTTCAGCCAGTCGCGCCCGCGCCCGGAGCGGTAGGTCGATTGGGCGCGCTTGGCGATCGTGCCTTCGAGGCCCAATTTGCCTGCGTTTTCGAAGAAGGCGGCGCCATTGCCGACCACGTGCGCGCTGAAGCGCACGCGATCACCGAGCTCTGGTTGACTCTCCAAGAGCTCACGCAGGCGGCTCTTGCGCTCGAGCAGGGGTAGGCTGATGAGATCCGCCCCGTCGAGGTGCAACAGGTCGAAAGCGTAGTACACGAGTTCGCTGTCGCGTCCCTCGGCGAGCGAATTCTGTAACGCTTGAAAATTGCTGTGCCCAGCCTGGTTGAGCGCGACCAGCTCGCCGTCGAGGTAAGCAGCGTCGACGGCCAGACGCTTCAGCGCGCCTTGCAACGAGCGCATGCGATCGGTCCAGTCCTTACCGCTGCGCGTCAGGAGCGTGACCTCGCCGCGCTCGATACGTGCGTGCACGCGGTAGCCGTCGAATTTGATCTCGTGAACCCAGTCGTCACCGGTCGGCGCCTGATCGACCAGCGTCGCGAGCTCCGGCTCGATGACCGGGGGAAGCTTTGCGCCTGCGCCGTCTTTCATTGAGCCCCGGCTGCGGCGACGCTTCGGGCGCGCGCCTTCCTCGCGGCGCCACTCGGCGTCGGGCTCCGTAGCGATTTGCTCCAGGCTGCGGCCGCTGAGCGCGCTGTCGGTGGCTTCTCGCAGCAATTGGTCGCCGTCGGCTCGAGCTGCGTCGTCACGGGACTTGAATAGTAGCCAACCCTTGGCTTCACGGCTGCCGTGTCCGTCATCGGCGCGGCGTTTGGTGCGGACCAGGTGCCAAGCTCCCCGGAGTTTTTGGCCCTGAAGCGTGAAGGAGAGGTGACCTTTTTCGAACCCTTGCCGCGGGTCGCCTTCAGGCGTCCAGGTGCCGCGGTCCCAAACCATCACGGTGCCGCCCCCGTATTCGCCCTTCGGGATGGTGCCCTCGAAGCCGCCGTACTCGAGCGGATGCGCCTCGACCTCCATGGCGAGGCGCTTGACGCTCGGATCCAGGCTCGGCCCTTTCGGAACTGCCCAGCTCAAGAGCACGCCGTCCAGTTCGAGCCGGAAGTCGTAGTGCAGGTTACGGGCGTCGTGCTTCTGCACCACGAACGAAAGCGCCGTGCTCCGGCGCTTGAGCGCCTTACCGCGAGGCTCCTGAGTGCGCTCGAAGTCGCGCATCTCTCGGTACTTGGCGAGATTCGGCATGCTCGATTTCCTGGGCTACGCCGACTTGCGGTGGCGATCGGGGTTTGCAGCCGTCTTGCGTGCCCCCGCTTTCGCTTTGCGAGCGGTGCGGTGGTCGTTGGCGGCGCGCGGCGACTTCGCGGAGGCGACGCTCTGTGCCAGGAGCTCGGCGAGGTCGATCTGTTTGGGGGCGGGGGCGGGCTTCTGCTTGCGCTCGCCGACTTCAGGCACTTTGTTCAGCTCGCCGGCTTTTACCTTGCGCTGGATCAGCTTCATCAAGTCACGGTGGTACTCGTCTTCGTATTTTTCGGGCTCGAACTTGTCGACCATGCCCTCGACCAAGCGTTCCGCCATCGACAGCTCCTTCGGTGTGATGCCGAGCGCCTTGAGGTTGGTTGGCGGTAGCTCCAAATCGTCGGAGCCGCGTAGCTCGTCCGCAAAGCGCAAGAGCACCAGGAGCAGGGCATCGTCGTGCGCCACGACAGCGGCCAGGTGCTGGCGCGTTCGGATCACGACCTTGCCGATACCCGCCTTCCCGGTGCGTCGGAGCGTCTCCCTCAGCAAGGCGTACGACTTCTTTCCGGCCTTTTGCGGGACCAAGTAATAGGGGCGGTCGAAGTAGCGCGGGTCGACGTCGCGCAGATCGACGAAGTCGAGGATATCGACCTGACGCGTGGCTTGGACGTTTGCTTCCTGAAAGTCGCGCTCCGTGAGCACCACGTACTTGCCGTTCGCGTGCTCGTAGCCCTTGACGATGTCCTGCCACTTCACTTCCTTGCCGGTCTTCTTGTTCACGCGCTCGTAGCCGACCGGGGCGAAGTCGCGACGATCGAGCAGTGTCATGTCGAGCTCGGCGGTGTCTTCGGCGCCGTGAAGGGCGACCGGGATCTGCACCAGGCCGAATCCGATGCTGCCGGTCCATATCGCTCGTGCCATGCCTGCCTCCAACTCCTGCGGGTCGCGCGGAGCGTTTAGCCACGGTCGAGGCGTGGATGCCTCGTCCGGCGCGCTGGGAGCGCGCACTGGAGTTGCGAGTGCAGACATCGTGCCGCTACGCGGCCTCGGCGAGGTCGACGCGGCTGGCGTCGAGCACCAACGACAGCAGGGCAGGGGCCGCGAGGGCGCCCTCTCCGGCCCGCGGCTCGGGGCGGAGTGCCGGGCCCGCGGACGGGGGCAGGGTCGCGGCCGGCAGCAGCGACACGTTCCAGAGCTGCTCTTTCCAGGGATTTTTGCGGGTGGTGGACATGGTCATTCTCCGAAGCGGCGGCTGTTTCGGCTGCCTCGACTGAACGACGTTCCGGGCGACGCCGGATCGACATGCCGCCGCACTTTTTTTTCGAGAGTCACGTGAACCCCAAGGCGCTGCGATGGCGGCTCAGGGGCGGACCGACGAGGCCTGGACCGCGGATTCGTCGCGCCGGTGACTCGGCAATAACCCTTTAGGGTGATTGCGTCAGCGGCCGGGGACGCTGTCGCGCGAAAGTTGCGGAGTGTGATCCGAGTGGCCTTGTGGAGTGCGTTACACGCGAGCGCAGGCACTCCGCTTCAGAAAGGGACTCGTGTCATGCGTAAGCTCCATTCATCCTCAGTCTTTGCGTCGCTCGTCGTGCTGTCACTACTCGCTGCGTGCGGAGGTCACTACGAAGGCGGTTCGGATGCCGCTTCTGGTAGCGAAAACGGCAACGGGTCCACTGAAGAGGGGCTGGAAGCCTTCGGTATCGACAAGAAGGCGCCGGTTGGTTTGGTCGGGCGCGCAGTGCTGCCCGCTGCCACCTTCGTCGACGGGCCTGCCTCGGGTATCTACGCCGGCGTCAACTTCACGTCGCAGCCCGTGCAAGGCTTCTCGTGCCTGGTCGACGTGGGTGACGGCTCGTTCTGGGCGCTGTCCGACAACGGCTACGGCTCGATCGAGAACTCGGCGGATTTTCGGCTGCGCATCTATCGCATTCGTCCCGACTTGAAGACCAAGGCTGGTGGTACCGGCAACGTCTCGGTCGAAAGCTACGTCGAGCTGCACGACCCCGATCACAAGGTGAAATTCGCGATCGTCAACGAGTTTACGCCCGAGCGCGTGCTCACCGGCTCCGACTTCGACGTGGAGTCGCTGCGCATCGCACCGGACGGCACGCTCTGGATCGGCGACGAGCTCGGGCCGTTCCTGCTTCACTTCGACGCGTCCGGCAAGCTGCTCGACGCGCCCATCGCGCTGCCCGATCCCGAGCACCCCGAGCAGGAAGTGCGGGCGCCGCAGAACCCCTGGCTCGAGGAAGGCTCCTCGCTGCGCATCATGAATGCGTTCCGCGCGCGTGGCCTCGCCTACGGCAACACCAAGACGCCGGTG
>JBEHXA010000392.1:0-7365 GCA_048498935.1 Myxococcota bacterium
CGCGACCCGCGGTCGAGGCCGGCGAAAAGCTCGGCTTTTTGCCCGGTGATCTGGCCGAAAAGGTCAACCCCTACTTGCGCCCGCTCTACGACGCGCTCCACGACATGCTCGATTTCGAGCGCGTCGAGCAGCTGCGTGAGCGCGGCCAAATCGAAGTGGCGCCGCTGGCCTTCATGCGCGGCCGCACGCTCAACGACGCCTTCGTGATCTTGGACGAAGCACAGAACGCCACCAGCGAGCAGATGCGCATGTTCCTCACACGCCTCGGCTTCGGCTCCAAGGCGGTCGTGACCGGCGACATCACCCAAACCGATCTGCCTCAAGGCGCGCGCAGCGGTCTGCGTGAAGCCCGCGAGCTCCTTTCGGGCACCGAGGGCATCGCGTTCTGCGGCTTCACCGACGAAGACGTGGTGCGTCACCCGCTCGTGCAAAAGATCATCGTCGCCTACGAGAAGCGCGATCGAGAACACGAAGCGCGCCGCGCGGCCAAGGCTGCAGCCGCGCCGAAGCGTGAGGACGACGACGCATGAGCGAAGCGCTCGGTGAGACGCGCGCTTGAGAGCACACGCTAGCGCCGCCCACGTCTCGGCGGCGTCGACCGCTATTTGGTGTCGGGCGGCGCGGAGTCACGCGCCGACAGCGCCGCGTCGGTCTCTCGAAACAGGGCTGCCAGCGAGCGCACGAAAGCGGCCAGCACCGGGTTCTGATCCAACTCGCGGTTGAGCGCTTCGCCGGTGATGCACCTGAGAGTGACCTCGGTCGCGGCGACAATCGACGCGGTGCGCGGTGCGCCCGTGAACACGGCCGCCTCGCCGAAGACGTCGCCGGGGCCGAGTCGCCGCACCAAGCGGCGCTGGCCTTCTGGGCCCTTCCAAACCTCACAGCTGCCGCTTTGAATGATGTACGCGGTGCTGCCAGGCTCGCCCTCGGTCACGATCGCAGCGCCGGCTTCGACCGTGAGGGTGTCGAACCAGCCGCCGCCCCGCAAGAACTGCTCGAGCTCTTCGCGAAACGCAGCTACCGTCGGGTAGCGGTCTTCGCGCGCCGGCGACAACGCCTTCAGAGCGATGCGGCACAGCTCGGGCGGCAGGCTCGCCCACAGCGCGCGGGGTGTCAGTCGCCGCGCCGCACGCGCTCGTCCCGCGGCCAGCACGTCCGCCCCGTCGTTCGGCGGGCGCCCCGTGAGGATCTGCAGCAGCACGCCACCCAAGCCGAAGACGTCGGTGCGTGCGTCGATGTCCTGAGTGCGCCCCAGCAGCTGCTCGGGCGCCATATAGGCCGCAGTCCCGGCAAAAGCCTCACGCGGTTTGTCGGTCAGCGCGACTCCCCAATCCATCATGTAAACCTGGCCGTGATCGCCAACCATGATGTTGTCGGGTTTGACATCGCAGTGAAACACGCCGCGCCCATGCGCGAACGACAGCGCATCACACAACCGCAGCAGAATGCCGACCAGGCGCCGCAAGAGCTCGGCGGCGTCGGCCGTGGTGCTGGGCGTCTTGGCCTCGTCCAAAAGCCGAGTGAGGCTGTGGCCCTGGACCAGGCGCATGACGATGTACGGGTCCTCGAGACCTTCCGCCAGGTCGTAGATGGGCACCACGTTCGGGTGCTCGAGCTGCCCGGTGATGCGCGCTTCTTCCACGAACTTCGAAATCGCCCGCTCGTCGTCATGAAACTCCGACCGAAGCGTCTTGATGGCCACGCGCCGCCCGAGGACGCCGTCGCTCGCCTCTTCGACCAGACCCATTCCTCCCCGCGCCACCGCCTCGATGTCGGTAAAACGCGCGGAAAGGTCACGGGATGACACGCAACCAACGTTAGCTGATTTCACCGCGTTCCCCCAAACGACACGGGCCACATCGGCCCCACGACCGAGCCCCAATCCTGCTCGATTCGGCGCGCCTGCCCGAGCCGGCGCGCTACCTGGAGCTCGGGCGCTCGACTCTGCGTGAGCTCGTATTCACATGACTCACATGCTCGGAATCGGCGGCGTACGAGATCGCGTCCGAGCGCGACCGCACTCCGATTGAAGAAATGACTGCGGCTTTTGCGGGCCGCCGATCGCACCCCTTTGGTAGAGTCGAGCCGACGCTCGAGAATCGCGAGCAGAGCTCCGATAGCGAGAAACCAATGCAAGCTTCAAAGCCGTCTGGCGCGCTCGTCGGCTTGATCGCAGCGAGCGACGCGATCGTCGCGAAGTACGCCACACGCCGCCCACCTGGAGCGGGACGTGTCCGGTCGGGCTACGAGGTGCCGACGCTCCAAGACGCAACGCGTCTGCTGCATCCGAGCCGCGACAAGCTCGGCGATCACAGGCAGCGCATGGCTCGCGTCACGGCGCTGGCGAGCTTTCACGCGCTCGAAACGCGCAGGGGCGAAAACGCGGCCCCGTTCACGCTGCGGCGCGGCGGGTACGCCGAGCGCCTCGCCGCGCCTGGGGAAGTCGACAAGGTGCAAGATCGCGGCAAGCAGGCTCGAGCCATGCTCGCCGGCGCGGCGTCCGATAGTCAGGTTTGTCGTTACTGCTCGCTGTTCAATGAAATGGCGCACGAGTTCGAAGCCACGCCGCTCGAGGTGCTCAACCACGGGGCGCGTATCACGTCTGATTTCAACTACGAGACCAGCACCGCAGAAGCCGGCATCGAAGACTTTCAGCTCTTCATGCCCGAAGACCTGGCGCGCCAGGCGCTGACACGCAGTCACCCATTCAACTGGCACAAGACTGCCGACGACATGTTCGACGTGGTCTGCGACGCTCGTGAAATACAGCCCAAGCCTCGCCTGAGATGGGCGCCCAGGGCCGCCGACCCTGCCGAGTGGTTCGAGCGAGCTTGGAGCGAGCGCGGATACATCTACGAAGAAGCCAAGTTTCCCTTCAACGAGGGCGTTTACTCGCGAGTTCACAACGTGCTCGCGATCGACAACTTCGCCGACGTGCTCGCACCTATCGGGGACCTCCAGGAGCACCTCCGGCCGCGCAACGGTGAAGACAAGCGTGGCCCCAACCGCCGCATGCGCGACCTCGTCGAGCCGATGCGCAGGGGAAGGTACGTCAACCACCGAGACCTTCAGCTCAACACGTCTTTCCAAAACGACGAGCAAGCCAAGCAAGGTTGGGGACGAGACCAGGTCCGCTTGCTTTCGTACCGCTATTCGCTCGAAGCATGCTTGGGCAGCTCGTATGGGGTCGGCTGGGAAGAAAACAGTGGGCTCGATATCGACGACGGGTTGTTCAGCGCCTCGGCCATCCACTACAGCAAGATGACCGAGGACTCGTTGGCGAAGCTCTCGAAAGAGGACCTTGCCCATTTGGCTTTCTCGCTCGCGCGCCGCTACGGAGACGCAGCGGACAAGGCCACGCGCCTCTTGACCTCAGCCGCCACGAGAATGGGCGGCGAGTCTGCGGCCGAGGCACGCACCACGGCACTCAACGCCATGAAGGACGTCGCCGCTCTCTTGTGCACTCTGTGGAAAGGCAACCAAGAGCCGTGGCTCGTCACGATCTCGTCGCGCAAGCGACTCCGCTACACCGTACCGCGCCTGACTCCGCAAGAACTATGGGTCCAGCTCACCTGGATCACGCCGGCGTTCTTGTTCGCGTTCATCAATCGCAGCGTCTGTCAGCTGCCGCACTTCGTGCTGCTCGAGACGCAGCCGACGCAAAACAAGCAGACTCAACCGTAACTCGAAGGAGAAATCACTTTGGCCAAGCCAGGTAACGCGCCCGACGCGCCCCCCACCTCGCACGAGACCACGAGCGGCGTGCCCGGCATCGACTTCGTGCAGCGGCTGGGCATGGCCTATTTCACGATGCTCGAACGTCAAGCCGCCGAGACCGACAAGGTCTGGCAAGCGCTGAAGAGCGGCTCGGACGTCGTCGGCGCCATCGGTAGCGCGTGGGCCACCGCCCTCGAAGGCTACTACGACTTGGCAGCTATCGCGTGGCGAGGCCCCGGTCGCACCGAGCAACCAGAATGGGTCTACTTCGTCCACGATCCGAACGGTGCCGATGACAAGGAGACCGAGCGCGCGCCACGCCTACGACGCGACGTACCTCTTCAGGTGCCGCAGCCGCCCGGTACCGACGTCGAAGGCAGCGACTTCGTGCTGCTGCAGCAGAGCATCGAGCCGGCACGGCACCACGCTTACAGGGGCGATGAGCATCAGAAGCGGTCGACCCCCTACCGGCAGTGTGAGCTATCGGCTGACCGCAAGCTGATCAGCATCGACCTCGACGTCGATCTCATCGCCAAGTTCGAAGCAGGTCAATACATGAGCTTCGTGACGGCAAAGGGGCGTTCCGGTCAAACCCCTCTGGTTGTCGTGGTCCTCACGGTCGTCCAAAGCGTGCCTGCAGAGCACCCCGCCGCCACTGGCCCAGCAGCGGAATAAGCCCTTGCCGTAAACTCAGCGGCCCCGGTTTCGGGCGAGGAAAAAAAGCTGCCCATGGCCGCGCGCGAGCCGCCGAGGTAGGCAGCTGACTCGCATGTCGTGACGGGCTTTCGTCGCAGGAGCAAGGGAGACCATGAGTTCGGCGCTGCACGCCTCATTCAGCATCCACCACCACACCCTGCGCCTGCTTTGGCCGAAGTGGCGACGCCAAGTCGACGATCTCGATCTCGATGAGCAGTTCCGACGCTTGGGCGTGCCGGCATCCGACGTCGGCGTGCTCGAGATCGAGCAAGCCCTGGTCGAGCTGGAGCGCGATCGCGAGCGCACCTTGTTGCGACAGCACGCGCTCAACGCGCTCTGCTCCTACTATTGGGCCTTGCGCTACAAGCGCGATGACTCGCGCATTCGCCCGACCAAAGAGATGCGCCAGTGCGGCGAACTCGTTGCCGACTTCTTGCGCAAACAAAAGCTCGACCTCGACGACCTGACCAGGCTCGAGTCTTCCGAATCGGCCTACTTGTTTGCGCTGCAGGTCCTCGGTTGCGACCTTCAAAATTTCTGGGTTCGCGTCAATGCCGGCATCGAGACCAACGAAACCTCGTGTGGTGCGGGTGTCGAAGTTGCGCGTCCGGTCACAGAGCTCGCTCAGCGCCTCGATCCGCAAAACTGGCAACACCTGGTGCCGAACTTTTTCGAGGCGACCTTTTACACTGCCGATAGCCCCGACGATCCGACGGCCGATCCCACGCCCAAGACCGTGGGCCCGTTCACGCGCTTGTTCGAGACTGCTTGTTGGCCCCTGCCTCCAAACCTCAAGATTCGCGTCCGAAATACGCTGGATGTCACCTTCGATCCGACCGCTCCGACCCGGCAGGTGACCTACGCGCTGCGCGAATGCTTGACCGGCGAGGTCAACGTCGACGACTTGATGGGCGGCCAGGGCCAAAACCTGCTCCGCGGCTACGGCGGCATCGACCGTGACCAGGGCTTCATCGACGTGCGCGATGCGGGCAACGGATTTTCGAGCCTGAGCGTGCTGAAGAGCATCCGCTTCACCAGGCACCTGGCGTTTCTGAACCTTTTCACCCCCTCATACCTATTCTTCTGGCTGTCGCTCCAAGTCGTCGGCGGCGCCTGCTATTCGGATCATAAGAATCTCGTTCCTTGAGGCCGATAATGAAACACAAGAAAGCAAGAGCAAAACTGCGCAAGAGCTCGCTTCAGAATCTCGATCTGGTGCGGCGCTACGTGCGCGGGCGGATCGACGATGCGCGCGCGCTGACCGAGGCTCACATCAAGGTCTGCGAGGGCGCGCTAGCCGACGACGAGTATGACCACAAGGAGCTGGTTGCCGACGCGATCCATCTGTACCAGCTCGGGATGAAGACGTGGCTCAACGCGTACATGCTCCCGGTCGCCCACGTCGGCTTCACGAACGACAGCGATGACGAAGAGGGCGACGAGTCGGAGGACAAGTGAAAGCCGCCAAGCGCAAGCGCCAGGCTGCGCGGGAGGAAGCGAGCCAGAGCCTCGGTCGCGCCGCGCAGCACCTGAGAGCGTCGTTCAACTTTCATGCGGATCGCGCCGAAACGGTGTTTGCGCTGGGCAAACAAGCGTTGAAGGAGGGAGAGTACCCGCTCGGGGTCGCGCTCGCCGACTCGTTCGCGCTCGCGCTCGATTGCTACGGCGAGTTGTTCAAGTGCCTCTCTTCGTGCCTCGAGACCGCGCCCGGTGAGTTCGACCAGATGAGCGAAATGGCGGGGCCGCTCATCATGCCGTCGGCGACGAGCCCGGTCGCCACGTTGGTGCCGGTGACTTCAGTCGCGTTCCAGGGCAGCAGCGGCGGCAGCGTCGCGCCGCAAAACGTGCGCATTCGTCGGCTGGTAGACGGCTCGCTCCACGTCGTCCTCATGAACCTGGATCCGGCACTGCCCGCGACCGCGTTCAGCGCAGACGTCGGAGCTCCGCCAACGGACGTGACGTTCACCAAGGTGGTGCGTGAGCGCCTGCCATTGGCGGCTCAGTACGGCACCGTGCCAGCCTACCTACTCAACGATCCGGCGCTCCAGCTCGATCGGCTGCTGTTCAAGTAGAGCTTTGCCGAACGTCGCTCTCGAGCCGGCTTACTCGAGTCGGGCGCTCCTCGACGGCACTTGCGCGCTGATTTGGGCGCCTCTCGACGCGCTCCGGCGGACCTTGCAAAGCGTCGGTCTGGATGCAGCGCCGGTCGCGAATGCGCCATCCGGACTCCACCCGCTTTGGGTCGACCTGGGACACGTGAAGTTCGGGGCCGGCGAGGCGCTTCAGCTCGACCAGCACGCCTGGTGGCGCCGCACCGGCGAAGCAGCCGGAAGCGCGCTGGGCTGGGCGAGCGGCTCCAGCGGCATGAAGGTGTTGGGCGCGCTCGGTGCCGATCTGGCCGAGCGGTTCAGCCACGGCATTTCTGCTGCGCTCGGCAACTACCGCGAGGTGATCATTGCGGCGCCGAACGTGACCGCGCGTCCGGGAGGTGCGCGCTACGCGTTCGTGCTCGGCATGTACACCGATAGTCCGGTGGCCGTCTGGGGCGACCGGGCGCTGCGCTACGGCTACGGCAAGCAGGCCTGCTGGATCCGCGCGAAGCCCTTTCAAACCTACAGCGCCCAAACCATGGGTGGCTCCGCGCCCTTGTTGAGCGCGCAAATCGAAGTCACGTCGTCGTGGCGACGGGCAGCAGCTCTGCCGCTGCTGGCTCAGCTGTTACCGCTCATGTCGCAGCCGCTGCTCGGGCACCTGAGCGGCGAGCGCTTCGCGCTGTCCGGGCTGGAGCGCGACTACTCGGCCTCGAGTCAGGCTCGAGTCGCAGCCTCCACGGTGCGGCTGTCGCTGCGAGCACTGCCCGCCAAGCTCGCAGACGGAGAGCACGTACTCGCGGCGCTCGGGGCAGGCGCACCCTGGGGAGCCTTCAGCATCAACGACGTGCCGACACACACC
>JBEHXA010000393.1:0-7339 GCA_048498935.1 Myxococcota bacterium
TCGTAACACATGAGTAATCTCCATTAGTTGGGGGTGAGGTCGCGGCGCTACGGGTGAACGACCTTCACCGTGTACGCCTCGACGAGCGTGTAGGGCTCGGTGCTGATCGGCCCGGCTTGGGCGGTTTGGTCGTAGTTGCCGAACTTGAAATAGAAGCGCTTGGCGACGATCGCGGGGCTCGGTGTGCGGGTGTAAACCTGCTTGCCGTTGATGCTGACGGAGAGCTTGCCGTCGTTCAGCGCCAGCTCGAACTCGTAGCGCTCGTTCAGCGCGACGGGCGTGTTCAGGTTGGTGGTCATGCCGCCGCCCTTGGCCTCTTCATAGAGCAGCTTGAAGCCGCCAAGGCTGGTCGAGTACTCGAGCTCACAGAGCGGAATCGAATCGGTGCCGTTGAAGACCTGACCGACGGTGACGGTGCCCGAGTTACCGCCACCCACCTTGAGCACCTTGCCGGTGACGGTCATTGTGTTGGTACCCGTCGACGGCCAGGCTGCGCCGCCGCCGCCCGGCGCCATCTCGCGCATTTCGCTGCGGCAATGTTTGGAGCCGCTCGTAGTGATCCCGGTTGCCGGGTCCATGAAGATCTGGCCTCCGTCGTCGGCGGCGTAGAAGTACTCGTTGGAGAAGCCGGCTAGGAGCTGGGTCGGTGAGATGGTGGTCGGCGAGGTGCCGCTCCCGATCGGGAGCTGGAGCGACCAGAGCGAGTAGTCGATGGGCGCGTCGTTGGCGGCAGGCTCACCACCGCTGCCGTCATCGCCGCCGCTGCCGTCATCGCCGCCGCTGCCTGCGCTCGCGCCCCCGGCGCCGCTGCTGCTCGTGCCCGCCGCACCGCTGGGGTTTCCGCCGTTCGCGTTGCCGCCGTTAGCTTGCCCACCCGGCGCGCTCGCGCCTGCGCTACCGGCGCTCGAAGGCGTACCGAGCGAGCCTGCGCTCGTGCCGCCGTGCGTCGGTGCGGCGCTCGCGCCCGACGCGCCTCCAGCTGGTTCATGGTTGCCGTCGCCGGGCGCGGGATCAGGAGCGCCGGCGCACGCAATCAGGGTGAAACACGCGGTCGCGACGACGGAGGAGACGGTGAGGGGACGAAGCATGATCGGTTTCTGCTGCTGCTCTATGGTCAGGGAGCAGCAGCCCGATCACCTTCAAATTCCTTGCGCCATGCGGGGTGCTCTACAGTGGGACCACCAACCTCGAGTGAGGCTGCTGCGCCTACTGGAGGCGTGCGCTCACTGCTTCTTGAACTCGAACCAGTCGAGGTTCATCGCCGCGGCGACCACGTTGATCGTGAGCACGTACTTGCCGGGCGTGAGCGCGATGGTACCCAGGTTCTGGTGCACGGCCCACACGTGATACGCCTCGAAGTTGCACTGGTCGGTGCTGGGGAGCGTGATGTTGCCGGTCTTCACCTGGTCGGTGAATGTGAACTGCATCTGCGTGTTGCCCGCCACGCCTTCGTGACCCGAGATCACGTACGTGCCTGCTTCGAGCACGTTCACCGTGTACTTGTACCAATTACCGGCGCCGATGTAGCCGAGGTAGATCTGCCCGGCAGGCTCGGTGCCGCAGCCCGGCAAGCTCTTGTCCATCGGGCTGCCGGCTTGCTGCGTGCACTGCAGCTTGAGCGCGTCGTTGCGCATGAAGCCGCATTTGTTGAAGGCGCCGCCCGGATCGGCTTGGAACGCGACGCCCGCGCCACCGAGGTCGTACTTCTCGATTTCGATCTTGCCCGGAATGACTTGAGGGGTGCCGCCGAAGGGAGTGCCCGTGTAGTTGGCGGGGATCATGTTCGGCAAGTTGCCGGAGCCGCCCGTAGCGCTGGAGCCACCAGTCGTGCCTCCGCTGCCGCCGGTGGTGCCGCCCGAGCCGCCCGTCGCGCCGCCCGTACCGCCGCTGCCACCACCCGCGCCGCCCGTCGCGCCGCCGTTACCGCCACTCCCGGCTCCTGAGGCTCCGCCCGCGCCCGTTGTGCCGGCCGTGCTCGTCGTGCCGGCAGCCGCCGGCCCGGTCCCCGCGGTGGTGCTGGTGGTGCCCCCCATGCCGCCTCCGCCGGTGGTCCCAGTGCCCGCGGTCGTCGCGGCCGAGCCGCCGACACCCGGGCCCTTGCCACCGACGCCCGGTGACCCTGCAGCGCCGGCCGGTGTTTCGGGGTCCGACGAGCAGGCGACTAGCGCCGCTACCGTTATCGCGGCGAAGCCAAGCACGGGTGCTTTCATGCCCTGCCTGGTGTCCGACTCGAGCGACACTTGGCGCGATTTGTGGCCCCGCGGGCGCTGCGATCGAGCAACTGACGCTGCAGCGGACACTATATCGGGCTATGCGCGTCGATAGCGGCAGCGACCTGAAGCGAGCGGCGTGGCTTTTAGTGCCGCTTGCGCTCGGGGCATGCGGACAAAGCCAACCGGGCAGTGCGACGCCACCCGCAACCGGTGGCTCTGCGGCCGGTAATCCAGGCACTGGCGGCAGCGGTGGCACGGCAGCGGGCGCGGGCGGGACTGCGGCAGCTCTGGGCGGTGGCGGTAGCGCTGCCGGCATGGCCAGCGGCGGTGGCGGTTCGGGTAGCGCGGGTGAGGTGATGGGCGGTGCGGGCAGCAGCGCCGGCAGCGGCGGTACAGGCGGAGGTGCACCGGTGCTCGGTTCGCTCACCTTCAAGCGGGTGGACTTGCATCGCTTCAACTACGCCGAGGGCATCGGCATCGGTGACTTCGACAAGGACGGCAAACCCGACGTGCACGCGGGACCGTACCTGTGGCTGGGTCCCACGTTCGAGAAGCGCTACCAATTCTTTCCGCCGCCGCCCAACAACGCGTACGACGGCATGTCGCTCGCTGATTGGGCCAACTACGAGTACGACGTCGACGGCGACGGTTGGCTCGACAGCATCAACGTGATGCGCCCGAGCACGCCGAGCTACTGGTACAAGAACATCGGTTTCCCGATCACGGACACGGACACGGTGCTTTGGCCCAAGACCGAGCTTGGCACGCTGGTGCTCGAGCAGTCGATGTTTGCGGACATTGCGGGTGACGGAAAGCCGTCGATCATCGGCGCGGCCGACGGGCAATTCGGCTTCTTCGACGTGACTCCGAGCGGGCTTTGGACGTTCAACGCCGTCGGCGCATCGGGGGCAACCATCGCTTACGCCTGGTGGCACGGCGTCGGCGTGGGCGATCTCGACGGCGATTCCAAGCTCGATTTGCTCACCGACAGCGGCTGGTACACGCGCCCCGCGGGTGGACCGCGCGCGGGCATGTGGACCAAACACCCGCAACGTTTTAAGGGCGACCAGGTGAGCGACGAGCACGGCCCGAGCCACATGTACGGCTACGACGTGGACGGCGACGGCGATCAGGACGTCATTACCGCGCTCGACTCGCACGCCTATGGCGTGGCCTGGTACGAGAACGCCGGCGGCACCTTCACACCGCACGTCATCGTGGGCGGCGAAGGTTCGATGGCCACGAACGTCGGCAAGATAGCGCCATTTTCACAACCGCACGCGCTCGTGGTGGCCGACATCGACGGCGACGGCTTGAAAGACATCGTGACCGGCAAGTCGTTCTACGCGCACCCGCCCGGCATGGGCGATCCGGACGCGGACGGCACGCCGGTCTTCTACGTCTTCAAGCTCGTCCGCAGCGCCACGGGCGTGAGCTGGGAGCCGCACCTGGTCGACTCCGAGGTCGGGCTCGGTCGCCAATTCACCACGGGTGACTTGAACGGCGACGGCAAGGTGGACATCGCGGTCGCGAGCAAGCACGGCGCTTTCCTGTTCTTTCAACAATAGACGGCAAACGCCGCTGGGGCGTACGGGACCTTGAGCGCCGTCGCGGCGTGAAGTACTCGCCGTGATGGCGTGCGCGCTTACGACAGAGCCTGGTTCGCGGCGGCGACTCCCGACTTCGCTCGGGGACTGCGCGGCGGTGTCGTTACGCTGGTGCCGTTCTACCTTTCGGCTGAATGGCACCGTCACGAGCTCGCCTGGATGGCGCTCGGCGGCTGGCTCGGCACCCTCGCCGATCCGGGCGGGCTCCGCAGCACACGCGCCAAAACCTTGAGCGTGTTTGCCGTCGCGGGTGGGCTTGCGCTCGCCCTGTCCGAGCTGGCAGCGCATGACCGCTGGCTTGCCGCGCTCTTGCTGGCCGGTGTGGCGTTCGCGGCCTCGCTGCTGCGTTCGCTAGGCGCGGCGTGGAGCGGCGCAGGCACCATGATCGCGATCGTGGTCGCGATCGGCAGCGCGAGTCCCAGCTCGGCGCCGCTGCTCGACGGCGCCTACTTCGCGTTGGGGTCGGCGGCGGCCATGCTGCTGTCGTCGGTGATTTGGCCGGTGTGGATGGACCTGCCGCTGCGTCGCGCCGAGGCGGGGGTATTCGAGGCCCTCGCGAGCTATGGCGAAGAGCTCGCGGTGTGCCTGGGGGAGCAGCTGCCCTCGGGGGACCCACGCTGGTCGCGGCTCGCCCGAGAGCGCCAGGGGCCAGTCCGAGCTGCCATCGAAGAAGCTCGTCGTTTGGCGCTCGGCGGCCGCTCTCGACGCGCCGGTGAAACGCGCGTGGGGGCCAACTTGCGCGTGCTGCTCGGCCTCGCCGAGTCGCAGCTGCCCCTGCTGATCACGTTGCACGAGTCGAGCGAGCTCGAGCCAGGCTCGGGCCAGCGCCCCAAACTCTTGGCGCGGCTCGCGGCGCTCGTGGATCGAAATCGCGAAATTGCGGTGATTTTGCGCACGCCGAACCTGCGCCATCAAGAGGGGACCCCCTCCTTGCCGCCACCCACCAGCGCTCGGGGGCCGAGCTCTTCGCTGAGCGCCTTGTTCGATCACCTCGACGACGCGAGTCACACGGCGCTCGCCTTGAGCATGGCGCTGGATGCTCGAGCCGAAGCAGCGCCCGGCGCCGAGTCTCCTGCGCGCTCTGGTCGCCGCAAGCACTTGCTCTTGGTCTGGCGCGGCGACTGGTTGGTGCTGCGCGATGCCTGCTCACCGCGCTCCACCTTCTTTCATCATGGTGCGCGCGTCGCAGTCACGATTGGGCTCACCTCCATCTTGGCGCGCTACGTGACCACCTACCCGCAGTGGGTCACGGTCACGACGTTGGCGGTGCTTCAGCCGTATTCGGGGGCCACCACGGCGCGGGCGGCGCAGCGTGTCGTCGGCACGGTGCTGGGTAGTGTCTTGGCGGTGGTGATCGAGATCACGCTGCGCTCGCCGGTGCTGCTCGGCGTGGCCATGTTTCCGTTATCGGTAGCGGCGGTGGTGACGCAGCGCCGCAATTACCGCCTATTTACGTTCTTTCTCACCCCGGTGTTCGTGCTCCACGGGGCGCGTTTCGCCGGTGACTGGTGGAGCGCGGTGGCGCGTTCGGCCGATGCGGCGTTGGGCGGCGCCATCGCGCTGTTCGCAGCGGTACTCGTATTCCCTTCGCGGGAGCGCACCCGGTTGCCTCAGCTCCTGGCGCGACTGCTGGGCGCCGTGGCCGATTACGCTGGAGTCGTGCTCGCGGCTGCGCCGCACCCGCGGCTCGCCGAGGTCGACATCAACATCGCCAACTCGCGTCGCGACGTGGGCCTCGCGCTCGGCGACGCCGAAGGAGCGCTCGAGCGCTTGCTGAGCGAACCCTTGCACGACCCGCAGGACGAGGAGCTGTCACTACAGCTCATCACGTACTGTCGCCGCGCCGCAGCTGCGCTGACGACGCTCGATACGTACGCGGCGCGTGGGTTGGGCGCGACCCTCGCGCTCGCCCCGGAGCACGCGCAGTCGGTCGCCGAGCATTTCGTCGAGTCGCTGGAGCGCGCGGCGCGCGCGGTGCAGGGCGAACATCGGGGCGCGCCACTCGTGGTGCCGGAGCTCCCGGAGTCACTCGACCCGCGAGCCAGAGAGCCACTGGCGCGGCTGCTCCGTGGCGCCGGCTTGATCGCCGATGCCGCGAGCGGAGCTCGTTTTGGCTCTCATGCTGCCCCCAAGCAGCCTCGCCCCTTCTACCCAGACGCCGCGCGGCGCTACTGAGCTGGAGTCTTGGTTGGGCTCCCGCTTCCAACTTGCCGGCGCTCCAGGTAGCGCAGGCCGATCAGGGCGGCGACGAAGCCCGCGGCTGCACCCACCGTGAGCCCCCAACGCGGTCCGAACGTATCGGCGACGTAGCCGACGATGGGTGCTCCTATCGGCGTGCCCCCCAGCGCGATCGCGACGAAGATGGCCATCACTCGGCCGCGCATGTCTGGATCGGTCGAGAGCTGCACCACGCCGTTCGCCGTGGTGTTGAACGTTTGGGTGGCAACTCCCACCCCGACCAGCGCGATTCCGAAGAGCATCATGTTGGGTGCCAGTGCCGCCAAGCTCAGCCCCACCCCGAAGATCGCCGCGCCGGTCAGCAGTAGGGCGAGCCGTGGCTGCTGACGTCGCGCGGAAAGGAGCGCGCCCGCGACCGATCCCACCGCCATGGCCGAGGTGAGCAAGCCGAACTCGCCGGAACCCTCGTGAAACACGCTCACGGCCATGGTCGAGATGTAGATCGGGAAGTTGAGCCCAAAGGTGCCGATCAAAAACAGCATGACCAGCACGGTCTTCAGATCTTGCCGGCGCCACACGTAGCGGAAGCCTTCGAGCAAGCTGCCGCGTGACCAAGGGGCGTGGCTCTTGATGCGTAGCTCGGCCGGCCGCAGGAGACCCAGCGAGAACATCACTGCTCCGAACGACAGGGCGTTCAGCAAGAAGACCCAGCCCGTTCCGACGCTGGCGATCATCACGCCCGCGATTGCCGGCCCGACGGTGCGGGCAGCGTTGAACGACGTCGCGTTGAGCGCGACCGCGTTCGACAGCTCGGCCTCGCTCACGAGATCGGAGACGAAGGTTTGTCGCGCCGGCGCGTCGAAAGCCGACACGCAGCCCTGGAGGAAAGCGAACACGTAGACGTGCCACAGCACGACGTGGCCCGACAACGTCAACAAGCCGAGCCCGAGCGCCAGCGTGCCCAGGGCGGCTTGCGTCGCGAGCAAGAGCTTGCGCCGATCCAGATGGTCTGCGGCAAAGCCCGTTACCGGCAAGAGCAACGCTTGTGGACCGAACTGCAGGGCCATCACGATGCCGACGGCGGTCGCGTTCTTGTCGGTGAGCTCGGTCAGCACCAGCCAATCTTGGGCTGTGCGCTGCATCCAGGTGCCGATGTTCGAGACGATCGCGCCGCTCGCCCACGTGCGGTAGTTGAAGCCGCGGAGCGAGCGAAACGTGCCGCCTTCGGCCATTTATTTGGGAGCCCGCGCGCGCGAATCCAACGGCCGCACCATCGAGCAGCGCCAATCCGACCTCAACCACTGGCAATCCCTCACCCACGCTGCCTACACAAACTCCCCC
>JBEHXA010000394.1:0-7327 GCA_048498935.1 Myxococcota bacterium
GGTGGCTGCCCGAGGGGGCTCGACCAAGGTGACGAGCGTATACGTCGGCGTGCGCGCGCTCGAGCGCGGTAAACGGAATTTCGAGGCTAACGGTATGGCCTCCATCAAGCACGAATTCGTGCAGGGCGATGCGGTGCGGTTCGTGCGCGGCGCCGTGAAGCACGGCCGCAAATTCGACGTGATCGTGCTCGACCCGCCGAGCTTCGGCACCGTGGGCCGCGCGACGTTTCGCTTCGAGCGCGACATCGAGGGGTTGATGAGCGATTGCTTGCGGCTGCTCGGCCCCGGCGGCTCACTGCTCTGCGTGACGAACCACAAGAAAACGAGCCTGCCGGCCTTTCGGCGCTTGCTCCAGCGCGCTGCCGAAAAGGCCAAAATCGAGCTAAAAATCAAGGAGCCGGCGAGCGGCCTGGATTGCCCGGAGGCGCTCGACGGCCCGCACCCGAGCAAGAGCCTGCTCGCCACGGTCGTGGTATCTGCGGGGCGAGGCGCTTGAAGAACCGCGGCAACCCCTACGCCAAGCCCGACTCCAAGACCATGGAGGCGCGGGCCAAGGGGTACCCGGCGCGCAGCGTGTTCAAGCTGCAAGAGATCGATCGCCGCATGCGCGTGCTGCGACCTGGTCAGAACGTGATCGACCTGGGGGCGGCGCCCGGCTCCTGGTCGCTCTACGCCAGCGAGCGGGTCGGGCAGACCGGTCACGTGTACGCCATCGACATCAAGCCGATTCAGCAAGCCTTTGGCGAAAACGTGAAGGTCTTGCAAGGCGACGCGCTTTCGCTCGAAAGCGAAGTGCTGGCGGCGCATGCGCCCTACGACGTGGTGCTGAGCGACATGGCGCCCAACACCTCCGGCTCCAAATTCCAGGACCAGGCTCGCAGCACGGAGCTGTTTTTGCGCGCGCTCGAAGTCGCCATCAAGTTCGGCAAGCCCGGCTCGCACTTCGCCGCCAAGATCTTCATGAGCGGAGACTTCAAAGCCGCCGAAACCGACGTGCGCAAAGCCTACGAAACGGTGCGCACCATCCGCCCCGAAGGCACCCGCCAGGTGAGCTCGGAAGTGTTCGTCGTCGGCATGGGCAAGGTGTAGCTGCGCGGAGGCAGCCCCCCATCAGAATGCGCTTTGGCCGGTCAGCGCTTTGCCCAACACCAGCGTGTGGATTTCGTGGGTGCCTTCGTAGGTGAAGACGCTCTCGAGGTTGAGCATGTGGCGGATGACGGGGTACTCGAGCAGGATGCCGTTGGCGCCGAGCAAGTTGCGGCAAGTGCGCGCGACTTCGAGCGAGATGCCGACGTTGTTGCGTTTGCACAGCGAAACCTGCTCGGGGGTGACGCTGCCGGTGCGCTCTTTTTGGCGTGAGTAGTGGTAGGCGAGCAGGTCTGCCTTCACGATTTCGCTGGCGCACTCGACGAGCTTTTCTTGCACCAGCTGCTTGCTCGCGAGCGGTACGCCGAACTGCTTGCGTTCGACGGTGTAGTCGACCGCGCTCTCCAGGCAGGCCTTGGCCGCTCCCACTGCACCCCAGGCGATGCCGAAGCGTGCCTGGCCGAGGCAGCGGAGCGCGGCGCCGAGGCCGGGCTTGTGCTCGAGCGCGTTGTCGCGCGGGACGCGGCAGTCGGTGAGCACCACCTCGCCGGTTTCGCTCGAGCGCAGGCTCATTTTACCGTGGATGCGCGGGGTCTCGAAGCCCTTCATGCCGCGCTCGACGATGAAGCCGCGGATCGATTCGGCGCCGCCTTCACCGACTTTGGCCCAGACCACCGATAGGTCGCAGAAGGGCGCGTTGGTGATCCACATCTTGGTGCCGTTCAGCACGAAGTCAGTGCCGTCCGGGCGCGCGCGCGTTTGCATCGAGGCAGGGTCGGAGCCGCTGTCCGGCTCGGTGAGGCCGAAGCAGCCGATCAGCTCGCCGCTCGCCATGCGCGGCAAAAAGCGCTGTTTTTGCTGCTCAGTGCCGGCCGAGTAGATGGCGTACATGGCGAGCGAGCCCTGCACGCTGACGAAGCTGCGCAGGCCACTGTCGCCGTACTCGAGCTCCTGCAACAGCAGGCCGTACGTGACTGCGCCCATGCCGGCGCAGCCGTAGCCGGAGATGCTGGCGCCGAGCAGGCCCATGGCCGCGAGCTCGGGCACCAGGTCTTTGGGGAACTGCTCCTTCTCGTAAAGCTCTCCCGCGTTGGGCAGGTAGCGGTCGCGGATGAAGCGACGCACCGTATCTCGCACCAGGAGCTCTTCTTCAGTAAGTAGGGGCTGAAGGGCCGTGAGGGCGTCGAGGGCGGCTAGGGACACTTCTCCAAGCTTACCACGGGTAAGTTGGCCCGCTCCTTCACGGTTGGTTATCGGCTGAGAGTGCCAAGAGGTACTGCTCGCGCTCTTCGCGTCGCGCTCGTGCTGGGCTGCGCGATTGGCGCAGCTTGTAGCGGCGCGGGCAAGGTAGTTCAGGGTGCGCTGCACCAGGGCGCCGCGCCGGTGCTGGCGCCCGGGATGACGGCGGCGGTGCCGAAAGCGCCGCCGCGCGAGCTCGAGGTGGTGCGCAAGGAGCCTGACGCGGGTGTAGTGACACCCGAGGCGTCAGTCGCAGCGACCGCGCCGGACGAGGTGGCGAGCGCGCCGGACGAAGCGGCGCCGACACCGGACGAAGCGGCGCCGAACGATGCGGTAGCGGAGCCGGTCGCGGCGGCGGAGCCGAGCGGCGAGGTAGCGCCGGAGTATTTGTCTCCTTCGCTCACGTCCGTCGCGCGCGAGACGTTCGTTTTCGCGCGACCTTCCTTCAAGTCACAGAAGGTTGGCTACCTGCGCGTCGGCGCGGTGGTGGGGCGCTCGGCGCAGGCGGTCGGCGACGAAGGCTGCAAGCGCGGTTGGTATCGGATTCAACCCGAAGGCTACGTGTGCATAGAGAACGCGGCGATCCTCGACACCGAGGGGCCGAGCCCGTTCGCGGAACTGGCGCGAGTGCGCCCCGATCGCATGGCGGCCTTGCCCTACCTGTACGGGCGCTCGCGTTACCCGGCGCCGCCGTTCTACACGCGGCTGCCCTCGCAGGCCGAGCAGCAGCGCACCGAGCTCGACATGGTGGGCCACCTGCGCGCCCGCACTGCCGAGGCTTGGAAGCGCGTGCCCAACGCGGACTTGCCCGCGCAGCTCGCGGAGGGCCGCACCGTACCGCTGCCGTGGGGATTCTTCCGTGAAGGAAATCCGCTCATCACGGGCCGCGCGATGCCGGATAGCGGCTTTGCGCTGCTGGGCGTTTACGAACAAGACGGCCGGCGCTTCGCCCTCAATACCGATTTTCAGATCGTCCCGCTCGACCGGCTCAAACCGGTCGAAGTGAGCTCGTTTCACGGTTTGCGCCTGGACGACCAGGTCACGCTGCCGGTCGCGTTCGTGCGCTCCGGCTCCGCTCACCTATACGCAGGCGATCCGAAGCGCGGGCTGAGCATTGTGCGCAAGCTCGCGTACCGCGAGGCGGTGCCGCTCACGGGCCGCGAGATCGTCGTATCGGGCGTGCACTACCTGGAGACGACCAGCCACGACTACCTGCGCGACGAGCGCTTGGTGCGCATCGACAAGTTCAAGAACAAGCCGGGCTGGGCGACGCCGGGTCGCAGCTGGATCCACGTTTCCATCTTGCAGCAGTCGCTGGTGATGTATCAGGGCGAGCGGCCCGTTTACGCGACGCTGGTGTCGACCGGCATCGACGGCTTGGGTGACCCGAAAGAGACGCATTCAACCGTGCGGGGGCAGTTTTTGATCCACACCAAGCACGTGAGCGTCACCATGGACAGCGAGGCCGAAGGCGACGAGTTCGATCTGCGTGATGTTCCTTACGTGCAGTACTTTCAAGAGGGCTACGCGCTACACGCCGCGTTTTGGCATGACTCTTTCGGTCAGCCGTACAGCCACGGCTGCGTTAACCTTTCGCCGCTGGATGCGCGGGCGCTGTTTCACATGACCGATCCGCCAGTACCTCAAAGCTGGCATGCCGCGCTCAGCCTGCGCGGCGGCACGCTCGTGCACATCACCCCGTGATGCGGCGGGCGTAGTCGGACGGCTGCTCCAGGCGGCGCCCAGAAAGACGCTCGAAGGCCGCAGCCACTGGGAGCGCCTTGATGCCGCCCGGTAGCGCGACGCGGTAGGACTCGGCCCGTAGCTCCCCGCGCGGGTTTTCCCACGCTCCACCGTGGGTAGCGCGCAGGACCTCGCCCAGGTAGGCACCGACCAGCACGGCTGCGCGGCGCACCCAGACTGCTTCGGGATCGGGCGGCGCTAGCGGCGGAGCGAGCAGCGTCACGTAGCGATCGATGGCGCGCAGCGAGGCGAACGAGAGATCGAGCGGCAGCTCGGTCGCCGCGCAATACGCCCCGACCGGCGACTCACCGAGCCGAGAGCCGAGCTCCGCCAGTTGGCTGGGCGCGGGCCAGGGCGCCGAACCCCAGGGCGTCGGCGGAGTGACTTCGAGCGCGACGCGTTGGCCGAGCGGTTCGGCGCCCGGGTGGGGTAGCGGCGTGTCCCCGACCTGAAGTGGCTCACCCGCTCGGAGCTTGGCGTCCATGTCTCGAAACGGCGAAAAGCACAGGCCTTGTCCCTCGATGTGCAGGCGGGTGAGGTCTGCTGCCTCGCCCACCCATTCGCCGGCGTAAGCCTGGCGTAGGCATTCGCCCGCGTACGCGCCCAGGCCGAGCAGAGCTCGTGAGCGCATCTCGGTGCGTGGCCCCACCAAGCCGCGGTAGATGAGGCCGAGCGCCGCATCGAGGCGCGAAATGCTGAACAACGACAGGTCGAAGGGCGCGAAGTGGCGCGTGATACCCGACTCGGTCAGGTAGCGCGCGGTGACCAGAGCGGCTTGCGACAGCTCACCGCGCGCCGGCCGAAGCGGCAGCGTCTCCAGCTTTCGAGCGAGGCCCTGTTCGAAGGTGAACAGCGCCGTCTTGACGTCGCCGCTCGCCAGCCTGCGCTCGTCGTCGTCCCATGGGGAGTCGCGGCGGAGTGACGGTGGCGCGTGTGCACCGGGGGGCGGCGGAGGCATCGACGCCGGAAAGACTGGCCGCGCCGTGCGACGGACCGGGACGGCTGAAGCAGGCTCGGCGGCGGGCCAATCCGACGCGCGGCGAGCGTTTGCGGTCGCGCTGCCGCTTGGTGCGAGGCTGGCGAGCGTTGCGGCCAGATCGTCGGCGGCGTGGTGATCGACCTCGTGCAGGCGCGCCTGCAGTCTCCGCGCGTCGGGGTTTCGGCCCTGCTGCTGCGCGATCATGGCCGCGATGGCCAAGGCGTCCAGCCCGGCGCCGTCGAGCCCCAGCGCGGCATCGACCGACTGGCGCGCCGCTTCGAGCGACGTTTGCATCAGCATTAGGCCGCGGAGCGCGAAGCCCAGCGCCGGCAGGGCGCAGGTCTGCGGCTCGAAGTCGGCGAGCAGCTCGTTGAGCTCGCCGGCGACGCGGGAAGAAACCAACCAGGCGTCACCGCGCGCGAGCGTCCAGGCCAGCGTGAGGCGCGTCAAATCGCTCTCCGGATCCTCAGCGTGGGCGCGGCGGGCTTGCGTCGTCGCGCGCGCGACGTCACCGAGCTCGATCAGCAAGCGCGCGACTGCAGCTCGAAGGTCGGGATCCAGCAGCGGCGCGCGGCAAAGTCGGTCGAGCGCGCGGCGGGCTGCCGCCTTGCGTCCCAGGCCGACCAGGGCCCTCACCTCGAGCAGCGAAAGCTCGGGCGTCAGCTCGCTCCCGAGCGCCTCGACAGCGGCCAGCGCGCGCTCGAAATCGCGTTCGGCGAGCCAGGTTGCGATCACGAACACGCTCGGGGGTTCGGGGGGGATCCCCGGTGCACCCGGCGAAGGCGCCGTATTGCGCTCGCCCGCCGCGATCCTCACGCCATCGAGCGAGCGCAGGTCGATCGAGACCGCAGGACCTGCGGGGCGCTCGTGCGTGGCGTCGCTGCTGCTCGGCGGAGGTGCCGAGACCGTGTCGTTCCAAGACGGCGGCTCGAGCTCCAGCTCCAAGCCGTCCGGTGGGGTGAGATCCAGAGTGGGCGGAGGCACGTAGCTCGGGGCCTGATTCTCGGACGGCGCGAAGCGGGGCACGGCCGGCGCACGCGGGATGCCCGGAGCCTGCGGCGTCTTGAGCGAGGCCTCGAGCGGCGGAACGCTGGAGGGGACGTAGCCCGGGTGGGTCGGGCGGTCTTCGTCGTCTTCATCGGGCGCGCTGCCTCGCGCGTCCGGGGGCGGAGGCGGGACTGTGGCTTCGTTGAAGTGCTGGGGGTCGGGACGGAGCGTGCCGCGCTGAGCAGCGCTGAGCATCGCCTCGGCCTCCGGAAAGTCGGGGCACGAGGCGAGCAGCTCTCTCAAGCGAGCGACCACGCCCTGCAGGTCGAGCTTGCCGCGCTGATACAAGATGCGCGTCGCGAAATAGGTCGTGACGTGCACGTGCTCGCGCCCGACGCCGAGCTGGGCCAGCAGGCGTTGCGCTTCCTCGAACGAGCCGGCATTGAGCCGCGCCTCGATCTCGGTGTGTAGGGGATGGTTGAGCTGACCCGTTTGCTGGAAGAGTAGCGAGAGCTCGCGACGCTCGTCCAGTTGCTGCAGATTTTGGGGTTAGAGCCCCTTGTCCCGCGCGCAGCGGAAGCCGATGCCGTGGCTCTGGGCCTTGGGATCCTGGGCGTAGCGGAAGGAGGGGTGCAGCCACTCGGCAAAGCTGCCGTTCCAGGCACCGCCTCGGATCACGCGCTTCTGCCCGCTGTCGGGGCCTGTAGGATTCTTTTGATCGCTGGCCTGGTAGGGGCCCTCCCAATCCGCGACCCACTCCCAGACATTCCCGACCACGTCGTACGGGCCGAAGCGTGAACGACCGGCCGGGAATTTGCCGACCGGGGCGGTGGTCGCAAAACCGTCGTCAGCGTCGTACAGCGCAGCCGGAAACTGCTGCGCGACCTTGTTCTGCTTAGCCCAGGCCAGGCACTCGCTGCCGCAGGCATTGAGGTGCTGGGCGGTCGGCGCCTCGTCACCCCAGGGGTAGACGCGGCCGTCGGGGCCACGGGTGGCGTACTCCCATTCGGCTTCGCTCGGCAGGCGCCGGCCGGTGTTCACGCAATAGGTGTTCGCCATCTCCCACGTGACGCAGTTCATCGGGTGATCGGCCTTGGCCGGATCGCCCGCCGTGCAGAGCGGCGAATACGTCTTCTTGTCGGCGGGCGTGATGTTCGGCCATTCGACTTCGGTCGTGGCTCGCCGGCACTTTCCGACGTCCGAGCAGTCGCGGTACTGCTTGGCGGTCACCTCGTACAGGTCGATGCAGAAGTCAAGGCGTTCGAAATCTACTACAAAAGCGAATATGCAAGT
>JBEHXA010000395.1:0-7326 GCA_048498935.1 Myxococcota bacterium
CGGTGGCCACCATGGTTTTGCTTGTGTCGGCGGCGAAGGAAGTACTCGTGCGCGTCGGGGTGATCAGCCCGACCCGCGATTACAAGTTGGTCCTGCCGCTCGAGGTGGGGCTACCCGAGCTGTACGATTTGAACGCCGCAGACCCCGACGGCAACAACGTCGCCGACCAGCACCCGGAGCGCACGAAGCGGCTGCTGCGCGAGCTGGTCGGGTCGCCCGTCTTTCCGCGCTCGCTGTGGGACTTCGACGTCCGCGACACCAAGGATCAACGCGCGGCCGCCGGCATCCCCGTCTTTTGAGCGAGGGACGCGAGCGCGACTTGGGCTTCGTCGCGCACGTCCGCGCTGGGGTCCTGGCTGACGGCATTTTCGAGGGCTTGGCGGCCCGGGCCGAGCGGCAGCCCGAGGGCACCGAGGGCCCAGGCAGCGTGCGCGCGAACCAGCTCGCTCGAGTGCGTGGAGAGGGCGCGAGCCAGTGGGGCTTCGGCGTCCGGATGATGCGAATTGCCGAGCGCGATGGCGGCGTTGCGCGCCAAGCGGGCGCGGCTCACCCGAGCGAGGGCTGTGCGGCGCACCAGGCGTCGATAACCCGACGAAGTTAGGAAGAGGAGCTCGACCAGGTCGGGGTCGATCAGCTCGGGGTGCTTGCCGAGCTCCGGATCGGCGGGCGGAGCGTGACGGCTGCGATTCCAGGGACACACGTCCTGGCAGATGTCGCAGCCGAAGACGTGTTGACCGATGAGCGGACGAAGCTCGCGCGGCACCGAGCCCTTGAGCTCGATCGTGAGGTACGAAATGCAGCGGCGCGCATCGAGCACGTACGGGCCGACGAAAGCGCCCGTGGGGCAAGCCGTGAGGCAACTGGTGCAAGCGCCACAACCCGCGCTCACTTCGACCTGGCTCGGCTCGAGCTGCAGATCGAGGAGCAGCTCACCGAGCAGCACGAAGCTACCGGCGCCGGGTAGGATGGTCAGCGTCGACTTGGCGGCGAAGCCGAGCCCCGCGCGCACTGCGAAGTCGCGCTCCAAAAGCGGGGCGCTGTCGACACACGCCCGTCGCCCGACCGGACGTCCCACCAGCTCGTCGATGGCGGAGCCCAAGCGCTCGAGCTTGGCCTTGAGCACGCGGTGGTAGTCCTCGCCTTGCGCATAGCGAGCAACGACGCCCGTCAGAGGTGCTCCGTCGCGGCTGCGGCGCAGCGCTACTGGAGCCGCGCCACCATAGGGAAGCGCCACCACCAGGACCGTCCGAGCGGGCTCGAACAGCGCCTGAGGTGAGGCGCGGTCCAGCGCGCCCCGCATGTACTGCATCTCTCCATCGAGGCCCTGCTCCAGCCAACCCGCCAGTCGCTCGGCCGCCTGTTCGGAGCGATTGGCAGCCGAAAAACCGACCCGCACGAAGCCGAGCGCCAAGGCGGCGGCGGCAATACGCGCTTCGATCGAGTCGGTCGGGAATGCGGCGGCTGAAGGCATGCTCAGAAAACGAAAGCTTCGATGTTACTGCTTTGCAGGGCGCCGGGAATAACAGGGCGAGGTTCTTGGTAACAGGCGCGCGAAACTTTGTGGTAACCGGCGTCCGTCTGTCTCTTGGCGTTTGGGGCCTACCCCCAAACGAGCCAAGTTCGTGGCGTTCGGGGGCCCGCCCCAAACTTGTCGTTGGGGCGCCCCGCTTTCGGACCTTTTGCGAGGTCGAGGCTGCACGTGATCGAAATTCAAGAGCTCTATAAGTACTACGGCGATCAGCGGGCGGTGGGCCCACTGACGACCAGCATCGAGCGCGGCGAAATCATCGGTCTTTTGGGCCTCAACGGCGCCGGTAAGACCACGACGTTGCGCGTGCTCGCCTGCGACCTGCTTCCGACCAGCGGCTCGGTTCGCGTGGGCGGTATCGACGTCGTGGAAAACCCGGATCAGGTCAAGTCGAAGGTCGGCTACCTGCCGGATCAGCCGCCGCTCTACGACGACATGACGGTGAGCGAGTACTTGGGCTTCGCGGCTCAGCTGCGCGGGGTGCCGCGTGCCAAGCTGAGCAAGCTGGTCGACGAGGCCGTGGAGCTCACCGAGCTGGGCGACGTCTCCCGCAAGGTGATCGGCGCGCTTTCGCATGGCTACAAGCAGCGCGTCGGGATCGCGCAGGCCATCGTGCACGCACCGGACTTCGTGGTGCTCGACGAGCCGATCAGCGGCCTCGACCCCGTGCAAATCGTCGAGATGCGCGAGCTCGTGAAGAACCTCAAGGGCGAGCACACCGTGGTGGTGTCGAGCCACATCCTGTCCGAAATCAGCGAGACCTGCGATCGCATCCTGGTCATCAACGACGGCCGCATCAAGTGGTCGGGCACCGAGCGCGAGCTGTCGGTGGCGCTGCGCCAGGGGTCGCGCATCGCGATCACGGTGCGCGTGCCGGGCGCGAGCGAAGAAGCGGCGGCGGCGCGCGCCAGCGAGATTGTCCTTGGTGTCGCGAGCGTTACCGCGGTCGATTCAGTGCGACAGAGCGAGACCGGTGAGGGCATCGCGAGCATCAGTGTGCGAGCCGAGCGCGACGTGCGCGACGAATTGTGCCGTGCCTTGGTGGGCGCCAACATCGGCGTGCTCGGTCTCGGCCGGGAGCAAGAGCTGGAAAGCATGTTCCTCGAGCTGCTGGGCGACGACGGTGAAGGTGGCGAAGCCGCTCCGCGTCGCAAGAAGAAGCGCCGCAAGGAAGGGGAGGCCGCCGCCCCGGTCGATGCCGCTCCGCCCACGGGAGGTGCAGCATGAGCGCCGCGCTTCTCATCGCGCGCCGGGAGCTGGGCTCGTACCTGCGCTCGTGGCTCGCGCCCGCCATCGTGAGCGGAGCGCTCCTGATCGAGGGCATCCTGTTCTATTGGATTGGCCTCGGGCAGAAGCTGCTCAGTGCGGATGTGCTGTTTCAGTTCTTCTACAACACTAGCGGCGTCACCATGGTTGCTGCGCTGGTGCTGTCGATGCGCCTGCTCGCCGAAGAGCGACAGACCGGCACTCTGGTGCTGCTCAACACCTCGCCCGTTTCCGACCGCGACATCGTGATCGGTAAGTTCTTGGGCGCCTTCACGATCTTGGCCATCACCATCCTGCTGTCGGTCTACATGCCGGCCTGGATCTTCGTGCACGGCAAAGTGGCGATCGGTCACATGGTGGTCGGCTACGTCGGTCTGCTCTTACTGGGCGCCGCCGTCACGTCGATCGGCCTCTTCGGCTCGGCGCTGGCGCGCTCTCAGGTAGTCGCCTTGATCATCGGCGCCGCGCTCTTGGCCGTCATGATCCTGCTCTGGGCAGTGGCCAAAGCCAGCGAGCCGCCGCTCAACGAGTACCTGTCGCGTCTGGCGCTGCACCACGAAAACTTCCGTCCGTTCATGCAAGGCATCCTCGAGCCCACGCGGGTCGTGTACTACCTGATCGTCACTTACGCGTTCCTGTTCGGGTCCACTAAGGTGCTCGAAGCTCGGAGGTGGCGATGAGCGCGGAGCAGAATACGGGCGCACCCGCGGGTCGCTCGAGCTTGTCGGCCGTCGCGGCCGGTACCGGCGCGCCGGGCTGGTTGTTCCCGGTGTACCTGGCCGGCCTTGCGTTGGTCTTCACGGGCGAGCGCGTGCTGTCCGGTCTGGAAAAGGGAGCCGGCGTAGTCACGGCGCTGGGCCTACTCGCCGTGATCTTGGCGACGGTTCTGCGCTTCTCGCCCAAGTTCCGCAGCCAGGGCGAGCGCGGCGCGATCGAGCGGCTGCTCGCGATCCTGTCGGTGGTGGGCCTGCTCTCGCTCGCCCTCTACTACGTTACGACCGACGGCGGTGCCGACCGCTTCGGCTTGACCAAGCTGGCCAGCGAAAAGCGCGACCACGCGATCGAGCTCCTGCGAGTGGTTTGGGTCTCGCTGCTGACGCTGTCGGTGCTGCCGCAAATCTTCGCGGAGACTGCGCTGCGCCCGATGCGTCGCGCGGAGCGGCCGGAAGCGCGGCGCGTCAGGGCTGCGGCGCTGGCCGGCGGCGCGCTCGCGATGGTCACGGTCTACGGCTCGCTGCTCGTGTACGCGTCGAGCGGCATCCAAAAGAAGTGGGACTACAGCTACTTCAAGACGTCGCGCCCCGGTGAATCGACGAAGAAGATCGCCGCCGGGCTGACCGAGCCGATCCGCGTGGTGGCGTTCTTTCCGGACGTCAACGAGGTGCGGGGCGAGGTCGAGAGCTACCTCAAGGACCTGGCAGCGGGCAGCCCCAAGCTCAAGGTCGAAGTGCGGGATCGCCTGATGGCGCCCAAGCTCGCCAAGGACCTGCGCGCCACCCAGGACGGCGTCGTGATCCTGTCCAAGGGCAGCGCGACCTTCACCTTGAACATCGGGGTGGAGCTGGAGCAGGCGCGAGCCAAGCTCAAGACGCTCGACCGCGACTTTCAGGAGCAGCTGATCAAGGCCGTGCGCTCGCGCAAGACCGTGTACTTCACGGTCGGTCACGGCGAGCTGAACGACGCGCCGTCGGGTGAAGCCGACAAGGAAGGGCGCACCGCGAGCCTGGCCAAGATGCTGCTGCAGAAGCAGAACGTAACCGTCAAAGATCTGGGGCTTGGTCAGGGCCTCGGCAGCACCGTGCCGGCTGATGCCGACGCGGTGGCGGTGCTCGGACCGACCGAAGGCTTCTCGCCGCAAGAGATCGATTCGCTGAAGCGCTACGCCGACGCCGGCGGGCACTTGCTCTTGGCGCTCGATCCCGAGAGCACCTCATCGCTCAACGTGCTGGGCGTCGGCTCGAACGAAGCGGGCGGGGAAGCCGAAACCACGCCCGCTAGGTCTGCAACGCCGCCAGCCGGCAAGGCGCCCACGCCCGCTCCGTCGGGTTCGGCAGCCGCCAAGCCGCCTGCGGCACCGGCGACGCCCGTACCGACGCACTTGGCCGCGCTGGCGGACATCGTCGGGCTCACGCTCTCGCCCGATCTGCTGGCGAACGAGACGAACCACATCCGCGTCCGCGCCAACGACTCGGACCGCATTCGGCTGCAAACGAGCAGCTTCTCGTCGCACGCTTCGGTCTCCACGCTGAGCCGCAGCGCGCCGCGGGCCGCCGTGGTGTTCTTCGGCTCGGGCAGCCTCGACAAGCTGCAGACCGCGCAAAGCAAGGTGGACTTCTCGGTGCGCTCACCGAGCGGCACCTTCGGCGACGCGAACAAGAATTACCGCTTCGATAAGGACGGCGAAAAGTCGGCCACGTTCAACATGGCCGCCGCGGTCACGCGACCCGTGGCCGGTGCCGAACCGCCCAAACCCGATCCGAAGGACAAGGACGCCAAGAACAAGAAGCCCGACGTGAAGGAGATGCGGGCGTTCGTCACGGCCGACGTCGACGCCTTCAGTGATTTGGTGCTGAGCAACGTCATCTACAACCAGGTGCTGTTCGTGGACGCGATGCGCTGGCTCGTGGGCGAAGAGAGCTGGTCGGGTCAAGTAAACAACGAAGAGGACATCCGCATCGAGCACACCAAGCAGCAAGATTTGGCTTGGTTTTACGCGACCATCTTCGGCGTGCCGGGCCTCGTGCTCGGAGCCGGGCTGCTGAGTCGTCGCCGCGCGCTCCGAGGAGGTGCCAAGTGAAACCGCTCATCGTTCACGGAGCACTGCTGCTCGCTTCTGCTGGGCTCGCTTACTCGGTGTGGAACCGAGACGAGCCGGTGGTCGAAAAGCAGACCACGGTCGACGTGTGGGGCGGTAGCCTTGCCTCCTTCACCAAGCTGTCCTTCGAAGGCAAGACCCGCAAAGTCAGGCTCGAGGAGCAGAAGGACGCGCTCGGCTACTACTACGTGACCACGGTAGACAAAGAGGACGCTCCGCCGGCCGATCCGCACGCGAGCTTGCCCGACAAGGACAAGGCTCCGCTCAAGGCGCCAGAAGCCAAGCCGACCAAGAAGGAGACCATGCGCTTCGTCTCGGTCAAGGCCGGCGAGACTTTGGTCAAGTCGCTCGCGCCGCTCAAAGCGGTTCGCGCGCTGGGCAAGGTGGAAGTCGCGCGCAACGAGGAGTTCGGCTTGGACAAGCCGGACGGCACCTTGAAGGTCACGGTCGACGGCAAAGAGCACGTGCTGGTGATCGGCGCCAACACGCCGGGCGGCAACGAGCGCTACGCCCGCTACCAGAACAGCGGCGAGGTATTCGCGATCTCGGGCGACATCGCGCAAAGCCTGATGTTCGGCGACTCTCGCCTGCCGGAGCGGGAGCCTCACGGCTTCAAGAACGACGACGTCGTCAAGGTGAAGATCCAAAAGGGCGGCAAGTCGCGCGAGCTCCTGCGCCTCAAGGAAAAGAACGAAGGCTGGGCCGACGTCGCGACACCGACCAAGCAGGACGAGACTGCCGGTAACTGGATGAGCAAGCTCGGCCGCCTGCGCGGCAGCGAGTTCGTCGAAAAGCCCGCCGCGCCGCTCAAGCCGGAGGACGCCGTCGTGCGCGTCGAGTTCTTCGACGGCGGCAAATCGATCGGCTTCACCGAGCTCTACAAGCTGCCGGGCGAGGCCGGGAAGAACGAGTTCTTGGCGCGCACCGAGTGGGGGCGCTGGTACGTAAAGGTACCCGCGCCGACGGCCGAACAGGTCGAGCAAGACCTCACCTCGCTGCTGAAATAGGCCGAACCGGGCAGCTCTGGGCTCCCGGCCACCGCCTTCCCGGTGGTCGGAGCTCGCGCTCCTCCGGGCTGAAGTTCGCTCGCGAGCGGCCGTTGATCAGGGCGTGCGCTCGTCGATTCGGTTCGTACTCGCTGCTTTCCTGGTGCTGCTGGGCGCCTCGGCCAACGCCAGCGCCAGCGTCCAGTCGTGCAACACGCGCTGCCAAACCGCGCAAACCGACTGCAACCTCCGCTGCGACGGCGACATCCCCTGCATCAACCAATGTCAGATGAGCGCCGACAAGTGCGCTGATTCGTGCCTGAAGCAATAGCTGCTCCCCCGACAGGGTGAGTCGCTCAACGGCCCGTCCGTGCTCGCCTGCGGCTGCGCGCGGGCGGGGGCCCTCAAGCGCCGGCTTCGCCGGACGCGAGGGTCCCGCGGGGATCGAAGCCCGATCCCGATCCCGATCCCGATCCTCGAGGTCGAAGTCGATCCTCGAGATCAGGAGAGCCGCGAGCATCGTCGCGCTCAACATCGGAGAGGGTAACCGGTCGGATCCAGGTAACCGGCGGGCGCGGTTCGTTACCGCGGCGGGGAGCGCTAGCGAAACGCGGTCGGCGCTGCGCGTGGCGTGTGCCAATCGTCAGCCTGATGGAGCCAGGTTCCGAGGCCATTTTCAGCCTCATGGAGCCACCCGATTTTCAGGGTCATGGAGCCACCTGCAAGGTGGG
>JBEHXA010000396.1:0-7311 GCA_048498935.1 Myxococcota bacterium
ATGACAGCCACCAGAGTAGAAGACGCGGCCGCGGCGGCGGCGCGAAATGTCGAAGTCGATTGGGGAGCGGAGCGGCTCGAGCGGACTCTTTCGCGGGTGCACGAGCGTCGCGCGCGGCGCTCGCGAGGCGTATGGATCGGGGCCGGCGCACTGGTCGCGGCGGCCGCGGGTTTGCTGCTCTTCATGTTCGCGCGGTCGGCTCCGTCGACGGCAGCACCTGCGTTGGCGCAGCGAGCGGCGAGCGCGCACGAAGAGCCGAAGACCACGTTCGCGGATGGCTCGGTCGCGCGTATCAGCAGTGGCGGAGAGCTCGTGGTGAAGCTCGCGGGCGCCGAGCACGTCGAATCGGTGCTGACCAAGGGGGCTGCCGATTTCGAGGTGACGAAGAATCCGCAACGCGACTTCGTGGTCTTGGCGGGCACGGTGCGGGTGCGCGTGGTGGGCACGCGCTTTCGCGTGGAGCGAATTGCCGAACGGACGCGTGTTTCCGTGACGCAGGGCAAGGTGGAGGTGCAGGACGGCGATACCAAGGTCTACCTCGAGGCCGGCGAATCCCGCTTCTTTCCGGGCGAGCCGGTGCCGACGCTGGTCGAGCCACGACCGGCAGCAGCAGGCGTGCGATCCCGCTTTTTGGAGCTGGCGCGCGGCGGTGACTTCAAAGCGGCGTATCAGGTCATGAGTCAGAGCCCTGCTGCCGTCGGTTCGAGTGCGGAGGAGCTGATGCTGGCCGCCGACGCGGCCAGGCTCTCCAATCATCCCGAGCAAGCGCTCGGCTACCTCAAGCGTGTCACGAGCGAGCACGCGGCTGATTCGCGCGCGCCGCTGGCAGCCTTTACGACGGGACGCGTGCTCTTGAGTCAACTGTCACGGCCGGCCGACGCGGCCGAGGCGTTCGCATTGTCGCGACGCCTGCGTCCCGCGGGAAGCCTGGCCGAGGACGCGCTGGCCCGCGAGGCCGAAGCGCGAGCCGCAGCGGGGGCGAAGGCTCCCGCACGCGATCTGGCAGCTCGATACCTCGCGCGCTATCCGCAGGGTAAGCACGCTGAGAACATGCGGCGACTGACCTCCGGCCAGTGACGAGTCCGATATTTCCGCGAGCTTTGGGGCTGTGGCTGCTCTTGATGGCGCCGTCGGCGCGCGCCGCTGCGAGCGACGTGAGGCTTGCGGTCACCGATTGTCCGATGCTCTCGGCCAGCGCGCTGCGCGAGCTCGTCGACATCGAGCTCGCGACGCTCGAGCTCTCGCACGCGACCGGCACCCTCGAGGTGCGCTGCGTCGAGCAGAGCGCGGCCATCTCGCTCGATCGCTCGGGCGAGACGTATCCGGTGCGCGTTCACGTGGACCTTCGCGACGGCGGGCGCGGTGCACGCGAACGCTTGGTGGCACTTGCCGCGACCGAATTGCTCGCGCAGGCGGAGCGCGCCCACGATGCGCAGCCACAGGCGCCCGAATCATCGAATTCGCCCGCGCCCCCGACGAGCGCGTCGGCCACCGAACGCGCTGTGGTTCACGCCGAACCCGCGAATTCGGAGAGGCGCCCGCAACTCTACGCGGCAGCCACGTTGTCGTTCACCGGCAAGCCGAACACGGCGCTTTGGGGAGGCGGCATCGGAGCGTCGCTCGGCCTGAGTCGCCATTGGGCGCTCGAGCTCGGCACCCGGTTCGAACGAGGACGTGCCGAGCTGGAGGCCGCGAGCGTGCGCTGGTCGATGCTGTCGGGTTTCGTCGGTCCGGCTTACCGAATACGCGGCGACCAGATTGAGCTCTCGGCGGCGCTCGGTGTTCGCGGGGGCTGGCTGGCGTTTGACGCGGACGCGCCCGCGCCCGACGAAGGACGAAGCCTGACCGCTCCGTGGGCAGGGCTAGCGCTGCCGGTGCGCGTGTCGGGACGGTTCACGGGCCGAGTCTTGCCCTATCTGGGGGCAGAGGGCGGCTATGTGCTCGCGCCGGTCGAAGGCTCGATGGACGACGGTTCGGTGCTGATCGCGCAACGTGGACCCTGGCTTTCGCTTTCGCTCGGGGTGGGGGGCGAGCTCTAAAGCTCGAGCGCGTGGACTCGGGTCGGACCTCGGGTCTAGGCTGCCCGCTCGATGCAGAGGTCGGTTCGGACGTGGGTGGCGCTCGCGTTAGTGGTGACGACGAGCCTGAGCCACGCAGGGCCGGGGCCTGGAGTAGAGCCTGCGCCCGCGCCGAAGCCCTTGCTCGAGCTGCCCAAGCCCACGAAACCCGAAAGCGCCGAGGACTGGACGCGCCGCCTGAGCATCGGCGGCGGCCTAGCGGTTTATTACTACCAACCGACCAACGGTTGGGACGCGCAGTACCTGCTCTACACGAACCTGCGCTTCGACGCGCGCTGGGGCCGGATGGCGCTCCACTTGGAGTCCCGGCTCACCAACGAAAAACTGCGCTCCTATTTCGATAGCCTGGCCTGGATTCAAGAAGGCTACATGTCGGTCGACGCTGGCCCGCTCGTGCTGAAAGCGGGCAAGGTCTACAAGCAGCTGGGCATGTTTTGGGATGGGACCTTTTACGGCAACATCCAGGTTTACGAGGGCTTGAAGCTCGACCCCAACTCGGGCCTTTCGCTCGAAGGCACGTTCGGTAAGGCGTGGGGGGCTCGTGCCTGGGCTCAGTTCTTCTTCGTCGACGGCCACACCAATGCGTCGCTCCTCGCGCGCGACACGATCTCGATCCCCGATGCTCGCAGGCGCAACACCGCGCTCTTGCGTTTGCAGCCGTTCGTGCAATTGGCGCCCGAAGCGCGCCTGGAGGTCGGCTTTTCGGGCGAGCATTTCGAGGCAGACCTACCGACGGGCGAGCACAAGGTGTGGCGCTGGGCGGTCGATACCAAGCTCACTTGGCACAAGCTCGGCTTTTGGGGTGAGGTGCTGCACCAAACGGGACAGCACGTGACGAGCTTTCCGTATCCCGGCGATTCACCCACCACGGGCCGCGCGTCTGCCGACAACACGTACCTGCTCGCAGGTGCCGAGTACAAGATCAGCCTACTCACGCTGCGCTACAACCTGAGCATCGCGCGGTATTCGGACGTTTGGGTGCAAGAGGTGCTGCATCTGCCGGGCGTCGAGCTGGCCTTCAACGACAACAGCTCCTTTTATGCCGAGTACGCCAGCTGGCGCCGCTATGCCCCCGAGGGCACCAGCGTGTACGACGCGAGCCTGAACCTGACCTGGCTCGCTCATTTTTGAGCCGCTTGCCGTTTCGGGCGGGCCGCCCGATGCTCTGGGCATGAAGGTTATCCTGACCGGCGCGACCGGCATGGTGGGCGAAGGCGTCTTGCTCGAATGCCTGGAAAACCCCGCCGTGGAGCGGGTGCTGTCGGTCTCCCGGCGCCCGAGCGGGCGCACCCATCCCAAGCTGAGTGAGTGCTTGGTGCCGGACTTTCGCGACGTGAGTGCCGTGGAGGGTGAACTCACTGGCTACGACGCCTGCTTCTACTGCGCCGGCATCAGCTCCGTCGGCTTGAATGAAGCTCAGTACACCACGATCACGTACGACACGCCGGTCGCGTTTGCGACCACGCTGGCGCGGCTCAACCCAGGCATGACGTTCGTCCATGTTTCGGGCTCGCACACCGACAGCACCGAGCAAGGCAAGGTGATGTGGGCTCGCGTCAAAGGTAAGGCAGAAAATGCGCTGATGCGCCTGCCTTTCAAGGGTGTTTACAACTTCAGGCCATCGCTCATGAAGCCGACTCCGGGGCAAGAGCGGGTGAAAGGTGGGTACTGGCTGGTGAAGGTGCTCTACCCGGTCCTCAATCTGTTTTTTCCGGGCATGGCGCTCAGCGATGTGGGGCGCGCCATGATCAAGGCATCGCAGGTGGGTGCTCCCAAGCACGTGCTCGAGGTGGCGGACATTCGCGAGCTCTTCGCGCAATGAGGCGTGGGTTCGCAATTCGGCTCGCGATTGTCGCGGTAGTGGGCGTCTTGCTGGCGTTCGCCTATCGGTTTGGCGTTTTCGCGCAGCTTGCCGAGCCGAAGAGCTTTGCTGCGTCGCTCGTGGCGCGCGGCGTTTGGGGCTATGTGGGCTTCGTGCTCACTTACGCGCTGTTGCAGCCGTTCGGCGTGCCCGGGACCGTGTTCATCGTGGCGGCTCCGCTGATTTGGCCTTGGCCGGTGGCGTTTGCGCTATCGATGACCGGCACCATGATAGCCAGCGTGATCGGCTTCAGCTTCGCGCGGTTTTTGGCGCGCGACTGGGTCTCGGCGCGCATCCCGCAGCGGTTTCGCAAGTACGACCAGGCGCTGGAACAGAGCGCGCTTCGGACCGTGTTCGTGCTGAGGCTCATCTTCTGGATGCCGCAGGCGCTGCACGCGTTTTTCGGCGTCTCCAAAGTGCCGTTTTGGACGCATTTCATGGGCTCGCTCCTGGGCTATGTACCGCCGCTCCTTCTCGTCAGCTACATGGGGGCGGAGCTGTTCGACGAATCCGGGGGGATGCAACCGCAGGCCTTCTGGATGATGGGAGGCTTGCTGCTCTTCTCGATCGTACTGGTGGTCTCCCTTCGCCGCTACGACCGCATGCGCGCAGCAGCCCGGGCCGCCGCTCAGGTGGGCGCTCGCGGTGGCGCGATGGGCGGCTGATTTGCTAACGTCGCGACGTGGCGAAGACGAGCTACGCATCGGTGCCCGAGTACTTGACGCAGCTTTCCGAGCCCGGCCGAAGCGTGAGGAGGCGGAGCGAGTGAAGGCCGCGAAAAAACGCACCAGGAAGGCGCCAAAAAACGTGGCCAAGAAGGCGCCAAAAAGGGCGAAGCGTTGAGCGCGCGCGCTGAAGCGGGTCGCGAGGATTTCGAGCGGCTGGTTGCGCCGCATCGCGGGGAGCTGCGCGCGCATTGCTATCGCATGCTCGGCTCGGTGCAGGATGCGGACGATGCCCTGCAGGAGGCACTGCTCGGCGCCTGGCGCGGCTTTGCCGGCTTCGAAGCCCGAAGCTCGCTGCGCGCCTGGCTCTACAAGATCGCGACCAACGCTTGCTTGCAGCTGAGCGCGCAGCGGCGCGGTCGGCATTTACCGGCCGAGCTGCGCGCGAACAGTGATCCCGGCGCAGAGCTCGAACGTCGCATCGAGGGCCCACTCTGGCTCGAGCCGTATCCGGAAGATCCCGCAGCTTCGTTCGAACAACGCGAACAGGTCGAGTTGGCGTTCGTGGCGGCGCTGCAGTACCTCCCGGCGACGCAGCGCGCCGTGCTGCTCGCCCGTGAAGTGCTGGGTTTCGCGGCAGGCGAGGTTGCCGAGCTGCTCGACACCAGCCCCGCTTCCGTCGAAAGCGCACTGCAGCGGGCTCGGCAGAGCCTAGCGGCGCGCCAGCCCGTCGCCTCGCAGCAGGTGACCCTACGCGACCTGGGCGAGGCGCGGCAGCGCGACCTGGTCGAGCGCTACATCGGCGCTTGGCACGATCGTGACGTGGCGGCGTTGACGGCGCTCTTGACCGAGGACGTGCGCTTCGACATGCCCCCGCTGCCGAGCTGGTTCTCGGGGCGCGAGGACGTCGTTCGCTTCTTTGGCGAGCGGGTGTTTTCCCTGGCTTGGGAGCTGCGCCCGACCCGCGCGAACGGTCAGCTGGCGTTCGCCTGTTACGCCGAGCCCGACTTCCGGACCGGTGCACTCAACGTGATCACGCTGCGCGGGGACCGGATCGCGGCCATTACCGGCTTTCTGGACCCGGCCGTCCACGCCAAATTCACGCTGCCAGCGCGGTAAAAACTCGAGGGGTCCACGTTTTTTCGATCCGACCGATGAGTCTTCCTCGATCGCCCACTCTTAGTGAGCATGAAGAAGACCTACTCCGGTCGCTGTCACTGCGGCGCGGTGCAATTCGAGTGCGAGCTAGAACTATCGGCCGGTACCTACCGCTGCAATTGTTCGTTCTGCCGTCGGGCGCGCTTTTGGATGGCGCTCGCCAAGAGCGCTGAATTTCGCTTGCTCCGGGGCGCGGAAGACCTGGTCGACTACCAACACACGTCGCCCGGTCGGTCCGAGCCGTTCCTGCACCTCATGTTTTGCCGGCACTGCGGGATTCGGGGCTTCTCGAAAGGTGGCTACCTGCCGTCCCTCGGTGGCGAATTTTACGCGGTGAACTTGGGGTGCCTCGAAGGCGTCAGCGACGCCGAATTTGCAGCCGCGCCGGTGAATTTCACCAATGGTCGCGACGACGATTTCACCGGCGTGACCGACGCCACGCGCTACCTGTAGCTGCTTCAGCGGTCGCGCGCGCTACTTGGTGACCTTGATGACGGTTTCCCAGGTTCGCGTCGTCACGTCCTTGCCGAAAGTCCGTTCCAGGAGGCCCATGAACACCGGGCCCTTCGGGCTCACGACATAGGCGCTGAAGACGGCGCTACCCTGCACGGCGAGGATGCGCGCGCCGTCGAGCTCGATCGGCAGCTTGGGCTTGGCGGAGGGCACGTCGGACAAGAAGGTGACCACGCGTTTGGACCCCGCGGCCAGCTTGAACTTCTTGTAAGGATCCGACTCCAAGAGCGCGAGCAAATCATCGACGGAGCGCACGAGGGTGAAGAAGCTTCGACCCAGATGTTTCGTCATCGCCGCTTCAGCCTTGCGGGCGAGCGCGGCTTCGCTGCCTGCCTTGGCGCCGAACACCACGTTGCCGCTACCCAGCACTGTCTTCACGTCGGAGAAGCCGGCGAGCTCGAAGGCGCGCTTGAGCTCCGGCATCTTGGCGTTCATGGGGCTAACCCCGCGAAGTAGCGCGACGTAGCGTTTCACGAACGGCAGCTTGCCCCGACTAGGCCTCGTTCACGATGCGAATGTCGACCTCGTTCTTTTCACCGAGGATTTCGGCGTAGCGCTCGGCCCAAGCGAGCGCTTCGGCCTTGGAGTCGAGCTTGAGCAGCGAAAAGCCGGAGATGAGCTCTTTCGACTCAGCGAAGGGGCCGTCGACCCACACGCGCTTGGCTTTGGGGCCCGCGGGCAAGCGGTTGCCACTCGAGCTGGGCGCGAACGTTTCGGCGGCAAGTACGGCGCCCGAGTCTCCGAGGCTTTCTGCCAGCTTGGTGGTCGCCGCGAGGTGACGCGCTGCGCTGCTTCCCGCTGCCTCGTCCTCCGCTGCGGATTTCGTCAGTAGCAGGAAGCGCTCGGGCGCGTTTTCGGGCTTGGGGATCAAGCCCAGGTCCCAAGGCTCTACGACGGGCCCGACTTCGATCTCGCAGTCGCCGAGCGCGCTGCCGAGACGCTTGGCATGCTGAACGGCTGCGTCGATCGACTTGGCGCTGATCATCGTCACCGCTGCGACCAGCTCGTTTTGCCCGGCGTAGGGGCCGCGGCTCAC
>JBEHXA010000397.1:0-7286 GCA_048498935.1 Myxococcota bacterium
TAGCTCGAACCCCGAGTAGCGCTTGCTCCACAGCGTAAGCGCCAACACCGGCACGTCGTCGATGGAGCGCGGCTTGATCAGCGGTGCGGATGCTCCCGGCGGGACCACATCCGTATGGGCTGCCAGCTTCTGCTGGAGTCGCACCATCGAGCGCTCCTCGTCTTCGCCTACCTTGAAGCGGACGATAACGCTGGCGAGCCCCGGGCTCGACGTGGAGTAGAGGTATTCGACGCCCGGGATCTCCCAGAGCAGACGCTCCATCGGCTTGGTGATGCGCTGCTCGACCTCCTTGGCGGAAGCTCCGGGCATGCGCACGAAGACGTCGCTCATCGGCACGATGATCTGCGGTTCTTCTTCGCGCGGTAGCTTCCACACCGCGAGCGCGCCCAGCAGCACTGACGCCACCAGCAAGAGCGGTGTCAGCTTGGAATGGATGAATGCTTTGGCGAGCCGACCCGCCGGGCCCAGCTTGCCCGTGCTCACGGCAGCTCCGTGAAGCGGGCGCCATCCGCGACGACCGGCGAGGGCGAGGCCACGACGCGCTCGCCAGCGGCTAGCCCGGAGAGCACCTCTATCCAATCCCCCTGGGTTTCGCCCAGGGTCACCATGCGAAGACGAAGTTGGTTGCCTTCGGCGACGAACAGGCGATCGAGCGCGCCGCTACGGGTGATCGCCGAGGCTGGCACAACCAGCGGGCTCCTGCGACCGACCCGAAAGCTCACCCGCGCGAACATGCCGGGCCTCAGACCAACCAGCTCTGCGGGCAGGTCGACCTTCACCAGGAAGGCCCGCGAAGCGACGTCGACCGTGGGCACGATCTCGCCGACTTGCCCGGCGACGGGCTTGCCGAGCGCCTCGATATCGACGCTGACGGTGTCGCCCAACGTGACGCTCGACGCGCGAGACTCTTCGACAGGGGCCTCGACCAAAACGCGCCCTTCCTGCTCGAGCACCAGCAGGGGCATCCCCGGCGAAGCGAGCGAGCCAGGCTCGACCCGACGCTCGATGACTTGACCGGCGAACGGCGCGACGATGCGGGAGTAGTCGAGCGCCGCCTGGGCCTCGCCGATCTCGGCTTTGGCCTGGGAGATTCGTGAGCCTGACATCCGGAGGCGCGCTCGCGCCATCTCGGCCTGCGCCGTGGCAGCCTGCAGTCGCGCTTGTGCCTCGTCGAGCTCTTGCTGGGATACGGCTTCCGTGGCGTGGAGAGCGGCGATGCGCCCGTGCGTCGTTTGGGCAATGCGCAGAGCCGCTTCTGCTGCGGCCACCGCGTTTTCAGCCTCCGCACGCGCTTCCATCGACTGATCGAAGCCAGCGGGGGCGCGCCGCACGCTTGCGCTGGAGTCGTTGGCCTCGAGCACCGCCAAGACTTGACCTACCTTCACGCGGTCGCCAGCGCGGACGTCGACCGAGCGGACGTAGCCCATCGTCTTGCTCGTGAGCACAGCGGTGGTTCGGCCGCGGACAGTACCGCTCGTGCGATACAAAGCGTCGAGCGGCTCCTCGTGAGCCGTCGCCAACTTGACCGCGACGGGTCGACCAACCGAGCCTGTACTCTGGGACTCGGGTTTGTTGCACCCCACTAGGGCCGCAATGGCGAAGACCAATAGACTGGAAATTGCGCGAAGCATGGGGATCGAGCGTGTTGGAGCCAGCTGATGAAAAAGGGGTTCGCAATCTTGTAAGGAAAACGACTGGCTCGTGGCAAAGCCGAGCTCGACGCAACCGTCGTGCCAGACTGGGGACGACGAATGTGAGCGCGCCCGCTGGCATTGGGGGGGGCGCTCGGGCGAAACGTCTGCGCGCGCGCCGCAGCGGTTGCGCCGAAAGCAGCCCTACGAACCCTTCGGTCAGCGCGTGGCTCTAACGGTGCAATCACATGACCATCGAATCCGCGATCCGCCTCCTGGCCGGCAGCCTGATCCTGATCAGCCTTGCCCTCTTCTATTTCGTCAGCCCGTGGTGGTTGCTCCTCACCGCTTTCGTCGGGCTCAACCTGGCGCAGTCTTCGCTCACTGGCTTCTGCCCTGCAGAACTGATTCTCAAGCGCCTCGGTGTCGGTGGCAGCTGCTGTGGCGCCCGCGGCGAAACGTGACTTGGCCTCGGACCTGCTTCGGAACCCTTCGCCCGTCTCCGGGCTCTCACCAACGGAGGAACGCGATGACCAACCCCGAAAGCATTGATGGGCTATCTCGCGTCGGGCGGCGCACGCTAGGGCGCATCCCTGAGTTGCTGCTTCTCGGCGTAGACGTGCCCGTGCGCGTGCCCGCCGCCTCAAGCTCGGTAGTCGAGAGCCCCCGTGAAGGGGTTCCATCGCTTGCAACGACGCAGTTCATGCGCCATCTGTAGGCTGGATGCGCACGCCTTGCGGGTCGAAGACGGTGCGAAGGTTGCGGCGCGGAGCGTTCTGGTCGGTCGGCGTTGCGGTCCAGAACTTGCTCTGGGTTGCTGTCGGCCCTATTGGAGAACGTCGGCGAGGGCCTTCGGTGTCGCACTCGGCGACGTTCCTGAAAATGAGGTAAAGAGTGGACAACAAAATGAATATCGACATCGGCATCGACGCCAATAAGCGCGGCGAGATCGCGGGCGGCTTGTCACGCGTGCTGGCGGACACCTACACGCTCTATCTCAAGACGCACAACTTCCACTGGAACGTCACAGGTCCGATGTTTCAGACCTTGCACTTGATGTTCGAGACTCAGTACAACGAGCTCGCGCTGGCCGTTGACCTGGTCGCTGAACGCATCCGCGCGCTCGGCTTTCCGGCGCCCGGGACGTACAAGCAGTTCGTGGAGCTTTCCGCCATCAAGGAGGACGACGGAGTGCCGAAGGCGCAGGACATGATTCGGCGCCTCGTGGAGGCTCACGAGACGGTGGCGCGCACCTCACGGGAGATCTTCAAGGCTGCTGAGGCAGCGAGCGATCAGCCGACGTGCGACCTGCTCACGCAGCGCATGCAGGTGCACGAGAAGACCGCGTGGATGCTGCGCAGCCTGCTCGAGTAGTGGGCGCCGGGGTCCCGGAATTCGAAGCCGTCGATCTGTTCGACGTGCAGCGAGAAGGTGCTCGCAACGGCGCTCACGTCTTGGCTGTCCGAGTGCTGAGGCCGAAGACGCGATACAAGGGGCAGAAGCCCACTATGCCCGTGAAAAGCGGCACGATGCCAACCAGTCCGAGCCACGTGTGCGGGCCGAAGAAGATTAGCGAAAGCAGCACGCTGCCCACCAAGACGCGAGCTACTCGGTCGATGCTACCTTCATTTTGATTCATGTCAGACTTCTACGGTTGAATTGTTTGAGAACGGATCACTAGTGGTGTGATTTGAAAATCATTCGCAGCATCCGCAGATTGATCCAGATGAAGCGGTAGAGTTGGTAGGGAAAGAACGTGCGCCAAAACAGCACCCAGCGGCTGGGTTTCATGGCGTACTTGATGGCTTCGCTGGGGGTGCTCATGGGGCATAGCTCCTTCACTCCGGGATCAACCACCAGCCGAAGCGGGCTTTCGCCTTGTAGATGAACATCGAGTGTAAGATGCGCTTGATCCAATGGCCGGCAGAGCCCAGCTCGCCGAACGTGAGCCCTAGGTCACGACCGTGCTGGGGAAACCTCTCGTAGTCGGGGACGACGGGGTATATGGTCATCGACGCGGCGCTGCCGCGCAGGAAGCTCGAACCGGCTGAGGCAACGCAGGCCGCACCCATGGTGCCCATCGACGCACGGTGCAGGGGGGCGTCGTCGCCCTTCTCGATCCGGTCAGCGATGCTCATCGCGACGGCGCGCCCCATGATTCCGGACGGCATGCCCGTGCGTGGCGGAGCGGGTGCGATGAGGGTACCGTTCTTGGTCGTGCGCGGCCGCGACAGCTGATGCGGCGGTGCGAAAGCGATGCCGACAGCAAATATTTTGGGGTACCGAGGGCTTTGGTAGGTCGAGGGCCAGTCGGTGGCCTTCCAGTCTTCATAGGGCTTCGGCGTGTAGTCCGCGTCGACCTTCATGAACTGATTGGGCATGAAGACGGTGCTGGAAATGTCAGCACCATTCTTGTCGAACGCCTTCAGCCCCACTCCGGTGAACGGTGGCAGCAGCATGGCAAAATCGAAAGCCAGGGAGTGGGGCTCGCCGTCCAACGTCTCGTAGAAGACTTGATTGGGCTCTACCTTTTGGACGTGAGCACCCGTTATCCACTCAACGCCGCGTTCGACGAACAACGACTCCGCGAACGCTTTGCTGGGGATGACGTATCCGCCGCGCTTGAGCTGCAAGCCGTCGACGCCGAAGTCGCCGAGCTCGGCTTCATTGGTCAGCATCACGATGCGCGCGTTGTCGCGCACCCCGGCGCGTCGAATCTCGAACTCGAGGTTGAAGATGTACTCGAAGGCTGCTCCTTCGCAGGTACAGGTTCCATGGCCCGTTCCGACGACGAATGTGAGCTTCTCTCCGTTCCTCATCCGGTCGATACCAGCGGCCAGCGCTTGCGCTGCTTGCTCGGCGTGCCCGTAGGTACAGACGGAGAGACTGTTGCCATCCGGCCCGAGCCCAGGCGTCGCCCCAAAGTTGAGCTTCGGTCCCGTGGCGTTGATCAAGTAGTCGTAACTGACTTCTTGTCGGTTTCCTTCTTTTCCAACTTCCGTGGACTCGATCACGACAAACGGGTTTTCGGAGGTTGCGGAGCCCTCCGGATGGATTTCCACGGCACGCGCCTGGCGCAGCGTGATGCCTTGTCGGTCATAGACCGGCTTCAAGTCGAAGGTGACGTGTTCCTTCTTCATGAGGCCGACACCCACCCAGATGTTCGAAGGAATCCAGTTCCATTGCCGGTTGGGAGTGACAACGAGCACCTCGTGCTCGCGCGCCAAACGACGGCGCAGCACCAAGGCGGCCGTGTGCCCAGAGATGCCGGAACCAAGAATGACTACGCGAGCCATTGAGCATCCTCGACCGTAGCTAAGGGGAGAGAGAGACGCATGTCGGTGTATGGATCTAGTGGTGCAAGCATCGCGCCGGGCGGCGCAGGGTGAATTCGTGCCGCGGTCAGCGTTGCTCCCCGCAAGGGCTGCGCGTGTGAGCGCACTTGATGCGCGCGGAGCGCGCTAGCAGCCGTGACGACGACGCCTACCACGATGACCAGAAGCCCGAAGCCGCGCCGCAATATTGTGGTCGAGAACTGACGAGCCAGGCGTTCGCCCGCCAGCGCGCCGGCAGCTGCGGCCGTCGTCAGTAGCCCGATCAAGCCGAAGTTCAGCTGCCCGCCCGTCAAGTGCCCGGCAAAGCCCGCCGCGCTGTTGATGGCGATGACGAGCAACGACGTTCCGACCGCCTTGCGCACGTCGAGACCGGCAAAGGCGATTAGCGCCGGCACCACCAGAAATCCGCCGCCGACGCCGAGAAATCCGGTGATGAGGCCCACGCCGGCGCCAGCCAGTACCGACGCCGTCCGCCGCGGCCGACTCGGGCGTTCGCGTCCGACCCTTGGACCTTTGCCGAAGAGCATGGCGAGGCCAACGCAGAGCATCAGCAGCGCAAAGCCTTGCAGAATCACGGATCCCGAAACCAGCGTCGTGAGCTTCGCCCCCAGGAACGCAGTCAACACTCCAGACAGGCCGAACAAAACTGCAAGCCTGGGGACGACGCAGCCTTGGCGGTGGTGCGCGTAGGCGGCGATGAGGCTGGTGGTGCCGACCATGGCGAGTGAGGTACCGACGGCTGCAGCAGGCGCGAGGTGCGTGACCAGCACCAGCACTGGCACGGCTAGAATGGAGCCTCCGCCGCCAAAGATACCGAGCGAAAGCCCAATCCCGCCGCTCAGGAGCAACGATGAGACGACGGCCCAGGCCATGTTAGACCGCGCCGCACGCCAGGTTGGCAGGCACCGCGACGTCCATCAGCTTTGGATTCGGAAGCCGCAGCTCTTTCATCAAGGCGATGTACTCAGCCTTCGAGCCAACCTGCAGGCGCGGGTTGTGAGCGCGCTCTTCGCCGATGGTGCTACGGGTCCTACCCTTGTAGTCGTGGGCTGGGTAGACCAGCGTTTTCTCGGGCAGCTGAAGCAGCTTGCCAAATATGCTGTCGTACTCGGCGGCGGGGTCGCCGTTTTGAAAGTCGGTGCGGCCCGTGCCACCAATCAGCAGCGTGTCACCCGTGAAGACACGGTCCTCCATCACGAAGCTGTAGGAGTCGTCCGTATGGCCGGGGGTGTAGAGCGCGCGAAGCTCGAGCCCATCGACCTTCAAGCGGTCACCATCGGAAATCTTGTGCGAGACACACTCAGCTTTGCTTTGGGCTCCCATGAGCGTTGCGCACGTCGTCGCGGTACGTAAGTCGCCCAAGGCCGTAACGTGGTCGGCGTGAACGTGCGTATCGACCGCGAACACCAGCCGTAAGCCCAGCTCGTCGATGAGCTGAAGGTATCGGGGGAGCTCGCTCTTCACGGGGTCGATGAGCAGGGCCTCACCACCTTCACGCTCCGCGACCAGGTAGGTGTAGGTGCTCGAATCTCGTTCGAACAGTTGTCTGAACAGCATGACTTTTTCTCGCCTTCAGACCGTGAGAGCCGTCGCGGGCGGAAAGGGTTCAAGCCGAATGGCGGGCCGGTTCCGATGCCCTCGCTAGCGAGCGAAGGCCTTCTGTCTTAGATCGGCCTGGTGGACGACGACCAACAGCTGCTGGACCGTGCGCGCGCTGGCCAGCCAGAGGCGCTGGAGCAATTGCTGGAGCGGCACCAGGCCCAGGTCTACCGATTCGGCATGAAGATGTGCCGGGATCCGGAGGATGCCAAAGACGTGCTTCAGGACACGCTGCTGAGCGTGGCGCGGAACGTTCGTGATTTTCGCGCCGGGTCGTCGCTGTCGACGTGGCTGTATACGATTGCGCGCAGCTTTTGCGTCAAGAGGCACCGCAAGAGCAAGTTCGCTCCGCAGAGCAGCGCCGTCGCGCTCGCCGCTGCCGAGCAGGTCGCCGATCCGCGAGCGACGGCTGACGAAGCGGTGGCCTCGAGGCAGATCGAACAAGCGCTCGAGGCGGCGATTGGCTCGCTCGAGCCCATGTATCGCGAGGTGCTGCTCCTTCGAGACGTCGAGGGACTAACCGCGCCCGAGGTCGCTCGTGTGACCGGCGCTACCGTTCAAGCCGTCAAGAGCAGGCTCCATCGAGCTCGTTTGGCGGTGCGCGAGCAGATAGCCCCTCTGCCGGGTATTCCGACCACCCTACCGGCGGCGCCAGGCACCTGCCCGGACGTGCTGGCGCTGTTCTCTTCGCATCTGGAAGGACAAGTCAGCGGAGAGGTCT
>JBEHXA010000398.1:0-7284 GCA_048498935.1 Myxococcota bacterium
GCGCACATGGCGCCGGAGCAAGCGGCGGGGGATACCAGCGGGACAGTAACCGGCGCGCACGGCCAGGTAGAGCAGGGCGCAGAGCAACGCGCCGATGCCGAACATCGCCAGCACGTTGGGCACGAAGTACGGAAACACCATCAGGATGAGCCCGGTGATGATGTGCGGAGCGCGGCTCATCTTGCGGCCGTAGCTGAAGAAGACGAAACCGACGCCCGAGACGACGATGCTGGCGATGATCGAGTTGCCGTCGAGTTCCACGATTTCACTCTAGTGCGGCTGGCGCTGCCTGCTTCCACCCACATCGGGTACTACGCATCGGCCGATGGGTTTGTTCCGAGATTCGAGCAAATTTGCCATGATTTGGCCACTCTGCGAGCACTTTTCCTGGTCTGCGAAATCACGCGGCGCACTGCGGCATCCGGACATAGATCCTCCGATGCGCCTCGCGCCTTTCTTGACGTGTGCCTGCTTGGCGGGGCTTGTCGGCCTAGGTGGGTGCGTGGACGGCAGCATCGACGGCAACCCCTACCGCGACAACGAGCCCGGCACCGCGGGCAATCCGCCGAGCAACAACGGCGCGACGACCTCGGGTGGCAGCTCGAGCGTCAATAACCCTGCAGGTAGTAGTGGCTCATCGAGCGGCAACACGGGCGGCACCAGCAGCGCCAGCCCCGGTGGGAGCTCGAGCAACAGCAACGGCGGCACCGGTAACTCGAGCGGCGGCACCGGCAACCCGAGCGGTGGCACGGGTAACTCGAGCGGCGGCACCGGCAACCCGAGTGGTGGCACCGGTAACTCGAGCGGCGGCACCGGTGACCCGAGCGGTGGCACCGGCAACCCGAGTGGCGGCACGAACGGCGCCGGCGGCTCGCCCGCGGTCGCTCACGACTGCAAGCGCGGCATCGGCTGGCACGGCACCAAGCTCGACAACCCCAAGATCAACACCGAGCTCACGTGGTGGTACACGTGGGGCCTCAGCGTGCAAACGGTGGGCGCCGGGCTGGAGTTCACGCCGATGGTGTGGGGCGGCGGCGCGACCGTCGACAACGTGAACAAGGCGCTGCGCCCCGACGCCAAGTTCCTGCTCGGCTTCAACGAGCCGAACTTCTTCGCGCAAGCGAACCTGAGCGCCGCGCAAGCAGCCGCGCAATGGCCCGTGCTGCAGCAGGTGGCCACGCAGCATGGCCTCAAACTCGTATCGCCAGCGGTCAACTACTGCGGCGACGACAAGAACAAGACCGGCCCGTGTCACGACACCAACCCGGTCAGCTACCTGTCGACGTTCTTCGCGGCGTGCACCAACTGCCAGGTCGATTACGTCGCCGTGCATTGGTACAACTGCGACGGCGCGTCGCTCAAGAGCTATCTGGATCTGTTCAAGCAGTTCAATCGGCCACTTTGGGTGACCGAGCTGGCTTGCGCTTACGGCGGCGACACCTCCGTCGCCGGCCAGGAAAAGTACATGCGCGAGGCCATTCCAATCCTCGAGGCGCGCACAGACGTGTACCGCTACTCCTGGTTCAGCGGCGATCCGCTCCCCAACGCACGCCTACTCAACGCAGACGGCACGCCGACCCCGCTCGGCGACATCTACCTCAGCCTACCGCGCGACCCGACCTGCACGCCGTAGCGCGCAGGTCGAGCCCGCGTCGCGATCACATCGCGATCTTGTGGCAGGCCTTGCAGCCGAAGCCTTCGTTCGTGGCGGGGTCGTACGGCTTCTGACCGAAGATCTCGGCCATCTGCGGCACCACCTCGTCGTGCATGAACTTCGCGAGCTCCGGATGCTCAGCGGCCTCGGTGATCTTGCCGTCCTTGAAGTGCAGCTCCGGCAAGAAGTCGACCGGGTGCGGCTTGAACGACGGACCGTGACAGGTCTTGCAACCGAAGTCGCCGTACTTCTTGGCGTCGAACGCCTGGAAGGCCTTGGTCATCGGGGGCACGACCTTCTTCTTCATGAAGGCGGCCTTCTCCTTGTCGGACAGGCTGTCGCTCCACACGTCGGGAGCAGCGCCGGGCGCCTCAGCGGCGGGAGCAGCGCCGGGCTCGCCGGGACCGGCTGCGGGCGGCTGGCTGCCACCGCAAGCGAACAGCGTCGCGGCGGCGAGCAAAGAGAAAGACCAATTCAAGCTGTGCAATGTGCGTCCCATGCGTGTTTCCTCCGATGCGAATGGGGCTAGGGAGGCGCCAGGCTAGTACAGATCCTGGCCCATCAGCTCCAGCAAGAAGCCCGGATTGTCCACGTGCAGCCAGTGCCCGGCGTTCGGGACGACGTGCAGTTTCACGGGAGTCCGGTCGACCAATTGTTGCAGACGCGCCCTATTTTCGGGGGCCCAGCGGTCGCTGTTCTCGGCAACGACCACGCGATAGTCCGTACTTGGTGTCGGAGGGTCCAAGACCGGCCAGAGATCCACCCCGAAATAATCGAGCATCAGCTCGTAGATGGCGTCGAGGTCGAAGCGCCACACGAAGCCCTCGGCCTCGCGGCGCAGGTTCGTGGCCAGCCAGTTGGAGGTACCGGAAGACAGCCCCTGAGCCATCAGCTGAGCCACGACCTGAGCGCGATCGGCTGCGGGCGTGGTGGTGGCGCGGACTGCGCCGATCACCGAGATGACCTCGTTGTCGGTGCGCGGCACCTGCGTGCCGGGATTGGAATCCAAAATCCAAAGCTGACGCGCGCGCCCCGGAAACAGCTTGCCGAACATGAGCGCGGTCTTGCCGCCAAACGAGTGGGCGACGATGACCTCCGGCTCCTTGCCGAGCTGCTCGATCAGGCGAGCCAGATCGTTGGCGCACGCTTCGAGCGTGTTGGGGCGTGGGGCGCCTTGCGAGTCGCCGTGGTGGCGCAAATCGACCAGGCAAAAGCGGTACTCGGGGCGCAGCTTGCTGAGCTTTTGCGCCAGGCTGCGCAGGTTGCTGCCACTGCCGAGCGCGCCGTGCAGCATCAAGGCGAGCTTGGGCGCGCTGGGCTCGCCGACGAGCGTCGAAGCGGGGACGAAGGACACGCCCTTGCTTAGCGGAGTTGCTCGCCAGCGCCAATCACTGCGGCGGAATGGCCATGCCGCACTGCGAGCTTTGCACGCTACACATCGAAACGGCCGTGGCTGCCAGCACGAAGCTGCCCACGACCGCGAGCACCACGAGGCCCGGCGGCAGCTCCTTGTTCGCCGGGTACTTGCGCACCGTGAGGCAGGCTGCCACCGGCGGGACCTCGGTGTTGCTGCAGTACTCCCCGGGCGTGATCTCGAAGCCTGGGCACTGCGCCAGGCAGTCGACATACTCCTTGGGCGTGGGCTTGGGCTGGCACGCCGCGTAGCAGTGCGACGCTTCTTGCGGCGACACGGGGTTCTCTCGCAGCAGTAGGCGGTAGCGCACGGTGTTGTCGTCACGCTTCGGGTGCTTGGCCTCGGTGCTATTGCAACCCACCAGCGCGATGAGCATGCCGCACACGGCGCTCCGCGCGTTCGACCTCGCCCTCGACCTCATGGCAGCAAGCTTAGCGAAATTATTGAAGCCCGGAGAGCCCTGACGCCATGAGCCATGGTGAAAGCAGCCATGAACACGAGCGAAAGTGCTTGCGGCACCGGGCCGAGAAGGGCTGACAATCGGGAAAACATGAACGCCGACCAGCGATTTGCCGAGCTCAATCTGGAGTTGCCCCCTGCGCCGAAGCCGGTGGGCGTGTACAAGCCGATCGTCATCGTCGGCAACCTCGCGTACCTGTCGGGGCACGGTCCGCTGCGGCCTGACAAATCGCTCATCACCGGCAAGGTCGGCGCCGAGCTTTCGCTCGAAGAGGGCAAGCTGGCGGCCCGTCAGGTGGGCCTCGCTCTGCTGGCGACGCTCAAAGCCCAGCTCGGCTCGCTGAATCGCGTAGCGCGAGTCGTGAAGGTGCTGGGCATGGTGAACGCCACGCCAGATTTTCAGGAGCACCCGCAGGTGATCAACGGCGCGAGCGAGCTGTTCGCCCAAGTGTGGGGCCCCGACAACGGTGTCGGGGCACGGAGCGCCGTCGGCATGGGCTCATTGCCCACCAACATCGCGGTCGAAATCGAGATGATCGTGGAGCTCGCCAGCTGATGCTCGACACCGACCTCGAGAGCTACCGCATCGACAACGCCGACGAGGTCGACTCACCGTCCCTGCTCGTCTACGAAGAGCGCATCGACCAAAACCTCCGCCGCATGGTGGAGGACGCAGGCGGCGCCGAGCGGCTGTGTCCCCACGTCAAGACGCACAAGCTCCCGCAGGTGATCGCCAAGCAAGTCGCGCTCGGCGTCACCAAGTTCAAGGCCGCCACCATCGCGGAAGCCGAAATGTGCGCCTCCGCAGGCGCCCCCAGCGTGCTCTTGGCGCACGCGCCGGTGGGACCGCGCGCCGAGCGATTGGTCGCCCTCAGCCAAGCGTTCCCCAAGACTGCATTTGCGACGCTGGTCGACGAGGAGAGCGTCGCGCGGCACCTGGCAGCGACTGCGAGCCGCGCCGGCATCAGGCTCGACGCGCTCATCGACCTGGATTGCGGCATGCACCGCACCGGTATCGCGCCCGGCGCGGATGCCGAACGCCTCTATCGCTTGCTGAGCGACTTGCCCGGTGTGCGCGCGGCCGGCCTGCACGCCTATGACGGCCACATTCACGACACCGACTTGACGGCACGGCGCGCTCGCTCGGTCGAAGCCATGACACCGGTGTTGGCGCTGCGCGACAAGCTGCGCGCCGCTGGCATGGCTGTGCCGCGCCTCGTCGCAGGCGGCACCCCCACTTTCCCGATCCTGGCCGCGCGCGGCGATGTGGAGTGCAGCCCAGGCACCTCGGTGCTGTGGGATTGGGGCTACGCCTCCACCCTACCGGACCTCGATTACGCGATCGCTGCCGCGCTGCTCACGCGCGTCACCAGCCGCCCCGCCTCGAACCGGCTGTGTCTCGATCTCGGGCACAAGTCGATCGGCTCGGAAATGCCGCAGCCGCGCGCGCTGCTGCTCGGTCACGAGCTCGAGCACGCCAAGCTCGTCGGTCACAGCGAGGAGCACCTGGTCGTCGAGAGCCCGCGGGCAGCCGATTTTCCCCCCGGTTCCGCCGTCTACGCCCTGCCCTGGCACATCTGCCCGACCATCAACCTCCACTCCGAGGTGGTCGTCGTGCGGGGTCGAAGGGCCGCCGAGCGCTGGCCCGTTTCGGCTCGCGCTCGGCGCATCAGCGTGTAGGTCTGCTTCAGCGCCCTAGCGCCTCGTCCCCGACCAAGTTTCCGAATTTTTTTCGCACTCGTTCCACGGAGAGCGCAAGGCTTGCGCTCTCCAGGGATGCGGCCGCATCTTTTGGCGCCATTTGCGCGCGGTACGTTCGTTGCTTACACCTCCATCGTGCCGTCGCTCCGCCGCGCTGCTCTCGGGCTGCTTCCCTTACTCGCCGCTTGCAGCTCCCCCGCCCCGGCCGATGAGCCCCCGAGCGGGCAACCCGACGGCTGGACCGACCCCATCGCACTCCCGGATGCGCTCGATCTGAACGCCGACCCGAATGTGCTCGAGGTGAACATCGAGGCCAAGCTTGCTGACCTCCAGCTGGTGCCGGGCGGCACCACCACGGTGTGGACTTACAACGGGGGCGTTCCGGGTCCGCTCCTCCGCGCCAAAGTCGGCGATCGCTTGATCGTCCATTTCAAGAATTCGCTGCCCGAGCCGACCTCGGTGCATTGGCACGGCCTCCGCATCCCCAACGACATGGACGGCGTTCCGGACGAGCCGTATCCGCCCGTCGCGCCCGGCGCCACCTTCGACTACGACTTCGTGCTCCCCGACGCCGGCACCTACTGGTACCACCCGCACTTCGCGTCTGCGGAGCAGCTGGGCAACGGACTCTACGGGCCGCTCATCGTCGACGACCCCAGCGAGCCCGCCGGTCTCGGTGACGAAGCCGTCATGGTGCTGAGCGACATGTCGGTGAATGAAGACGGTTCGCTCGAGCCGTGGGACGCCGGCGGAGAATTCGGCACGCTGTTCGGCCGCGAGGGCAACCTGCTGCTCGTCAACGGCAAGGTCATGCCCGAGCTCACGGTGCGGCGCGGTGTGCGCCAGCGCTGGCGCCTGATCAACGCCGCCAAAGCGCGCTATTACGAGCTCCAGCTGGGCGACACGATCTTCACCCGTATCGGCAGCGACGCGGGCTTCATCGAAAGCCCCGAGCAACTCTCCACGGTGGTGCTGACGCCCGCCCAGCGCGCCGACGTCATCATCGAGCCGAGCCCACCGGCAGGCCAAGACGAGCTGATGCTGCGCTGGCTCCCCTACGATCGCGGCTTCGGCACCACCTACAACCGTCCCGCAGAAGACGTGATGAAGGTGCGCTTCACCGACGAGGTGGCCGCGCCGAACCCCGCCCTACCGGCGCTAGCGCGCGACATCCCGGCGCTCGATCCGACTGGCGCGCGTCCCATCGACATCCAGCTCACCGTCGGTCAGGGCGAGATGGGCGGGCTCGAGATGGGCATCAACGGCGTACCGAGCTGGCGAGCCGATCACATCATGACCAACCTGGGCGAGCGCCAGCTGTGGACGGTCAAGAACACGTTCGAGTTCGATCACCCCTTTCACCTTCACGGCTTCTTCTTCCAGGTGCTCGACGTGAACGGCGTGGCCCCGGCGCGGCGTGAATGGCGCGATACCATCAATGTGCCGGTCGACGGCACCGTGCGCTTCGTCGTCGACTTCGACGCGCGCCCCGGCATGTGGATGTTCCACTGCCACATCCTCGATCACGCCGACGCCGGCATGATGGGCATGGTCCACCTGCAGTAGCGGAAGCGACTACACCGCGAGCCCGCTCAGCGGCCCCGTGCAGTACTCGGGCATACCGAAGGTATGCGCTTCGACGCCCATCGAATTCAAGAGCGAGACGAGCAGGTTGTTGTGCGGCACCTTGCCCGGAAACTCGAGGTATTGGCCGGTTTTGAAGTAGCCGCCGGCCGAGCCTGCCAAGAGGAACGGAGCATCGGCGTGGCTGTGCGTGTTGCCGCGTGACAGTTCGCTACCGAGCAGCACCACCGTGTTGTCGAGCATGGTGCCGTCGCCCTCGGGCGTCGAATCCAGGGCGTTCAGCAGGTAGGCTAGCTGCTCCATGTACCAGCGCCGAATCACCCGCAAGGCGCCCCAAGCGTGCACATCCGTGTCGGGCTGGTGCCCCATCACGTGCTCGTCGCCCACGATGGGCTTGGGGCCGTCGCCCGCGTCGTACATCAAGAATGGGTACGGCTTGTTGTTGGTAGAGGCCGACCACTGCAACGTTGCC
>JBEHXA010000399.1:0-7258 GCA_048498935.1 Myxococcota bacterium
CCAAAAGCGCGAGCGCGCCGCGTCCTGCCGGCGAGAGCGAGAGAAGGCCGAGTTCCGGTAGACGCCGAGTCACCTCGGCTAGCCTAACGCTCAGAAAGTCCGCTGGCTTCCCACAAAAAGGTCTGATACCGAGGTGAATTCCGTGTTTCAGACCGACAAGCTGAGCCCGGCCGACGCGGCGATTCTGGAGACGTTCGTCGTGCCGCGCTACCTCTCCCTGTTTGGGGAGCTGGCCCAACAAATGCTGCTCGTCGGCGAGTCGGCGCGCATCATCCACCTGGGCTGTCGCACCGGCTACCCGGACCTCAAGATCTACGAGCACAGCGACGGGGCCGACATCGTCGGCATCGACCAGTCGCTGCCTGCGCTCGAGTTGGCGCGTAACAAGGCCCAAGTGATGGGTGACGTGCGGATCGAGTACCGCCCGGCTAGTGACGACGCCACCGATCAGGAAGAAGGGCTCTACACGCACGCGCTCACGCTGCACCCTGCGCTCGGCAGCGATCAGCGCCTAGCGCTCCTCAGCGAGATGGAGCGCCTGCTCTGTTCCGGTGGGCAAGCGGTCATCGCGCTGCCGCTGCGCGGATCCTTTCAGGAAATCGCCGACCTATTTCGTGAGTACGCGCTCAAGCACGACGACACCGAGTTCTCCAAGGCGATCGAAGCGGCGCTGCTCGCGCGCCCCAGCATCGAAGCGCTGAGCGAAGAGCTCGAGCAGGTGGGGCTGAGCGACGTCGATGTGGAGATCCGCCAGACCAGCCTGGTCTTCGATTCTGGCCGCGCTTTCGTCGAGGATCCGGTCAGTCGTCTGCTGATCTTACCGGAGGTGAAGGCCTGGATCGGTATCGACGACGTCGCCAAGTCGCTCGGCTACGTGCGCGACGCGATCGATAAGTATTGGTCGGAAGGCAAGCTCGAGCTCAGCCTCAACGTGGGTTGCGCCAGTGCGCGCAAGCCCTGAGCTCGACGAGCATGCGACCCACCACGCTAGGTTCGCGCTCTCTCGCCGCGTTCGCGCTGCTGGCGATTGCCTGTTCCCGAGGCGCGCCCCCGCGTGAGCTCAGGCTCGAGGTCCCGAACGTCGTCACCAGCAAGTTGCCCGTGCCGGTGCACGCGCGAGCCGTTGGGCAGGACGGTGTGGCGAGCGAGCTCGACGGCAAGCAAGCCTATCAGGTCAGTCCGCCCGAGCTGGCGAGCGTGGACGCCAAGGGCCTGCTCACCTGCTTGCGTTCGGGCGACGGCAGCGTGTCGCTCGATGTCGGCGGCGTGGTGGGCCGCGCGAAGCTTTCGTGCAAGCTGGCGGCGCGCCTGGAGGGGCCCGAGCGCCTCAGCCTCGACATCAAGTCTGGTGATGTCGACGTACCGATCAAGGTCGTCGATGCCGCCGGACAGGAGCTCGATCTGCCCCTCGGTTTGACCACGGATCCGAGCAGCGTGGTGGTCGCGCGTTCGGGTCGTCTGGTCCCGGCGAGCGTGGGTAAAGCCAAGCTCACGGCGCGCGCCGGTGAGCTGTCTCGACAAATCGCGATCGAGGTCGTGCGCACCCTCGAGCCCGAGCTCGTGCCGGTCGATCAGAATCGACGTTTGTACTACTCGCTCGAGCCCGGCAAGTACCGTCTGGCGCTCGACCTACCGAGCGCGAAGCTCGTGAGTGTGGAATGGCTCGGCGCGCCCTACTGCGCCTACCGAGCTCAGGCTACCGAGCATCGCATCGACTGCACGCTTCAGCACAAGGGCGGAGTCTCTTTCGATAATCCGGCATTCTTGCTGCGGGGCGAGAAGACGGCTTCGCGTGACGGCGTCGTGCTCCGCGAAGTGCCGTAGATACTCGCAAGAAACACCAATGACGTAGTTGCGAGCAGCTCCGTACCGAGTGCTCGAATTGGACACTCGAAACAGCAAAAGCGAGCTGTTTCTGCGTCAGCCGTCAGGCAGTCTTGGTCGAGCTACTCTCGCGTAGCCAGATAGGACGGCGTCGCTTGCCAGGTCTTCGCCATTGGTTACCTCTGACGCTTCTGGCGTCGTGCAACGTGTACACGGAGGCTCTGCTCGACTCGAACAGCAGCTCCGATGACGGTGGGCGCGGCGGTGGTTTGGTGCTGGTCGAGGCAGGCAAGGGCGGGGCGAGCTCTGCGCCGAACGCCCACGGCGGTGAGGGCAATGGAGGCACCGCTCCCGCCGCCAGCGGTGGTCGCTCCGCGGACAGCGGTGACGGCGGCGATGCTGGCGACGCGTCATCGACCGCAGGGAAAGGCGATGGCGGTTCGGCGCCGTCTAGCGCGGGCGGACCTTCGGGCGGCAGCACGAGCCCCAGCGGAGGCTCGTCGGGGGCCGGCGGCACGCCGCCACAGTTGCCCGCCGGTGTCGACCTGCTCGACGACATGGAGGACGGCAACTTTTACATCTCGCCGGCGCCGCCGCGCTACGGCTACTGGTACCTCGCGGGCGACACTACGGTCGGTGCGGTGCTTCCCAAAATCGAAGACTTGATGGGGAGCCCGACGCCGTCACGTCAAGGCTCGACGCTCGCGGTGCACTACACCGCAGCCGGTTTCAAGGGTTGGGGCTCGAGCCTCGGTCTGAGCTTCACCGACGCCACCAGTAAGCGCGTGACTTACGACGCCGGTAACGCCGTCGGCATTTCGTTTTGGGTGCGCGGCAGCGTCGACAAATCAGCCAAGCTGCGCGTGCAGATCCCGCTGCTAGGCACCGACCCGACAGGTGCTCAGTGCGGCGGCGCTCAGCAGGGCCAATGCCTCGACCATTTCGCGATCCTGATCGCGGTGACCGACGAGTGGCAGCAGGTGAAGATCCCCTTTTCGAGCCTGCATCAGGGCGGTTGGGGCGCGCCTCTGGCGGGCTTCAACCCCGCCGAAATCCTCGGCATCGAATGGTCGGCAGGCACGAGCTCGCTGGATATTTGGCTGGATGACCTGGCGTTGATGCGCCCCGAGTGAATCGTCGCGCGGCCCCCTTGCGCGTCCGAAATGCGATGCGCACTCTGCTGGGGTCCACGAGAGATGCCGCAGGAAAAGCGCGGTGACGTTCACTCGCAGGGCCGGGCCTTGGGCGGCGTGAGCTTGCTCGCGCGCCCGCTCGTGGACGCGCCTTCATTTCCCAGGAGAAACCCGATCATGCTCACTCGATTCAGCGATTTCAGTGATTGGCCCAGCTTCGGTTTTGCCGACTTCGGGCGTGTCCCCAATCCCCACGGCCAGCTTCGTCGCGAGCTGGAGCGTCTGTTCGGCGATTTCGAGCGCGATACTGCTGCTCAGGCGCTCGCGGCAGTGAGCTTCGAAGACACCGGGAACGACTTCGTGCTGCGTGCCGACGTGCCCGGGTTGACTGAAAATGACTTCGACATCAGCGTGGCCGGCAATACCTTGACGCTGCGCGGTGAGCGTAAGGTCGACGTGCCGGAAGGCCACTCGGTGCACCGTCGTGAACGGCGCGCCTACCGTTTCGACAAGAGCTATCAGCTGCCCACGCGCGTCGACGCGGAAAAGGTCACGGCCACACTCAAGCACGGTGTGCTCACGCTCACGTTGCCCAAGGCGGCGGAGGCGCAAGCCCGCCAGATCAGCGTGAAGGCCGCCTGAGCAAGCCGAGGAGGTAAAACCATGTCGCTCTTCAAGACGCACTCGAAGGAGGAAAAGCCCGTGACCACCGCTACAAACCCCGTCGCCGGTACCCGCGCGCGAGAGGTGCCCCTGCCCGTCGACATCTACGAAGGCAAGGACGAGCTGTTGCTCATCGCCGATTTGCCCGGAGTCGAGCCCCAAGGACTGACCGTCAGCTTCGAAGCACCGGAGCTGCGCATCGAGGGGCGCCGGGGCAGCGGTGACTCCGCAAGCGTCTACGCCCGAACCTTTCGAGTCAGCGAGCAGCTCGACCCGAACGGTATTAGCGCCGAGCTGGCAAGCGGTGTGTTGACGCTGCGCCTCGGGAAGGCCGCTCACACCAAGCCGCGCAAGATCGAGGTGCGGGCCAGCTGAGATCACCGGGGCGCTCGCCGGCTCAAGTCCTCTTCCCCCATCGGTGAGCGTCTCGATCCCCAGACGGCGCAGGGCGCAATCAGTGCTACCTTGCGCCGTCGCCTTTTGTAGGCCTCGGTGCCTCAACCAGCGGGTCCGTCGGCGCTAGCAGCCGTGGTAGGGTCCTGCTCGGAAGCATGGCCCATCCTCTCGCTGGCAAGTCCGCGCCCCCCGAGCTGCTCATCGACGTCGATCGCCTGATCGCAGCCTATTACGACAAGCAGCCTGACCCGGAGAATCCCGAGCAGCTCGTGAGCTTCGGGACCAGCGGTCACCGCGGCGCGCCCGAGGACGGCAGCTTCAATCAGCTCCACATCCGGGCCATCACCCAGGCCATTTGTGAGCATCGCGCGGCGGCGGGCGTCAACGGCCCGCTGTTCTTGGGCAAAGACACGCACGCCGCCTCAGGGCCAGCAGAACAGAGCGCGCTCGAGGTGCTCGCCGCCAACGGCGTCGAGGTCTTGATGCAGGACCGCTTCACGCCCACGCCTGCCATTTCGCACGCGATTTTGAGCTTCAATCGCGGCAAGTCTTCGCGCCTGGCTGACGGTATCGTCGTCACGCCATCGCACAACCCGCCCCGGGATGGCGGCTTCAAATACAACCCACCGCACGGTGGTCCCGCCGATACGGACGTCACCGACTGGGTGCAGGCGCGGGCCAACGAGCTCATCAAAGCGAAGGGCGCGGGCATCAAAGCGCTGCCCTACGAGAGCGCCCTCAAAGCTGCAACGACCAAGCAGCACGACTACATCTCGGCCTACGTGGCTGATTTGCGCCACGTCGTCGACCTCGATGCGATCCAGTCGACGCGCCTCTCGCTCGGCGCAGATCCGTTGGGTGGCGCGAGCGTGGACTACTGGGAGCGCATCGCGGACGACTACGAGCTCGACCTCACCGTGGTCAATGCTCAGACGGACCCGAAGTTTTCGTTCATGAGCGTCGACCACGACGGCAAGATCCGCATGGACTGCTCGAGCCCGTACGCCATGGCCAAGCTGCTCGGGCTTCGTTCGCAGTACCAGGTCGCCTTCGGCAACGACCCCGATTCCGACCGGCACGGCATCGTGACGCCCAGCGCTGGTTTGCTCAACCCGAACCACTACCTGGCAGTGGCGATTCAATACTTGCTCACGCACCGCAAGGGCTGGAAGAAGACCGCGAAGATCGGGAAGACGCTGGTCAGCAGCCTGCTCATCGATCGCGTCGCGGCAGACCTCGGGCGCGAGCTCAGCGAGGTGCCGGTCGGCTTCAAATGGTTCGTGCCGGGCTTGCTCGACGGGAGCTTCTGCTTCGGCGGCGAAGAGAGCGCGGGAGCCAGCTTCTTGCGGCACGACGGCAGCGTGTGGTCCACCGACAAGGATGGCATCATCCTCAATCTGCTCGCCGCCGAGATCACCGCAGTCACGGGGCGCGACCCCGGTCAGCACTACGTCGAGCTCACCGAGCGCCTCGGCACGCCGCATTACACGCGCATCGATGCGCCCGCCTCGCCCGCCGAGAAGGCTCGGCTGAAGAAGCTGTCGCCGAGCGCGGTGACGGCGTCCGAGCTCGCGGGCGAGCCGATCACGGGCAAGCTGACCCAAGCGCCCGGCAACGGCGCCGGCATCGGGGGACTCAAGGTGACCACTCAGAACGGCTGGTTCGCCGCTCGCCCTTCGGGCACCGAAAACGTCTACAAGGTTTACGCCGAGAGCTTCGTGGGCGCAGAGCACCTCGCGCGCTTGGTGGAAGAGGCCAAGGCGCTGGTCTCGAAGGCGCTCAAGGGCTAGAAAACCCCGGCAATTTCGCGCCATAGGGTGCTGGGTTGGCGGTGGGCCACTATGCTGTGGCCCCGTGAGCTCGAAGAAACGCCCCGCGACTTCGCGCTCCGCCGCGGCGGCGGGGGCCGCGAGCGCGCCCACGAGGCGTGAAGAGGTGCTGGACGCGGGGCTGTCGCTCATCTCCGAGCTCGGCGTGGCGGGTGCGTCGCTGCGCAAGCTGGCGGCGCGGCTGGGCATGAGCCAGCCCAGCCTCTATCACTACTTCGACAGCAAAGACGCGTTGGTGCAGCAGATCATCGAGCACTGCGCGAGTCGCATGCTCGAAGCGGCGCTGCACGTCGGCTTCCCGCGCGACATCGAGGACGTGCCGCGGTTCGCGCGGGACACGGCGCTGGCGCTGTGGGCCACCGAGCAGCATCCGCGCTTCGTGCGCTTCTTGTTCGTGGTCGCGATCGAAAGCCCCGAACACCGGCGACGCATTCAAAGCGTCTTCGAGGAACGACTGTACCCGGGCTTCGATTTTTTGGCGGACGCCTTTGGGCGCGATTCGGCCGAGCGCGAAGATCTGCGCCTCACGATTCGCACCATCGTCTACGCCATGGGTCTGGCGTTGATGGAGGAGCGGGCCCTGTTCGGGGCCGAAGCGCCGAGCCAGGAGCTCTTGCGCTTCGGCGAGTTCGTAGTGCGAGCGAGCGAGCGCTTGCTCGCCTCGCGCGCGTCAGCGGGCCCGATTGCGACGACGCCCGAGCAGACCGAGCCCGAGCAGTAGCGCGGCGCCCGAGCCGAGCAGCCCCGTGCTGTGCTTACCGGCGGCGCTGAGCGAACAGCCGCCGTCGTCTTCGGTCGGGGTGGCGGGCGGGACAGCCCCGGTGCCACCAACGCCCGTACCGCCAGAGCTCACGCCCGTGCCACCCGTGCCGGTGCCACCGGTCGATGAGGTGCCACCCGTGCCAACCGAGCCGCCAGTGTTCGGCGTGCCGCCGGAAGGACCGGTACCGCCGCCGCCGCCGTTTGCCACGCCGCCAGCACCAGCGGTCGAGGCGCCGCCTGTACCACCCGCCGTGCCGCCGGTGCCGCCGCCCGCGCCACCAGTGCCACCGGTGCCGCCGGTACCGCCCATGCCGCCGGGATCGAAGATCGGCTTACCCGGGTCGGCGGTGATCTTCAGGTCGGCGCAGTGGCGATAATAGTAGTCCGCGCCGTGCTCGGCCATGAACTCGATGACCTGCAGCGTGCAGCGCTCGCAGGTCACGTTGGGCAGCGTGATCATCTGCGAAAAGTTCTTCATGTTCGTGGTGTGCGCGAACAGGTTGTCGGCCAGCACCGGGAAGACCGGAGGATCCATGGTGTCGGCCGAGACCGACGTGCCGGGCCCTTCGGGCTTCAACACCATGTTGTTGGCGCCGCGCCGATCTCGCGAATCGGATACCAGTAAACGCTCCACGCCTTCGTCTCGCCCGG
>JBEHXA010000400.1:0-7258 GCA_048498935.1 Myxococcota bacterium
GTCGAAGCCGGCTGCTTGCTGCGCGTGGTTGCGCCGCGCGCGCGCAGCGCCTCGATCGCCTCCAGCGCAGCCGACGCGCTCGACCGCGCTGCAAGCGCCGACCCGGTATTGCTCGAAATCTATGCGAATCGCTTCATGTCGATCGCCGAGCAGATGGGCCGCACGCTGCAACTGACCGCGATGAGCGTGAACATCCGCGAGCGGCTCGATTTTTCGTGCGCCGTCTTCGACGCTCAGGGCGAGCTGATCGCCAACGCGCCTCACATTCCGGTCCACCTCGGCGCCATGAGTGAGTCGGTCAAGGCGGTGATCGAGTCGCACCCGGCGCTCGCGCCCGGCGACGTCTTCGTCACGAACGATCCGGCGCGCGGCGGTTCGCACTTGCCGGACATCACGGTGGTGGCGCCGGTTCACGACAACGCTGGTCAGCTGCGCTTTTTTTCAGCGGCTCGCGGCCATCACGCCGACGTGGGCGGCAGCACCCCGGGCTCCATGCCTGCCTTTTCGCGCAGCCTCGCCGAAGAAGGCATCGTGCTCCGGGCCGTCAAGGTCACGAGCGGCGGAAGCTTCGACCACGCGCTGCTGCGCGAGCTCCTGCTTTCGGGCCCGCTACCGGCGCGGCGCGTGACCGAAAACCTGGCCGATCTCGAAGCACAGTTGGCGGCAGTGCGCACTGGCGCACAGCTGCTCCTCGAGCTCGCCACCGAGCGCGGCATCACCGAGGTCGAAGCCTACATGCGCTTCGTCCAGGACGACGCCGCCAACGAGGTGCTGCGCTCACTCGCGCGCCTCGAGCCGGGTCGCCATCAGTTTCGCGACCAGCTCGACGACGGTACACCGCTGGTGGTCACGCTCGAGGTCGACGCAAGCGCGCTGCGCGTCGACTTCACGGGCACGGGCGCCGAGCACCCGGGCAACCTCAATGCCCCGCGCGCCGTCACGCTCGCTTGCGTGCTCTATTTCTTGCGCGTGCTCGTGGGCAAACCGATACCGCTCAACGCAGGATGTCTGCGGCACGTGAGCGTCGTCATCCCCGAAGCAAGCCTGCTGTCCCCCGGCCCGGAACGCGCCGTCGCGGGCGGCAATGTCGAGACTTCGCAGCGCGTGGTCGATCTGCTGCTCGCCGCCGCCGGCTGTTTGGCAGCCAGCCAAGGCACGATGAACAACCTGTCGTTCGGCGACGGCAGCTACGGCTACTACGAGACCATCGCGGGCGGAGCCGGCGCTGGGCCCAACTTCGCTGGAGCATCCGCCGTGCACACGCACATGACCAACACGCGCATCACCGACGCCGAGGTGATGGAGCGCCGCTATCCGGTTCGAATCATCGAGCATTCGGTGCGACGCGGGTCGGGCGGTGACGGAAAGCGCCGGGGCGGAGATGGCGTGGTCCGGAGCTTCGAGTTTCTGCGCCCGGCGCGCGTGTCCGTACTGAGCGAGCGCCGCCAGAGCGAACCGTTTGGCTTGGCCGGTGGCGCGAGCGGCGCACTCGGCCGAAATCTACTGAACGGCGCCGAGCTGCCTGGCGCCTCCAGCTTCGACGTGCAGGCCGGAGACAGGCTCACCGTGCTCACGCCGGGCGGCGGCGGCTTCGGTGCCGGTCCGCACCACGGCTAGGGCGACGTGCGTTCGACGCGCCCGCGCACGACGAGCGCGAGGCCGCAGCTATTGGCCTGACGCGATTGCGCGGCTTGCACCGCGGGGCTGGCCGTGGCCCGTGCTCCCATCGGCACCACTTCTGCAAATGCTTGAGTGCGCAAGCGCAGCAGCGGCGCCTTGCTGGCAATGTCCCAAATGCCGACGCGAGCGAAATGCGGCAAGCGCTGCAGGCGCTCTTCGGCGGTCTCACCGGCATCCGGCTCGAGCTTCGGCAAGCCGCCCTCCGGCTCCTCGTCGATGACGAGCGTGAAAAAGCGCGCCTTGTTCATGATCTCGACCGCGACCGGCACGTCGTGCTTGGCGACGCTGTCGAGATCGCGATCGTAGGCATTGACCGCTAGCTCGGTGTCGGCCTGGTGGAGCTCGTCGGTCCACTCGCTCGAAAGCACGCGCAGCGAGCGGTACGCCAAACGCATGTTGTAAGGCCGCGGCGGCGGCGCGCACACATTCCACTCGTTGCAGAGCTGGCCCGGCTGGCACTCGCTGGTGACCCGGCATGCCACGCCCTCGGTCGGCAGCGCCGAAGGGCTCACGAAAAGGCAGCTGGTGAAGCCGTCGAGCAGCGACGCCTGCGCCGCCTTTCGGATCTGTTTGGCCGAAGCGGCGTTCTCGCGGCGGAGCCGCAAGTACACGCCCGGCGCCTCGCGCAGGCCCTTCAGCTCATCGCCCGGAGCCATGAAATCACCCGGGCCGTCCGCAGCGAGCTCACGCACCCAGCCTTCGACCTGGTCGCGGAAGGGTTGGATCTTCGGCCCCAGCGCGACCGCGATCGCGCGCTGCTTGGCCATCACGGCGCTCTTGCGCGCCTCGAGCCTTCCTTCGGCGATGCGCCAGTAGATGACGCCGAACGCGCCCGCGCCGACCAGCACCCACAGCCAAAAGTGTGGAGGCATGGCCCGAAGAGCCACTCGCCCATAAACGAGCGCGCGCCGACGTTCGGCGCGCGCTTGGTTGAGCGAAGGGAGCCCTCGCTCCCGCATTTGCGTCCTACCTCAGCCCTGCTGGCCGAGGCGACCGACCATGAAGCTCACGTTCGGGTAGCCCGCGAACGCAGCCGTCTGGAACACGCTCTTGACGACGAGCGCTTCGACCTTGCGATCGACCTGTAGCACCACGACACCGCCGAACTCCTTGCCGGGGTTCAGCTGCTTCCACAGCTCGCGCTTGTTCTTGAGCACGTTGAAGAGCTCGTCGACGCGCTGCAAGCGGTTCGCTTCCATGATTGCGCGCGTGTTGCCCGCCGCGGTGCCGTCGACCAGGATCTGCGTGCCGGTGATGGCCACCATCGGCGCGTCGGTCATGTCGAGCACGTTCTCGGCGTTCGGCAGCTTCACGTTCTTGTCGATCGGCAGCTCACCGCTGGCCGAAAAGCTCGCCAGGAGGAACAGCACGATGCAGAGCAAGAAGTCGATGAACGGGATCAGCGGAATCTCTTGATTCACCGAGCGCTGACCGCCACCCGACACCTTCTTCCGCACGAAGCGGAGCGGTACGTGGTGGAGCAGCCGACGACCGGGGGTCGCGATCGGCTGATGAAAACGGCTGAGCGGTTTTTCCGACATGGTCAGTTCACCGAGAAAGTGACGTTGAAGCCGGGGATCTTGACGGACTTACCGCGCTCACAGACCGAGCAGTCGCGCTTGGGCGTGTAGATGGCGTCGATGACGGCCACCACGTCCGAGAACGGCGTGCTGTTATCGGTGTGCAAGACGGCCTGGTCGGTCTTCTTGTCGTCCTTGAAGTCACCGCGGTGCGAACCGTTCTGGGTCCACTCTTCGGAGATCTTCTTGGCCAGATCGGGATAGCGAATATCGCCCTCGTTACCGACCGGCACTGCCTTGCGCTCGACGTCGATCGTGTTGACGACGGTGTTGCCTTCCTTCCAGATGAGCTGGAATTTGGACTCACCCTTCATCTCCACGTGGAGCTGCTTTTCCTTCTTCTGCTCCTCGGGCGGCTCGTCCTTGGGCGGACCCGGGACGCGCGCGTCGGCGTTGATGCGTGCCATCTGCGACCAGACGGCGGTCACCAGCAAGAACGCGACTAGACAGAGGAGGAAGTCGATGAACGGGATCAGCGGGATCTCGTGATTCGTAGCCCGCTTGCCGTGTCCGCCTCCGACGTCAATACCAGCCATGCTCGCTCCTTAACAACCAGCAGCCAACCAAGTCTCGACGCATCCAACACGGCTCGGGGCCAGAGCTTTGGCTCCAGCCCCGCGCCGCGGAAGCATCAGCCCTCGAGGCCCTGCAGGTTGACCTTCTGGCGGTTGGCAACGACGAGATTGAGGACCTGCACCGAGGCCTCATTGATGTCGTCTTCCATCGTCTGGGTCTTGCCGTTGAGGAACGCGAAGCCCATCAGCGCCGTGATGGCCGAGAGCAGGCCGAACGCGGTGCAGTTCATGGCTTCCGCGATACCTTCAGCGAGGATGCGGGCCTTCTGGCTCGGGTCGACCGACTCGCCACCGACCGCGCCGAACGCCTTGATCAGGCCGACGATGGTGCCGAACAGACCACAGAGCATGGCCAAGTTGGCGAACAGGGCCAAAAAGCCCGTGCGCTTGGCGATCTTCGGCATTTCGCGGAGCGCTGCCTCGTCCATCGCCGCCTGAACTTCCTCGTCCGGGCGATTCACCTTAACGAGACCAGCTTGGACGATGCGCGCCAGCGGTGCGTTGGCGGCGGAGCACATCTTGACGGCCTTCGCGATATCGCCGGCCAGGATGCACTTCTGCATGGTCGCCAAGAAGACCTCTTTATTGATCGACGCGCCGAACAGATACACGGAGCGCTCCGCGATCACGGCGATCGAGCAGATGAGCCAAAACAGGATGAGCCACATCGCCCATCCGCCCGCTTGGAAGTGATGCCATGCACTCGACATTTTGACGTTTACCTTCCGACTGATGCTTCGTTGGATGCCCCAGGAATTTGGCCAACCATGCCTAATTCCTGCGAGTTTCTTGACCTTCGGTCTCGCGTTTCGCGACGTGCGGCCCCGCGCTCCAAAGACCGAGAGTGCCGGGCATCTTGCTCAACTGGAACCCCGGCAGTCAAGAGAGATTGGATTTTACGAAGCTGTTCGCGCTCCGTCAGAAATTTTTCACGAAAGCGCGCTTCAGGTGGTTTTTAGACTTACATCGTGTGCTGGTGAGAGTCAGAGCAGGCAAGAGCGAGGGTGTCAGCGTTGCCATGTGCAGGGGCGACGTGCAGGGCGAGACGCGAGACGCGAGACGCGACGACCGAAGTGAAGGGACGCGAGCGCGGAGCGGGCGTGCGAAGCGCGGGCGTGACGTAAGTGCTCAGTGATGTGCATCGATAAGCGCGCGCGCCGCGTGTCGGCCGCACGTTCGGCGCTTACTTTTGCGGTGAGCCGAGCGTAAGCGTAATTGCGGGGATCTTGCGGGAGTCGCTGGGGCTAAGGCCGCGGCGACGAGCGAGACAGACCCCTAAAAACGTCGGCATTAACGTGCACTTGTAAAACTCGTTTTCAGCCGGCTATAGTCCTCGGCTCGAAGTGAACGAGCGCCAAGTTTCAGCGCCCGGGACACCATAAGCACCCAAAGCAACAGAAGGGACTTGGGGAATGCATCTCCTGCTTCTAGCGGCCGAAGGCGGACATAGCCAACTCGTCGAGGCGTTCAAACAGAACCCGACCTTCATGGTCTTGAATCTGTGCACGTCCGCAATCGTGCTCACGATCGTGATCGAGCGTTTCGCCTTCCAGATGACTCGCTACCGCGTCAACTCAAAAGAGTTTTTCGCGCAGGTGAAGAAGCTGGTTTCGGCGGGCAACATCGATCGCGCCATCAAGCTCTGTGAAGCGGACGACTACCCCATCCTGCAGCTCGTCAAGGCCGGTCTGACTCATGCCAACAAGGGCCCGGACGAGATCGACGCTTCGCTCAGCGAGAAGCTGTCGGAGCTCAAGCCTCAATCTGAGAAGCGCATCGGCGCTCTGTGGTCGCTCGCCAACATCGCGACTCTGATCGGTCTGCTCGGCACCGTCTCCGGCCTCATCGCCACGTTCGGCGCCATCGCCGCCCCCGGCCTGAGCCAGGCGGACAAGCAGCGCATGCTCTCGAACGGTATCGCCGAAGCCATGTACAACACCGCGCTCGGTCTGGGCATCGCGGTGTTCTGCATGATTACTCACATCATTTTGCACACCCGCTCGAAGAACATTCAGCACGACCTGGAGGCCACGATGGAGCGGACCTTCAACATGCTGACTATTTCCAAGTCTGGCCAGATCTGAGGGTCGGGTAAAGCATGTCCCTCAGCGCAGCACAGCGCGGAAAGATCCGCCGTCTGAGCCAGCCGCGGGAGCTCTCTCCTGACGAGGAGGGTGGCGAGCTCAACATCGTCCCCTTCTTGGACATCGTCGTTAACATCCTCATCTTCGTGCTCGCGACCGTGGCGGTGACCTTTACCGCCAGCATCGTGACCAACCCGCCTGCCAACAAGGGGCCGGGCGTGCGAGCCGAAATTCCAACGCAGGCGCTGAACCTCTCCGTGTTCATCGTGAGCGATGGGTTCTCGCTGAAGGCCTCGGGCGGCAACATCGCGCCCGGGTGCAACGACGCTGGCGCCGGCATCGCGGTTCCCAAGGTGAACGGGAATTACGATTTCAGCGGTCTCACGGCGTGCGCCACCCGACTCAAGGGTGCTTCAGCCGACTTCGCTGACGAAACGCAGGCCACCATCACCGCCAACCCGGGCGTGGAGTTTCAGACGGTCGTGGCCGTGATGGATGCGCTTCGCACGACGCCCACCGGCGACAACCTGTTCGAGAACATTCAATTCGGGGTGCCGCGATGAGCCAACCCACCGGTCCGGGCGCAGGGGGGCCTGGCGCACCGGCGCCGCCCAAGCTTTCGGTCGTCAAGTACAAGGCGGAGCTGCGCAAGGCGATTCGTCGCAACGCGCACGACCAGGAAGTGAACTTCCTGAACATCACCGCGATGCTCGACATCATGACCATCATCCTCGTCTTCCTCTTGAAGACGCTGGGTGAGTCGAGCGCGTCGGTACCGCAGAGCGACGACCTGCGCCTGCCGGCGTCCATCGTGAAAGCGCCGCCCCCTCAGGAAGGCGTGTTGGTCACCGTCTCCAAGACGCAAATCTTGGTCGGCGACGACAAGATCCTCACCCTGCCCGGGCGTGAATCGCTGGCGCAGGCGGGTGTCGACGCGCGCTTCAAGCGCAGCGGCCCGAACGACCTTTTCATCGTGCCGCTGGGCAACGCTTTGATGGCGGCTCGCAAGACCGACGTCGCGGTGCGCCGCGCCAAAGGCCTCGATCCGTCGTCATCCGAAGCCGTGGTGATCGCCGACAAGGGGACGCCCTACCGCCTCCTCATGGAGGTGCTCTTCACCCTCGGCCAAAGCGAGTACGGCAAGTATCACCTGATGGTGATCCAGTCGAAGAAGCTCGGCGGCTAACGCCTCCACGCACCAGAACGCACGGAGGCGGGCTGGACCGCCGACACGAGACGCGATCCAGTCGAAGAAGCTCGGCGGCTAACGCCTCCACGCACCAGAACGCACGGAGGCGGGCTGGACCGCCGACACGAGACGCGATCCAGTCGAAGAAGC
>JBEHXA010000401.1:0-7248 GCA_048498935.1 Myxococcota bacterium
GCCCGCTCGCGCTGCCAGCAGCGCTTGTAAGATTTCGCTGCGAGCTCGCTCGCGGGCGATTTTCCGGCCTGCGCGTGGCGCGACCGCGCGCGGCGTCGTGCCGACGACCTCGAGCGCTGCTCCGACCGGCGGGTCGTCGATAAGCCGCTTCTCGACGACGTTCAGGCCCTCCTCGAGCCGCGCCTTGTCCACGCGCGACGCGGCAGCGAGCGCTCGGTCACTCCACAGCGAGCGCCAGTACGCGCCGAGGTTTTGCCAGCTGCTCGCGCTGCGCCCCTCGCTCAAGACCCGCTCGACCGACTCCTGCACGGCCAGCTCGACGCCGAGCTCCTCGGCCCTCAGCCTAGTCTGCTTGCCATCGAGCTCGAGCTGCACCTGCTGCTTGCCGAAGCCTTTGGCCCGCTCGCTGAGCTTGCGCTGGATGGTGCTAGCGGGCTCGCCTCCCATCGCTTCACCAGCGATGGAGAGATGCGAAAGCGCCGAGTGTCCCAGCTTGAAACGCGCGAACCCCAGCGCGAAAACGGCGAAAACGAGAACGGGCAAACAGGTTAGCCCAGCGATCGAGGCACGCCCAAGTGAAATCACGCGCTTGGGCTTGCTCGGAGCTTCCGTTTCAGTGGCCATGCTGGGCTCGTCGTACTTACACGCAGATCCGCGAGTTTCCACGCTCGATTTTGCGTGCTAGATCTTCGAGAGCACCGTGTGGGTACGACGATCCGCCATTCGCCCCGTCCCAGCCTATGCCGGGGTGCCACAGCACGCGCTCGACACCGTGCGCGAAAGCCTTGCCGACGACGACGAAGAGGCGCGTAGCCAGCTGGACGAGGCGTTCGAGCGCTTCGAGCGCGCGCAGCCCGCGCTAGCCAGTCACGTCGCCGAGGCCCTCGGTCGTCCGCTCGACGAGACAGCCCTAGCGCTCGGCTATTTCCTGGCGCTCACGCTTTGGTTGGCCTTCGAGAAGGCGCACGGTAGCCACCTCGACGAGGTGACCGAAGAGCAGCTGGCCGCCACCGACGAGCTGCTCACCCTGGATGAGGAGCTACGCCGCGCCGATCCGGCCGAGTCGCTCGACAGCGACGACGTGATCGCGATGGAACAGCCCCACGTGCTCTCGTTCGTGCACGAACACATCGACGCGACGCTCGACGCCCACGCCGAAGATATCGACGTCGACGACGTGCACGTCGTCTACCGCACCGTGCTGGTCGAGGTGCTGGCGCTCTCTTACGCCGTGCGCCGGCCCGACGGCTATCCAGTCGCCAAAACAGAGCTGCTCGCGTAGGGCAGCTCGGCCGCGCTACTCGGCTGCGGGCGCGCTCACGGAGCTCGCGACTACGACCCGGTTGCGCCCCGCGCGCTTCGCCTCGTAGAGCGCGCCGTCGGCGCTCACGAACAGCTCGTCGCGTCGCCCCGCGCACCCGGGCCCGCACAGCGCGGCTCCGCCGAAGCTGGCGGTCACTTTGAGCGGGCCTTGCGGCGTCTCGATCACGAGCGCCTCCAGCGCCTTGCGAATCCGCTCGGCGGCGATGCGAGCACCGATCATGTTGCTACCCGGCAAGACGAGTACGAACTCCTCGCCGCCGTAGCGACCTGCCAGGTCACCGGCACGCAGCTGCCTTGCCAACGCCTTGCCGACGGCTTGCAGCACGATGTCGCCAATCGCGTGCCCGTAGTTGTCGTTCACCTGCTTGAAGTGATCGACGTCGGCCACGACCAGCGCCAGCCAGGTTTTGTCGCGATCGGCGCGCGCCAAGTCGCGCGTGATGGCTTGCTCGAGCGAGCGCTTGTTCGGCAGCCCGGTGAGCGCGTCGGTGCTGGCGAGGCGCGTGAGGTCGTCGTTCAGCACTGCGAGCTGTCGGCTGAGCTCTTCCTTTTCAGCCAACAAGGTCTCGAGCCGACGCACCAGGCTCTCGTAGCTCTGATTCATTTCGAGCAGGCTGCGGCTCACGTCCAGCAGCAACTCGTCGACGCGCCGCTGTGGCGCTACTTCACGCCCGAACGCCACCGCGCCCTCGGAGATCAGCTCCGGGATCTGCGCCAGTAAGCCCGAGATTTCGTCCGGCCCGACGCCGACGGCGGCGAGCGCCCGAGTCGCTTCTGCCTGCGAGGTGGGAACGTCTCCGCCTTCCCAGATCGCCGCGACGCGCTCGGCGAGCCAAACCACCCTGGCAAGCAGGGGCTCCGGCATGGTCGAGTCGTGATGACGCGCGACAGCATCGATTAGGGTCTCGGGCAGCCCAAACGAGCGCACCAGCTCGGCGCCGAGCACGACGTGATCGGTGCCCGACTCGGCGCGCTCGAACAGCACCCGATCGCCCGACGGCAGCTTCGCGACCGCCGCCGCCGCTGCCAGGTCATCGCGGGCTCGCCCCAGCAGGCCGACCTCTGCGAGCAAGCCGGCCGTGAAAAACTCATCGACCTCGCGTTGACCCAGGAGCCGCGCGATGAGCTGCGCCGCAATGCCACGCCGAAGCGAGTTACCCAGCAGCACCTGACCGTGCTCGCCCGCCGGCACCATGTCCGAGATGGCAAGCGAGAGACCCAAGGTGCGCAGCCCTCGAACGCCCACGAAGGCCGTTGCTTGGCGGACGTCCGAGACCTTGCGGTTGAAGCCGAACGCCGCGCTGTTCACCATCGAGATGATGCGCAGCGCAAAGCCCGGGTCGCTCTCGGCCATGCGGGCCAGGTCAGCAGGCACGGCGTTCGGCTTCAGCGCCTCGCGCACGATCTGAAGCGCGACCACTGAAAGCGGTGCTTTGCCGGACGATTCGCGAGAGACGACGGCGAGGGTCATGGACTCGGCACACCGCGCCCTCGGGCGCGGCCCCTCATCTCAAGACGGCCGGATCCCGTACGAACTGAAGGAACTTTGGTGGCCGATGTGACGAAAAGGCATCCAGCGGCCTCCGGAAGCTCGGCCTAAGTCGCGTCCTTTTTGGCCTCAGCGGATTTTAGGCGGTCACCAATAGCTCGGCGCAGCCCGATCAGGTCGTAGCGGGAGGGTCGGTCGTCGCCGCGGTTCGCAACGTCCTGGGCAATGGCGTCGACCAGCTGGCGGGGCCGCTCCGGGATCTTCAAGGCCTCGCCTAGGCGACTGAGCGCTTCGCTTTCGGCGGCAGTCACGACGCCGTCGAGGCGCGTTAGCCAACACGCTACCGCGTAGACGAACAGGCGATCTTCCTTGGACAGGTTCTTGCGGTCGATGACGCCCAGGTCGATCGGCTGCTTGGTGGCGGCCTCGATCTCGGCGATCTCGGTGATGTCGAGCCCTTCCTCGAGGGCCGTGCGCACGATGGCATCGGCCTCCTCCTGGTCGAGGTTCCCGTCCGCCCAAGCGACCGCCGCAAGTGCCACGTAGACATCGCGGCCGAGCCGCGGTTTTTCCTCCGCCATGCGTGTGCTCCTTTGACCCCCCAACCTATCACAGTCGGGCCCAGCAAACTCGCGTCTCGGGCCCAGCAGACTCGACAGCGCGTAAGTGGTAGCTTCCGCCCGTGCCGGAGCCCGCGCAGAGTCACGTCTCGGTCCTCTACTTCGCCGCGCTCCGGGACCTGGCCGGGACGAGCGAAGAGCGCTTGGGCCTCGGCGATAGCGCAAGCTCCACGGTAGCGAGCTTGCTCGTGGCGATCGAGCAGCGCCACGAGGGGCTTCGTGGACGGCTGGCTTCGGTGCGGGTCGCGGTCAACGAAGAGTTCGTGGAGTCCACGAGCTCACTCCAGCCCGGTGACGTGGTAGCGCTCATTCCCCCGGTGTCGGGCGGATGAGCAAGACCTTCCACATCGGCGCCGACGAGAACGGGCTCGGCTCACGCCTGGGCCCCATGGTGGTCACGGCAGTGCTGGCCGAGACCGACGAGGCCGGTGAGCGTTTTCTCTCGCGCAAGCTGCCCAAGCGCCTGCGTGAGGATCTCGACGATTCCAAACGACTGATGTCACACATCGAGGTGAGCATCGGTGAAGCCTGGGCGCGCTCGCTGACCGGTAACGTCGCCCAAAGCCCCAGTGAGCTTTTCGAGCGTCTGTCGCTCGAAGGCACGGCCAAGCTGCGTGAACCCTGCCCCAAGACGGCCGACCAACAATGCTGGTCTCCGGAGCACGACTCCTTCTGCGCGACCGAGGAGCAGCTCGCGCGCGTCGCCAAGCACCTGGCGCTCTTTCGAGACCGCGGCGTAAACATTCTGGAAGTGCGCAGCAGCATCGTTTGCACCAAGCAACTGAATGACCACCGCGCGCGCGGAATCAATCGCTTCGTCAGCGATCTGCACGCGATGGAGCGGCTCGTGCTTTCGCTGTGGGGGCGCGCTGGTGCGCCCGTGCACGCGGTCTGCGGCAAGGTGGGCGGCATCGGTGAATACGCCAAGTTCTTCGGCCCGCTTGCAGGCTGGCTGCACGCCACGATCGTGGAAGGGCAAGCCGAGAGCGCCTATCAATTCCCCAAGCTGGGCCGGCTGCGCTTCGTGCGTGACGCCGACGCACACGCGCCACTCGTGATGCTGGCGTCGCTGGTGGGCAAGTACCTGCGCGAGCTGTTCATGGGCCGCATCGCCCGTCACTACCCGGGTCACGACGACCCCGACCTCCCGCGCCCGAGCGGCTACCACGATCCGGTGACCGCGGCGTTCGTCGAGCGCACCGCGCTCGTGCGCAAGCGCCGGCGCCTGCCGATCGGCTGCTTCGAGCGTGATCGCGAGCCGATCGTGGAGCTGGCGGGAGCGCCACCGGCGTGAGTGACCGGCAGCTCGACCAACGCTCGGAGCGCATCTTGCGTGGGGCGCTGCCGCTGGAGGTGCTTCGTTTCGGCGTGCCGCTCTCGCTCGGGATGGGCCTGCAAACGGCCTTCAACCTAATCGACGCTTATATGATCGCGCGGCTCCCGCCCGAGGTGTCGGGACCAGCCCTCGGCGCCATCGGCATCTGCGATCAACTCGCGGCGCTCGGCACCATCACCAGCTACGGCATCAGCGTGGCCGCAGCGAGCCTGGTTAGCCAGGCCTGGGGCCGGGGCGACCGCTCCACGGCTCGTCGCATCGCCTGGCAATCGGGGTTGCTGGTGATCGCGCTGGGCGCGCTGATGGGCGTGGTCGGCGGCCTGGGCGCCAGTACGCTGCTGTCCGGCGTGATCGGTGTGAAGGGTCAGGTAGCGATCCGCGGCGAGGACTATTTGATGGTCGTGATGGGCGGCAGCATCACCATGTTCCTCGTGCTGCATTTCGCGAGCTTGCTGCGCGCGGTCGGCAGCAGCAAGACGCCCATCGCGCTGCTCGTGCTGGGCAATGTCCTCAATTTGGTGTTCGCGGTGCTGTTCGTCTTCGGTTCTGGCGAGGCTCCGGCCTTCCTGGCTTGGGGTAGCGATCTGGCACGGCTGCTCGGCGTACCGCGGCTCGAGCTGTTCGGTGCAGGCGTAGCCACGGTCTTGGCCCGCGCGCTGATTCTGCTGCCGCTGGCGTTCTTCGCAGCCAAGCGACTCGGCTTCGTGCGCGGGGGCACCTCTTTCACGCCGGATCCTGCCAGTTTGAAGGAGGTAGCCCGGTTGGCCTGGCCCTCGAGCGCAGAGCTCTTGGTGCGAATGGCCGCGATGTTGATCACCCACGCGCTGGTCGCGCGCGCCTTCACGACCGCTACGGACCAGAGCGCCACGACCGCGCTCGGCATCGTGTTTCGCTTCGAGACGATGGCGCTCTTCATCAGCATCGGCTGGGGCAGCGCCGTACAAACCTTCGTCGGGCAGAACCTCGGCGCCGCGAACCTCGAGCGCGCCAAACAGAGCGGCTACTGGGCAACCCTGTACAACGCCGTGATGATGGCGGCGCTCTCGCTGCTCTACTGCCGCTTCGCCGGGGAGATCGTCGGCTTCTTCGACAGCGATCCACATGTGCTCGGCATCGCTCGCGGCTACCTGTGGTGGGTGGCACCGAGCTACGCCGCCCTCGGCATCGGCATCGTGCTCGGGTCCGTGATGCAGGGCGCGGGCGCGCCGCTCCGAGCGTTGATCCTGGACGGGTGCGTGGTGCTGTTCGTTCAGATGCCCGCTTGTCTGCTGGTCGGGTTCGCTCCCAACCCCACTCTCAATCAGGTCTGGCTCACGGTCGCGCTCGGCTACGTTGCGCTCGCGCTGGTCTTCTTCACCAGCTACCGGCGCGGCCAATTTCTGCGCGCCGCGCTGGCTTGACCCTGATCAGGGTTCAGCGCCGCTGCCCTCCGGCCAGGCCGAGGCCGGAAGCCAGTCCCTGAGCCAGCGACTGCGGCAAGTGCACGTCGATCTGCGGAAAGGCGATCACGATGTTCGCGCGCTTGAACGCCCACCAAATCGCCTCACGCAGCTCGGAGCTGGCGATGCGATAGTTGAACGGTTCGTGCATCCACGCCGAGGCCTCGAACTCCACCGACGACGCCGCAAAGTTGGTGAGCAGCACGCGCGGTGGGTAGCTGCGATCGCGCCACGGAATGTCCGCTGTCGTCTTCTCCAGCACTTCGCGCACCTGACGCAGATCCGAGTCGTACGCCACGCCCACCACGACCTTCACGCGATACAGGTTGTCTTCGAGCGTGTAGTTTTTCACGTTCGACTGCACCAACGTGGAGTTGGGCACGATGATGTCCTCGTCGTCGAGCGTCCGCACGATCGTGGCGCGGATACTCATCTTCATCACCTTGACGATCGATCCGCTGATCTCCAGCACGTCACCCGGCTTGATGGTGCGCTCGATCAGCAAAATGATGCCGGATACGAAGTTTTGCGCGATGTTCTGCATCGCGAAGCCGAAACCGACCGCGAACACCGCGCCGGCCGCGAACACCGCGCCGAGCTTGATGCCGGCCATGCGCATCGCCACGGTCAGCCCGACGAGGATGAAGCCGTAGTGCAGCAGCCGGTCCGCGGCGCCCTGCCCGCCTCGCGCGACCTCTTGCTTGCCGCGATGCAGGGCGCGACGCATGCCCAACCGCACCAGCCACGACAGGACCAGAATGCCCCCGAACGTGAGCAGCATGCTGCCGAGCGTGTAGAGCGATACCGCCTTGTCGCCGACTCGGAACAGCTCCTCCGTCACCACGACCGGAACCGGCAGCACGGGCATCGGCCTCCCAAGCTATTACCGGCGCCCTCGCCCGGTCCACAAGTTTGACGGGTACGCCCGCCAGCAGCCGGAGTATGCTCGCGAATCGTGTCAGCTCAGGGCGAAGACGATCGATTCGATTTGGTGGTGATGACCGCCGGTCCCGCCGGCGAAAAGGCTGCCGCGCAAGCCGC